>CALGGY010000015.1 GCA_937915785.1 uncultured Bacteroidales bacterium
CCATTTTATTTTATCAACTATATTTTAGAAAAAACGTTTTGGACACTATTGGTCTCAATCTGATAATTTTCCATAACAAATTGCTTGCCAACACCATAAAAAAACATCGACTGAACAATACCTCACACAACACCCACAAACACAACACATTAACAAACAGATAGTTAATGTGTAATTGCGGACTTTTGAAAAAAAAGCATCAAAAAAAACAAGAAAAAAAATGTATTTTTGCAAAAGTTTCATCACACAGAACGTGGTGATTTAAATATTGCGTTTGCTATTTGTTTCGATCTGACTGAAACGTGGAAAATTTCTGAAGATCTTGGGGAAACGGACTAAGCAAGTGCTCGTGCTACACGAGTATTTTGCCTTTCCCCCAAGGTAATTCCACGACCGCAGTCAGGGAGGCGAAGTGCTCGTCTTTTTTTTGACTGCGGTCGTTGCAATTGCGGGAGCCGATAACCAAGCGCGCAAAAGGCAATATTATGCAGATAAACATCGGCGAGCTGATTCGCGCCGAGATGCGAAGGCAAGGCCGCACCAACGAGTGGCTCGCCGACCGCATCAGCGTGCATCCACGAACCGTGCAAAAAATCTTCTTGAAGCACACCATCGACACTCAGCAACTATTCCTAATAAGCAAAGCGCTGGATGTCGACTTCTTTGCCCTTTTCTCGGAACTCCTTGCCGCTTCCGACACCACAAAAAAGGGCTAATCATTTGTTTTTTTAAGCCTTTTGCAAGTCAACGCCCGATTTGGGCGTGGCAAATACCGATTATTGCACTTATTTTTGCAGTGATTTTTTGAAACAATTATTTAGAAACAAAACTCTGTGAAACAATGCATTACATGTGCGCACACCTCTATCGGCATTTGCGAAAACGCATTAGTTGCGTTTTGTGTTATGTGTTGCAATTTTTGCTCAAGCATGGTGCAAAGGTATTGCTTTTGTCTCGACTAGATTTTTGTTTCTATCACAAACGTATGCAAAACCGCAGTACGCAATGCTGCCGCTTTTTGCAATACCTTCTTGCAGAGCCAGAAAAACACTTGCTACATCTGTGGTACAGAGGCACTTGTGCAAAAAAGCACCTCTGTACCATTAATCGGGCAGTCCGCCAACGGCAGATTGCCTTTTATTTTGAAATTAGTAACCTTGTATTGGTAAAAAACAGATTAAAAAACAACAACAATGAAACAACTAATCAAAACCTTTGGCAGCATAATAGCCATTAGCACACTGATGATAATTGCCGCCTCGTGCACAAAAGATGAACTCTCCGAAGAAGTGCAACAGCGTAACCCTGGTGTGGAAACTTATATAACAGTAAATGCCGGACTTCCCGAAAACGAAAACTCCGACAAAGCTTACCTTGACTACGCTGCCTCCCGCAAGGTGAAATGGAACAACGGCGATGCTATCAACATCAATGGCAGCAACCTTACAGAAAACAACATATCAAGCGATGGCATGTCTGCCCGTTTCGCCGGCACCACCCACGCCATTCAATCCAGCTCCAACCGCGTGTACTGGGCTGTGCACCCCACTACTTTATGCGGTAGCTACACCAACTCTATACCAAGCGATTTCACAGCTAACGAACTCACCGTATCGCTGCCGTCGGTACAAGTTTACGACTACAACGAGGAACAAAAACTCACCCGCTACAGCTACATGGCGGCATACATCTCCGAACCTTCCAATTCAACTGACATCTGTTTCCAAATGCACAACCTCGGAAGCGTATTACGCCTCACCCTTAAGGCCGATGCAAACTCAAGCAACAAAAAAGCCGAAAAGATTGTCTTCACCAGCGACGACAAACTGCTCTCCGGCACTTTCAAAACCAACCCCAATTTCACCTCGCTTAGCGGCCAAAGTGCAAGTGCCCAGAACTACCTCACTGTGCAGCTGAAAAGCGGCTCTACGAACTTCATCAATCTGGAGACAGAAAAAATCGTATATGTTGTGCTGCCACCCTTTGCCAGCAAGCAGCTTACCATGCGAATTTACAACACCGACGGCAATTTTGTTACAAAAAGTGTCGAATCTACCACCATGCAACGCAATCACATTTACAATACTTCTCTGAACAACATAAAATTCAACGAAAGCTGGTATTATGTCGCAGGAATGGGCGACACCGTGCTGTTTTCGCCAGGCAACCTGCAATGGAGCGCCACTAATGGCGGCTCCTCGACCACAACGCACAGAACCTCCGACGGCACCAATGCCGCAGGCACATGGCGCTTTGCTACCAAACAATGGCATTGCATGCGTGCAAACAACAATAATATTTCGGATACATACCGCGGCTGGATTGACCTTTTTGGCTGGGCAACCAGCGGCTGGCACGCATCAAACGACACCTACGTTGTGAACTATATGCCCTACTCTAGCTCCAACGCTACTGTAGATGCCACAATGAACTACTACGGCTACGGTCCATCGAAAAATCAGGTAAGAAACCTCACCGGTGGCAGCAGCAGATACGACTGGGGCGTGTACAACTACATATACAACCCGCAAACTGGCCGCACCGATGCCGCAGGAACATGGTTTTGCCCTTCCAAAGCCGAATGGGAATACCTACTGTTTACCCGTGCCACTGCCACCCGTGTGAATGGTAACCCAAACGCCCGCTGGACACTGGTTTCGATAGATACCAACAGCTCGCACGGATACACATACAACTCCAGCACAAGCATTAGGGCTATGCTCCTTTTCCCCGACAACGGCGGTCGCTTCTTTATTATGAATGGCACAGGAGCCTTTGGCAAAATCAATGAATATGGCGGCGCCACCACATTGTCGTACTCCGACTGGATGGACTGGGAGAAAATGGGTGCCACCCTTCTGCCTGCGGCAGGACGTAGGTCGGGTACAACCTATGTAGCAGACGAGGAAAACGGGTTTTACTGGACCACCACACACCTTGCCGATGATGATGTCCGCAACGCAACAGACTTTTATTTCAACCGAGGTATAGAGGGCAACTTGAATGTGGACGATGCCGTTACCGCTATGGGACGTAGCGTCCGATTAGTGAAACGATATGTAAGATAAACAACAAAAAAACTCCGCTCTGTGAGCGGAGTTTTTTTAGCATACCTTACACACACCAACTATCCAACAATACTATAATATACCGGACGTGAGCAAAGATTTGCGGCTCACGTTATTTTTATTTGCCACACTTGGGGCAGATACCCTTTATCATATAGTTGCCGCTGTGTGCCTCGAATCCATCGGGCAACGGCACTTCTGGCACTGGAGTTTCCAAACAGAAGGTGGTTTTGCAGAGCTCGCAGTAGAAATGCAGGTGTTGGTCGTCGTCGGTATCAGGAGAGTGATGGTGGCACAGCTCGTAGCGTACGCCATTTTCGGCACCGTCTATAACATGTATCAGATGATGTTCTCTGAAAACCGTCAGGGTACGGAACACCCCCGATTTGTCGATGGGGAAAACTTTCTCCTCTATCTCTTTCAGCGACAGCGGCCGTTCGGCACCGGACAGAACTTCGAATATAATGATACGGTTTGCCGTAGGCTTAACGCCATGGCGGTCAAACACTTCGAGCATTTCTTCTTGATGTTCCATCTATGATTTTACTTTTATGCAAAGTTACGAAATAAAAATCACACCCGGCATCATTATTTGTAGTTATTTTTTCAAAAGCCGCATGGCGTTGAGTACGGCGAGCACGGTAACGCCCACGTCGGCCACCACTGCCATCCACAGATAGGCCACTCCCAGAACTGCCAGCAGCAACACCAGCATTTTCACGCCAATGGCAAACCACACGTTCTGCGTGGCAATGCGCACCGTTTGTCGGGCTATGCGAATGGCAAGCGGTATTTTTTCCAGTTTGTCGTCCATCACCACCACGTCGGCGGCTTCGATGGCGGCGTCGGAGCCGAGGGCGCCCATGGCAATGCCCACATCGGCCAAAGCCAGCACCGGTGCGTCGTTGATGCCATCGCCTACAAAGGCCACAAAATTCTTGCCACTGCCGTTGGCTATGCATTGCCGCAGATGTTCCACCTTGTCGGCGGGCAACAGTTGGGAGTGGCACTCGTCCACCTTCAACTGCTGTGCCACAGCGTCGGCTACATTGGCATGGTCGCCGGTAAGCATAACGGTGCGCTGCACTCCCAAACGTTTGAGCTCGTCAATGGCTGGGGCGGCATCGTCCTTCACCTTGTCCGACACCACCACATATCCGGCATAGCGGTTGTTTATGCTCACATGCACCACTGTGCCGTGGGGGTGGCTGCCTTCACAATTCACGCCGATGGAAGCCATCATGCGAGCATTGCCCACGCACACGGTATCACCGTTGACGGTGGCACGTATGCCCTGTCCGGCAATCTCTTCGGTGTTGCTCACCACACAGTCGGCGCACTCGCGGCTGAAAGCATTTTTCAGCGACATGGCTATTGGGTGGGTGCTGTAGTGCTCCACATGCGAGGCAAGGTGCAGCAGCTCGTCGGCGTCTATCTCGTTGGGATGTACGCTCACCACCTCGAAACGGCCGTGAGTGAGGGTGCCCGTTTTGTCGAACACCACCGTGTGCAGTTTCGACAATACATCCATGTAGCTGGATCCTTTTATAAGTATGCCATGCCTCGACGCTTTGCCTATGCCGCCAAAAAAGGCCAGCGGCACCGACACCACCAATGCGCACGGACACGACACTATGAGGAACATCAACGCACGGTAGAGCCATGTGGCAAAGTTGGTGGCGAAACTGCCCGAAAGCAATGGCGGGACAAAGGCCACCACCAGAGCTGCGGCTACCACCACGGGCGTGTATATGCGGGCAAAACGTGTGATGAAGGTCTCGCTTTTGGATTTCTGCTGCTGGGCATTTTCCACAAGGTTGAGGATTTTGGACACGGTGCTGTCGGCGTAGGCCTTGGCCACCCGCACTTTTACGGTGCCCGAAAGGTTGATGCTCCCCGACAGAACTTCGTCGCCCACGGCAATGTCGCACGGCAGGCTCTCGCCAGTGAGGGCTACTGTGTTCAGCGACGACGCACCTTCTATCACCACACCATCGACAGGCACTTTTTCGCCAGCTTTAATAATTATGGTCTCGCCCACTTGCAGCTGTTCGGGAGCCACGGTCTGCTCCACTCCGTTGCGCACCACGGTGGCCGAGTCGGGACGTATGTCCATAAGGTGCGAAATGGACTGGCGGTTTTTGTCCTCGGCATAATCCTCGAACATCTCGCCTATTTGGAAAAACAGCATTATGAACACCGCTTCGGGGAACTGAGTTTCGGCGCCGGGCAGAAAACCTATCAGCAAGGCGCCCACCGTGGCCACAGTCATCAAGAGGTCCTCGCTGAAGGGCTCACCATGGACCACATCCTCCACGGTTTCGGCCAAAATGTCGTAGCTTATCAGCAAATAAGGCACAAGATATACCAACAGCATCTGCCAAACAGGCAAGGCTACGGTTTTTTCTATTACTACGGCAATGACCAGAAGCACGGCCGTTACGATAATTCTGATGAGTTTGTTCATGGTTTTTGCGTTTTGGTTTTGTTTTGCAAAATTACGATGTGTTTTGTGCAACCGGGTTGCAAAAACAATGTGCAGTTTGCAAATTGCAATTACTTTTGTTGACAAAAAAAGGGATGCGGTTTCCGCATCCCTAAATTATTCATTGCTAATTGCTAATTAGCAATTATTCATCAGTCTTTCACAATGTCGATTTCGTCGATAAGGTTTTTGGCGCCGGCAAATTTGTCGATGATAAAGAGCATATAGCGCACGTCGAGGTTGATGCATCGCTGCATGTTTTCTTCAAAGTCGATGTCGCCCGACATAGCTTCGCTGTTTCCGTCGAAAGCCAAGCCGATGAGGTGTCCTTTGGCGTTCATCACAGGCGAGCCGGAGTTGCCGCCGGTAATGTCGTTGTTGGTGATGAAACAAACGGGCAGTTCGCCTTTTTCGTTAGCATAGCGACCGAAATCGCCGGCATAGAACAGGTTTTTCAGTTTTTCGGGAACGTTGAATTCGGGATTGTTGGGGTCTTCTTTCTCGATAACGCCCTTGAGGGTTGTGTAGTGGTTGTAGTGCATGCCGTCCTTGGGGTCGTAGGCCAGCACGTTGCCGTAGGTGCAGCGTATGGTGGAGTTGGCGTCGGGGGCCAGAGGTTTGTCGCCGTTCATCTGCATAATGCCGTCAACAAACAGACGTTTGCCCTTGGCCAAGTCGGGGGCGGCGGCATTGGCGGCCATGGCCACTTGGCGGTACATCTGATAGGCCTGCTCGCCGGCAACAAACATGGGGTCTTTTTCCAATTTCTTGACATCGGCTTTTTCGAGGAATTTGTTGAATTTTTCCTCGTTGGCGAAAACGGATTTTTTCATCACGTCGGCGGCGTATTTCTCAAAGTTGCCTTTGTATTTCTTGGCGGCCTCTTTCAGGAAATCGGGGCAGTACTGTTCTTCGATGTTTTTGTAAACATATTCGAACATGGCTGCAATGGTCTTTTCCTCGGTAGCCTGGTCGTAGTCCTTGTAGAAATCGGCGGACTCTTTTTTGAGGGCTTCGATAACCTTGCTGCTACCTTCGGCGGCTTTCACGCCAAGACCCAGCTGATAGGCTTGGAAAGGCAGGTCGGGACCCTGAATCAGGCCTTCGGCCAGATAGGTGCGGGCGGCCATGTAGGGTTTGCGGGCGTTGTAGCTGTCCTCGAGGTATTTGAGGGCGTTCTGGTAGTCGCCGCCTTTGTATTTGGCCCATTCGGTGTACTGTTTTTCGATGTCTTTTTTCACACCCATGGTGTTGAGGGCCTTGAGGGCCTTGTTTTGCTCGTAGCTGTATTTCCAATAGTTGGAGCAGCTGGCATATTTCGACGAGTATTTGATGCGGATGGCTTGGTCGGAAGCCATGGCGGCACGCCAAACGTTGATTTTAACGGTGCGTATCTCGTAGCGCAGCTTGTTGGTGATGTTCATAGTCTCTTCGAGTCCGAAGGAGGTGAGGAAACGGTCGGTGGTGCCGGGGAAACCCATTATCATGGCAAAGTCGTTCTGGTCCACGCCTTTTATGCTCACGGGCAGATGGTGTTTGGGTTTCAGTGGCACGTTGTCCTTGGAGTAGGCGGCGGGGGAGCCGTCGGGGGCGGTGTATATGCGCAGCAGCGAGAAGTCGGCGGTATGGCGAGGCCACATCCAGTTGTCGGTGTCGCCGCCAAATTTGCCCATCGACGAGGGGGGAGCGCCAACCAAGCGCACGTCTTTGTATATAACATGTACAAACATGATGAACTGGTTGCCGTTGAACATGCTTTTCACCTTGGCTTCGTAGTAGGTGCCTTCCACGGCGGCTTTTTCCAGCTCGGCGGCCTTTTCGTTGATGGCGGCGTTGCGTTCGGCCTCGGTCATCTCGTCTTTCAGCACACTTTTAATTTGCGGTGTTACATCCTCAATACGGATAAGTATGGATGCTGTGGTGCCGGGGTTGGGCAGTTCCTGATCCATGGAGTAGGCCCAGAAACCGTCGCGCAGGTAGTCGTGCTCAACGGTGGAGTGTGCCTGAATCATGCCGTAGCCACAGTGGTGGTTGGTGCTTACCAAGCCTTTGTCGGATATTATCTCTGCTGTGCAGAAATGCCAGAACGAATGGCCTTCGTTGCCAAGACCAATAATGGCGTCCTTGATACAGCTCTGGTTGACGTTGTATATGTCCTCCGGAGTAAGTTTGAAACCTTTTTTCTGCATATCGGCATAGTTTTTGCCCAATAGCGAAAGTAACCACATGCCTTCGTCGGCACGCATGGCGGTTGGGAGCAACATGGCAAGGCCCAACACAAGTGCTAAAAATCTCAATTTCATTGCGATACGTTTATTTATTTGATATTGAATTAGTTATGTCGGAAAAAGAAGGGTTTTGTCCACGGGAAAGGTAGTATCAGTAATTGCCTGCGTTTTCGTACTGGCGTTGCTCCTCCTCGAGGGAGTATATGCAGAAATCGGCCTGACGGATCATGTAGTTGTAGGCCTCCATTTTTGTTGGCAGGTCGCTGATATTGGATATTTCCTGAACAAGGCTGTCTATCTTTTGTTTTATGGCTACGTCCATAGCTGTAATTATTTCTGTAAAATTAGTGTGTGGAGGCTATCAATAACCTCAAAAAAACCAGATTGCAAAGATACGTTTTTTTTTCCACAAAAAGTCAAAAAGCAAGGAAGTTGCAAAAAATAGCGACAAACATATCTATGTATCAATGTTTTACAAAAATAAAAAATAAAAATGGAAAAAAATTTTTTTGTATCAACAAAATATAGTACCTTTGCAGCACAAATTAAAAAAACAACTATTTAATTTAAAACCACAATATCATGAATGTACAAAACATTATGACCAACCTGGAAGCCAAACATCCGGGTGAAAGCGAATACTTACAAGCAGTTCGCGAAGTTCTCGAATCCATCGAAGAGGTTTACAACAAACATCCCGAATTTGAGAAAGCAAAAATAGTGGAACGTCTGGTAGAACCCGATCGTATCTTCACATTCCGTGTAACCTGGGTTGACCGCAACGGCGAAGTTCAGACCAACCTCGGCTACCGCGTACAGTACAACGCCGCTCTTGGCGCATACAAAGGCGGTCTGCGTTTCCACCCCAAGGTAAACGTATCGATGCTGAAATTCTTAGGTTTCGAACAGATATTCAAAAACAGCCTCACCATGCTGCCACTGGGCGGTGGTAAAGGCGGTTCCGATTTCGACCCCGTTGGAAAAACCGACGAAGAAATCATGCGTTTCTGCCAAGCTTTCATGTATGAGCTTTGGCGCAACATCGGTCCCGACCAAGACAGCCCTGCCGGCGACGTTGGAGTAGGCGGACGCGAAATTGGCTACATGTACGGCATGTACAAAAAACTGGCCCGCGAACACAGCACCGGCGCTCTCACAGGTAAGAGCTACGGCTGGGGTGGTTCCCTCATCCGTCCCGAAGCTACCGGTTTCGGCGCTATCTACTATGTGGAACGCATGGTAAAAGAAAAAGGCGACAAGATGGAAGGCAAACGTATAGCCCTCTCCGGCTTCGGTAACGTGGCTTGGGGCGCAGCCATCAAAGCTTCCGAACTTGGCGCAAAAGTTGTGGCCATCTCCGGTCCCGACGGCGTTTGCGAAATTGCCGACGGCATCACCAAAGAAATGATCGACTACATGCTTGACATGCGCGCCTCGAACCGCAACAAAGTTCAGGACATGGCAGACAAATTCCCCGGAAAAGCCAAATTCACCGCTGGCAAGAAAGCTTGGAGCGTGAAATGCGACATCGCTTGCCCCTGCGCTTTCCAGAACGAAATGGCTGAAGAAGACGCTAAGGAACTTATCGCCAACGGCGTGAAATACGTTGCCGAAGTTTCCAACATGGGTTGCCAGCCCGGCGCCATCGCCACACTGCAAGGTGCCAAGATACCTTTCGGCCCCGGTAAAGCCGTTAACGCTGGTGGCGTTGCTACCTCCGGCCTGGAAATCTGCCAGAACGCCGAACACCGCAACTGGACAGCCGAAGAAGTGGACAAAAACCTCCACACCATCATGAACAACATCTACGACATGTGCGTTGAATACGGCAAACAAGCCGACGGTACCATCAACTACGTTAAAGGTGCCAACATCGCCGGTTTCATGCGTGTGGCCAAAGCTATGCTTGCTCAAGGTATCATCTAATACCCCGACGAAGGTTTTATCCTATATACAAAAAGGCTCCCAAAAGGAGCCTTTTTTTTGTACTTGTACGAAGTTAAAAAAAAACATACCGTTCGCATGGAAATTTTGTTATGTTTGAAAAAAAGAGTATCTTTGCAACATAAAAAACTGTAATAAGATTTAAGCATCTGCAGCAAATAAGAATTTTCGATATAAGAAATACAAATCATCACGATTATGACACCAGAAGAGAAAGCAAGAGTCAAGATAGACCAGATGTTTGAGGACGCGGGTTGGAAAGTGGTAGACAGGGATTTCTATACTCCCACTCTTACGGCGGCAGCTATACGTGAAGGTCTTATGGAGGGTAATCGGGAAACGGATTATTTCTTGTTTGTCAATGGCATGGCCGTAGGGGTATTGGAAGCCAAGCGAAAAGATGTGGACGTAACCGCCAGTGTGGTTTGCGATCAGGCTGCACTATATGCACGCAGCGTGCGCAATTGCTATAGTGCCTATTCTCGACCCTTGCCTATTATCTACCAATCCAACGGTGATGAGACCTTTTTCCGCGACTTTCGTGATGAAGACGCAGACCTCATTGAGATGAACCGCATCCATACGCCAAAGGAGATTGTCAGGATGCTGGGAATAGAAGAACCATACGCAGGTTTGCCGACACTGAAAAAGAAAGGTTTGCGCGATTGTCAGTATGAAGCTATTACAGAACTGGAGAACAGCTTTCGTGCCGGACAGAAAAAAGCTTTGATAGTTTTGGCAACAGGAGCGGGCAAGACCTACACGGCTTGTCTGGCCGCCTATCGTTTCTTGGCTTTCACGCCGATGAAGCGCATCCTATTCATGGTTGACCGAAACAACCTCGGCAAGCAGGCGGAAGGTGAGTTCGGAATGTTCCGCCTAACGGAAAATGGCGACCCGTTCAATACCATCTATACGGTTAACCGACTGAAATCAGCGAAGGTGCCATCCGACAGCAACGTGGTTATCTCTACCATTCAACGTTTGTTTTCTCTGCTTACCGGGCAGGAGATTGTTGACAACGATGACGATGATGAGGATACCACTACAAGTGAAGTTCAGCTGACTGGTAATATGACGCTTCCGCCAGATTTCTTCGACCTCATTATCATTGACGAATGCCACCGCTCCATCTATGGCAACTGGAGAAAGGTGTTGGAATACTTCAATACGGCTAAATTGATAGGCTTGACGGCAACGCCGGTTCCTGAAACAAAGGCGTTTTTCAATAACAATATCGTTGTAAACTATACTCTTGAACAGTCCATTGTGGACGGTGTGAACGTGGATGCCCGAATCTATCGTATCAAGACCGAAGCGACTGAAAACGGCGGTGCTATCCTTAAAGGCGACAAGTTGAAGCGGGAAACTCGATACACAGGAAAGGTTGAGACAGTACGCAACGAGGAAACCAAGAATTATACCAAGGAGGAGCTGAACCGCAGTGTCATCAATCCGGCTCAAATCAAGCTGGTACTTGAAACTTACCGTGATGCTGTTTATACGGAAATGTTCACCGACCCACAACGTGAACCCAACATGGACTATCTGCCCAAGACCCTTATCTTTGCCCTGAACGAAATCCATGCCAACAATATCGTGCGCATCGCAAAAGAAGTTTTTGGGCGTACAGAAGACCTGTCTGCCGACAGGCAAGACAAGTTCGTGCAGAAGATAACCTATTCCGCAGGCGACAGCAATGAGTTGATACGCCAGTTCCGCAACGACAAGGAGTTCCGTATTGCCGTGACCTGTACGCTTGTGGCAACAGGTACGGACGTAAAGCCACTTGAAGTGCTGATATTCATGCGTGATGTGGCATCTGAGCCTTTGTATATCCAGATGAAAGGCCGTGGAGTTCGCACCATCGGCGACGACCAGTTGCGTAATGTTACGCCCAATGCTTTTAGCAAGGATTGCTTCTTCCTTGTCGATGCTGTAGGAGTTACCGAAAGCCAGA
Organism: uncultured Bacteroidales bacterium; assembly: GCA_937915785.1. Taxonomy (GTDB): domain Bacteria; phylum Bacteroidota; class Bacteroidia; order Bacteroidales; family P3; genus UBA1219. Next base: position 11,686 of record CALGGY010000015.1, read on the forward strand.
AGACAACAACGGCTCCAGGTAAAGACGAGCCTGTGCAGACTATCACGCTCAAGCGTTTGCTGGAACTGCTGACACATGGCAACGTCAACGATGACTATTTGCGCTTGATTGCGGCAAAACTGGCACGAATTTACAACAAGTGTACGGACAAGCAACGGGAGGAGTTCCGGAGATTGGCTTATAGTGGGATGCAGGAAATCTCTGCTGCCATCTTTGATGCCTTGGAGAAGAACACACTGCTTCCATACGAAAGCATCGACGAGCCAAATCTTGAACGAAAGGCATTGGTGGCACCGTTGACTCATCATCCAGAGGCACGCCAATACCTGCTCATTCTTGCTGCCGGCTTCATTGAGACATTGATGCCGGGAGAAGACCAACTCATCTCCAAGGGCTTCTCTGAGGAGGAAGCCAAGGAAGTGACATCGGCATTCGAGCAGTATTGCGATGAGCATCAAGACGATATAGAGGCTCTGCGCATGATATACAACAACGACGGAGAGCCACTGACATACGCAACGCTGAAGGACTTGGAGAACAAACTGAAATTGGCGAATAACAAGTTCCAGACTTCGCGTCTGTGGAACTGTTACACAATCGTCAATCAGCAATCGGTCAAGAAGCATAGCACCAAAGAAGAGAAGGAAGCACTGACGAATATCATTCAGTTGGTTCGTTTCGCCAACCATCAGATTGAGACATTGGAGAGTCTGTACCCATCGGCGCAGCAGCGTTTCAACCTTTGGTACGGACAGGTGCAGCGTACTGTGACGGAATCCCAGAAAACCGTCATCCGTCAGATTGTGGATTACATCGCTTCAAACGGCGCTTGCACCATCAAGGATATCATCGACGACGACAAGACACGGGCGGCTCAACTCATCAAAGCCTTTGGCGGCAAGTCACAGGCGGATGAAGCCCTTGTTTCCTTGTCGAAGTTCTTATTATACAGAAAAACAGCATAACATAATATGGCAACAAATAAAGAGACATCACCTGCCAGCCGGACAGGCGGGCTCACCAAGAAAGTGTGGACGCTGGCCACCACCCTCTCTGGTCAGGGCATCGGCTTTACGGATTATATCACCCAACTCACTTATCTTCTATTCCTGAAGATGGACGATGAGAACGTAGAGACCTTTGGCGAGGACTCTGCTATCCCGGAAGGCTATCGTTGGAAAGACCTCATTGAACTGGATGGCCTTGACCTCATCAACCAGTATGAAGAGACGCTGAAGAAACTGTCAGAAGAGGAAAACCTCATCGGCACCATCTTCGTGAAGGCACAGAATAAGATTGACAAGCCTGTCTATCTTCGCAAGGTGATTACGCTGATTGACGAAGAGCAGTGGCTGGTGATGGACGGCGATGTCAAAGGTGCCATCTACGAAAGCATACTCGAAAAGAACGGTCAGGATAAGAAGAGCGGTGCGGGTCAGTATTTCACGCCACGTTCCTTGATTTCTGCAATGGTGGATGTCACCCGTCCGCAGATTGGTGAAACGGTCTGCGA
>CALGGY010000016.1 GCA_937915785.1 uncultured Bacteroidales bacterium
AATGGCATCCGTCTAAGCGGCTCAAATACATCGAGGATCTGTGTCTGGCCTTGGGCATATAGTGTACAAAATGGGGAATTCTTTAATAACAGATTGTTTACGAACAAATAACTTTCCGCCGCACCTGCCACTCCCGAAGCATCGGCTTGCTCCGTCGACGAGGCGGAGGCCATGGCAAATGTCGATGCGTATGATTTGTTGCCCGACGACGTGGAATCGGCTGTCGAAAGCCTCATGGATGCCTCGCTGCTCTATGATGATTAAAAAAATACGTTATACAAACGCACTTTTCATAATCTCACACTCCGTATCAAGCTTGCAGGGCAGTTTTTTGCAAGGGGAAAGTGGTGTTTTTCAGTCTGTTAGAAATGCAGTCATAACTGTTTTTGATAATTGTAAAAAAAAATCCATTTTTTCAAAAAAAAAATGTAACTTTGCAACCTGTTTGTTGCACATAGTGCTCAATGGCTCTCCACCTGCTGCAGCAATTAGAAAGTTAAATTCTTCAGAGCCTGCCAGTATAACCCTTTTAAGAAAAAGTATGTATAAGATTGAAAATCACCCGATTTTGGATATCCCACAGGGCGAGACGACCGAATTTGTTTTCAACGGACAAAAGGTGCAGGCGCGCAAAGGCTACACCATTGCCAAAGCGTTGCACGAAGCCGGATTTCCCGTGCACAGCCACTCGCTTTCGGGCCGCAACCGCTCCCTTGAGTGCGGCATAGGCAAATGCGGCGCTTGCGAAATGCTTGTCGACGGCAAAGTGCGCCGTATCTGCATCACTCCCGTGGACGGCGTGAAAACCGTGGCAATGCTCAATGCCGAGGAAAATATGCCCGCCACCGCCACCCAGCCCACCGGCGAAGTGGAGCATAAGGTTTACAAAACCACCGTGGCCATTGTGGGTGCCGGTCCTGCCGGACTGGCCTGCCGCGAGCAGCTCAACGCCTTCGGTATCGACAACCTCGTTATCGACAACAACGCCCGTATCGGCGGACAGTTCAACATGCAGACCCACCAGTTCTTCTTTTTCGAACGCGAGAAGAAATATGGCGGCATGCGTGGTTTCGACATCGCCAAAACCCTTGCCGGCGACAACCACGACGGCATTCTGCTCAACAGCACGGTGTGGGACATCCTCGAAGGCTGCCGTCTGGCAATCAAGAACTTGGCCACCGGCGAAATATCTTACATCGACGCCCGGCAGCTTGTTGTGGCCACCGGCGCAGTGCCTTTTATGCCGGCTTTCGAAAACGACGACGTGCCGGGAGTTTACACCGCCGCCGTGTTCCAAAAGATGATGAATCAGGAACATACGTTGCTCGGCAAACGCGTGCTCACCGTCGGGGCGGGAAACATAGGATACCTCACCTCGTACCAAGGTATGCAGGCCGGTGCCACCATCAGAGCCATTATCGAAGCCATGCCCCGCGAGGGTGGCTTTCCCGTGCAGGCCAACCGTGTGCGCCGTCTGGGAATACCCATCATGACGGGCTACACCCTTGTCCGTGCCATACCCAACCACGACCGTACGGGCATCATCGGAGCTGTTATCGCCAAATGCGAGAATTTAAAGGCCATCCCGGGCACCGAACAGGTTATCGGCGACATCGACATTATAAATATCTGTACCGGCCTTACGCCCGACAACCAGCTGCTAACCAAAGGCCGCGAGCTGTTCGGACACCGCGTTTACGGCATCGGCGACGCTGTGCGGATAGGCGAGGGCACCAGCGCTGTGCTGCGTGGCAAACAGGCCGCATACGAAATTGCTCAGGACCTTTCCATACGTTTCAGCTACGACGAATACCTCGACATTTCGCGTCAGTATATCGATTCGCAGCAGCATCCGGTGCGTATTTTGGAAAAACCAAACCTTCCCACTCTCGAGCGTATGCTGACAAAGCCTTTTGTGCAGATCGACTGCCTGTACGGGTTTGCCTGCAACCCCTGCACTTTCAGCTGTCCGCAGGGAGCTATCAGCAAACCTACCACAAGTAGCACTCCCACAGTGGATTACAATAAGTGCATTGGCTGTATGGAGTGTGTGAACCATTGTCCGGGACTTGCCATTTTCGGTTACAACACCCAAAAAAACTGGTGTTTCCTGCCCATAGAATACGGCGTAAACGAAGGTGCAGAGGTTTATCTTGTTGACAACAACGGCCAAAAACGTGGCGAAGGCGTGGTGGAGAAAGTGCTGAAAAAAGAGAACAAAACCAACGTGGCACGTGTGCATGTGTCTAATATCGAGGGAGTTATAACAGATATCAAAGGCTTCATTGCCAAAGATCGCTATCCCGAACCACTGGCCATGAAACCGCTTAACGACGACAAAGACGAGACCTATATCTGTCATTGCGAGGACGTTACGCTCCAAGACCTGCTTGCCGCTGTTGGCAACCGCAAGTATATTTCGGTTGACGAGCTCAAGCACATCACCCGTATGGGAATGGGCCCGTGTCGTGGCAAACGCTGCATTGCCCGTGCCCGACAGACATTGCGCGCACATGGTATCGAAGTTACCAGCGACGCCACCCCGCGTGCTCCGCTCAGCAACCAGGTTACACTCGGCGATGTTTACACCGAAGGTCAGAAGGATATTTTGGTGTTCCCCAAAAGCAATCAGGTAATGCGCGAGAGCGTGCGTGTGCTCATCGCGGGCGGCGGCATTGCTGGCAGCGGACTGTTCCGCTATTTCAGCGAGGCCGGTTTCAATCCCGTGATGGTGAACTACAGCCGTGGCGCTTCGTGGCGCAATATAGGCGGCGGTCGCCCGGCCTTCTCCAATCCCGACATCGCCGATATAGCACAGCATAACCACGAGATTTTCAAGGAGATAGCCAAAGTCCACGACATCGGCTACAAGCCAACGCGCTACGTAAATTTGGTTCACGACGATGCCACTTACCGCTCTCTTGATGCCTCGCGCGCTTGGAGCGATGCCTATATGGTTGAACGCAAGGACTTTAAGAAAGAGATTTCGCCTCTTTGGGACGACACCAAAACCACCTACAGCCATGCCTTGATGACCCGCGACTGCTGGCAGGCAACCCCCGGCCGCGTGGTGGACTACATCCGTGGCATTGGCGTGGCCAAAGGCGGACGCTACTACGAGGACTGCGAGCTGCTGCAGGTGCAGCGCAACAGCAGCCACGTGCTGGCTCTGGTGCGTACACACGAAGGCAAGTATGTGGAATACGACTGCGAACATTTTGTCAATGCCATGGGCTGGGGCGCCGAGCGGTTCACCGACATGCTTGGCATCGACACAGGTCTGTATCCCGTTAAGCACCAAGCCTTTATCACCCGCCGTCTGCCAATGATGGGTGTCAATGGCGATGCACTCGACATGATTATCGACCGCCGTCATTATAAGGGTTTCAGTGCAGTGTACGGACAACAGTTCCACCACACTGGCCAGATTATAGGCTGCGCCAGTCCCGACTGCGACAGCTACGAGGCTCGGCAGAACCTGAAATTCAACAGCAAGGAGTTCCTTGAAATAGTGTGCGAGATGTTCTGCGAATGGATTCCCAACCTGCGCGAGGTGGGCTTCCATGCCGTGTGGGCAGGCTGGTACACCGAACCGCGCTACATCGTGGACCCCGAAGTTGGACTGCTTGTAGGCTTGCGCGGACATGGCTTCATGCTCGGTCAGTACCTTGCCAAACTGTATGTGGAAAAATACCTCGGCCACGATGTGCCTGGCTACATGGAAGACCTCGCCATCGCCGGCAAAGGCCTCAGCGAGAACGCTTTCAAATAATCCATTTCGTGAACTATTGCCCAAAACGGGAATGCCATGCGTGTTCCCGTTTTTTTTGTCCCTAACAACGTTGCGGTGTCCGTAAGTTTTAAACAGTTACTCAACTGACGGTTAATCAGAGCTTTAATCTTGTTTAAATGGACTATGGCACCGCTTTTGGCGCAAGTCTCAAATAAAAATCGTACCTTTGCATGGCGCAATGGTCGTCAGACTTTTGGCAAGAGATTGAATATCAACCAATAGCGAATATTACAGAAATGACAAAAATACTTGTTACCGGAGGTGCGGGATTTATTGGCTCGCACACCACAGTGGAACTGATAAACAAAGGCTATACAGTGCTTATAGCCGACAACCTTAGCAACTCCTCCGCCGATGTGGTGGACAGCATTGAAAAAATAACCGGCGAACGTCCGCTTTTCGAACAGATAGACCTTTCGGACCGTGCACAAGCCGATGCGCTTTTCGCAAAACACCCCGACATCGAGGCGGTGATAAACTTTGCAGCACACAAAGCTGTGGGCGAGTCGGTTAACGAACCTCTGAAATATTACAACAACAACCTGAGCATTGTTTTCAACGTGCTTGGCAATATGCAACGTCTTGGCATTAAGAACTTTGTGCAGTCGTCATCGTGCACCGTCTATGGCGAGCCCGACACCCTGCCCATCAGCGAGCAGTCGCCGCTGAAACCCGCCGTTTCGCCCTACGGCAATACAAAAAAAATTGTGGAGGAGATACTTGCCGACTGCGCCAAGCAGGACAAAGTCCATGCCATCGCCCTCCGCTATTTCAACCCCATCGGAGCACATCCATCGGGACTAATCGGCGAGCTGCCGCGCGGAGTGCCCAACAACCTGATGCCGTTCATCACCCAAACCGCTATCGGCATACGCCAGCAGCTGAGCGTCTTCGGCAACGACTACGACACACCCGACGGCACCTGCATCCGCGACTACATACATGTGGTGGACCTTGCCAAGTCGCACGTGGTGGCAGTGGAACGGCTGCTCGGAGGCAAAGGCAAAGCCGCTTTCGAGGTGTTCAACATAGGCACCGGCAACGGATTTTCGGTGATGGAGGTGATAAAAAGTTTCGAAAAAATGTCCGGCGTAAAGCTCAACTACCGCATTGCCGGAAGGCGCGAGGGCGACATTGTTAAAATCTGGGCCGACACCACACTCTCCAACCGCGAGCTGGGCTGGAAAGCCCAACAAACCCTCGACGACATGACCCGCGACGCATGGAACTGGGAAAAACAGTTAAGAGATAAGAGATAAGAGTTGCTCTCTCCCTCTGCCACATCACAGACAAGATGTTTGCTTCATATCTCAAGCATTTGGAGCAACGTTTTGTGGAGAATGGCGGCATTAAGAAACGTATGCACTCCGCCCGCACCAGCTACCGGCAGTATATGCATCAACGCCTGCATGAGCTTGAAGCCGAAAACCGCAACTAAAAGCCAAAAACGAGGTTTTGAAAAAGCAGATGAAGGAACTCAATAATGTGATAAAAAAAAAGGCGGAGCTGTAAGGCTCCGCTGTTTATATGGATGCTATTTATTATGTTCATTGCGATGGATTCAAAACATCCGCAAATGTAGAACGTTTTATCAATCATTTTAAATGATCAATATTCATAGTGGGTAAATCTTCCCATCCGGATATGACAAATTTCACGAATTTTCTTGGAGTATCTCCTTCATCGTCCATGTCTTCTTTTAAAAGAATTGTTTTAAAGTCTTTATCAATTACGTAGCGATAATGCCCGATGGCCGCACTGCCACCTTTTGTTTTGCATCTAAAACTATGATCAACGTCCCATCCGATTATTTGTGATGTATCAAGTTTATCAATTTGTTTTTTTAATTCCTTAGCATTATTGTTTATTAATAAAACCAGTAAATTTGCATTTGTATATGCTTCAACTGCCTTTTTTTGGTATTTATAGTATTTGCTGTCTGAATATGAAGATGAGTAATATGAAGGAGTATAAATACTCATATATTCCTTAGCATCTCTTCCTTCATCAAGGTATTCGGATAATAAAACACCTTTTGCTGCCATTTCTGTCGCTAATCTCCAACAGGTTGTATCATTGTAGGCTGTATATTTTGCTTCTTTTACCATTGTTTCTATCGGTTGGTAGCTTTCAAAATCATAAAGCGTTTTAGATAAGGCATTATTTATTAATTCAGCAGCTTTTTCTTCTTTTGACTTACAGCAAATCAGTAGTATACTTGATATAGAAACTGTAAATAATAATGTTTTCCTTATTTTCTTCATTTCTTTCTCCCTTAATCCGTGTCGGGCGCAACTTTTAGTTTCCCATGCAGTGCCCACAAAGCCAAATGATTACAAAAACGAAGCGTGGCACTGAAAACCAATCCTTTTTGCAGAGGTCGTGAGAAAGATACCTAAGATAGAAGAATTTGCAAACAGCCCACGCATAAGCAGCGTGTTCCATTATACCATCTTGCTATCTTTTAGAAATTTCTCACGTTTCTGCAAACAAGAAAAAGCATAACGCTTCGCGGATTTCGTCTGTCGAAATCCGTCTGCAAAAGTACGAACTTTTCAGCAAATGACAAAACTTTTTTTCTTTTGTCATCAAAAACTTCGATAATTGATAGCAAAAAGGAATGGCTATTTGCAAAAATTGATAGTGATAAGGTACAAATTTTGACAAAAATGATAGTAAAAAGGAACAGTAATTTGCAATGTGCAATGTACAATGCACAATGGATCGCAATCGGCATAAAAAAAAGAGAGACGCAAAACCCTTGCGTCTCTCCATTTATTATACCTAAATTCCCAACTCCCAACTCCCAACTCCCAACTGCCAACTGCCAACTGCCAACTCCTAATTAGTATCACACTTCCCAAGTGTCGCCGCTGTTGAGCAGGTCGTCCACGCATTTGTACTTGCCGTTGGCTTTGCATTCGTCCATCTGGTCTTCGTACAATTGTGAGTAAGACACCTTTTTAACATTGCGGATAACGCCGAGCGCCACAGGCAGGTTGCCGCCCATGCGAGCCAGCATCATGTGAATGCCAGCATCGTCGGTGGTTTCGTCGTGAATCATGATGTCGTCGATGGTGATGCCGTTTTCGCCAATGGTTACGGCTTCGAGGCAACGTCCGTTGAAACGCAGGCCTTTGTCCTTGTTCTTGCCGAAAATCATAGGTTTGCCATGTTCGAGGATTATGGTACGGTCATCGCGAACCTCTCTGTCGGTGATGGCGGCGTGGGTTTTATCGTTGAAAATCATGCAGTTCTGCAACACTTCCACCACGCTGGTGCCGTCGTGTTGTGCGGCGCGGGTCATTATGTTGGTGGTAAGGGCGGGAACGCAGTCGAGGGCGCGTGCGAAGAAAGTGCCCTGAGCGCCCATCACCAGCTCGCCAGGGTTGAACGGGTAGTCGATGGTGCCGAAGGGCGAGGTCTTGGTAATTTGGCCGAACTTGGTGGTTGGCGAGTACTGACCTTTGGTAAGGCCATATATCTCGTTGTTGAAGATGGTGATGTTGAGGTCTTGGTTGCGTCGCACGGCATGGATAAGGTGGTTGCCGCCGATGGCCATGGAGTCGCCGTCGCCCATATTGACCCACACGCTGAGGGTGGGGTTGGCCAGTTTGGCTCCGGTGGCTATGGCGCAGGCACGTCCGTGTATGCTGTGGAAACCGTATGTGTCCACGTAATAAGGTATGCGCGACGAGCATCCAATGCCCGACACCATCAGTATGTTCTCTTTTTTGTGCCCGGTTTTCGGGAAAGTGTTGAGCAAGGAACTCAGTATGCCGTGGTCGCCGCATCCGGGGCACCATTTAACCATCTGGTCACTTTGGAAATCGGCTTTTGTATATTCGCGGTCAGCTTTTGGAACAAAATGTCTTTCTGCCATAGCTTATTCTCCTAAAATTTTGGTGAAACAATCTTTTAATTCGCCCACTTCGAACGGAAGTCCCATTATTTTGTTGTATTGAAGCGTCGGGCATTCGGGGAACTGTGTGCGCAGGTAGCCGGCAAACTGTCCGTTGTTGAGCTCGCAGACCACTATTTTCTTGTATTTGCGCAGAATGTCGCCGGTGTTTTTGGGCAGGGGGCAGATGTAGTTGAAATGAGTGTAGGCTACTTTCTTGCCTTCGTTGTTCATCTCTTCAACGGCAAGAGTAAGAGCGCCTGCGGTGCCGCCCCATCCGATAACGAGCAGGTCGGCGTCGGGGTTGCCGGTTACTTCCTGTTCGGGGATGTAGTTGGCCACGCGGTTCACTTTCTCCTGACGGTTGTACACCATCAGCGCATGGTTTTCGGGGTCGGTGCTGAGGGGTCCGTCGGGGCATTTCTCAAGTCCGCCCACGCGGTGGCTGAGGCCTTCCATTCCGGGCAGTGCCCATTGGCGTGCGAAAGTTTCGGGGTCGCGGCGGAAAGGACGGTATTCGGGGTCGTTGGGTTTGGCAAAACGCGGTGTGATGCTCGGCAGGTCGGCAACTTTGGGTATGCGGAACAGCTGCGAGCCGTTGCCCAGATAGCCGTCGGTGAGGAGTATCACGGGGGTCATGTGTTCCAGAGCCAGTTTGGCGGCGTTGTATGCCCAGTAGAAGCAGTTGGCCGACGACGAGGCGGCAACAACAATCATCGGGGCTTCGCCGTTGCGTCCGTACAAGGCTTGGTTGAGGTCGCTCTGTTCGGTTTTGGTGGGCAGACCTGTGGAGGGGCCGCCGCGCTGTACGTCAACCACCACAAGGGGCAGTTCTGTCATCACGGCAAGGCCAAGGGCTTCGCTCTTGAGCGACAGTCCGGGACCCGATGTGGATGTGCATGCCAAGGCTCCGGCGTAGGAGGCGCCTATTGCGGAGCAGACGCCGGCAATCTCGTCTTCGGCTTGGAACACGCGTGCGCCGAGGGCTTTGTGTTTGGCCAGTTCCACCATAACGTCGGTGGCTGGGGTGATGGGATAGGAGCCGAGGAACAGGCGCAGTCCCGAACGTTCGGCGGCAGCCAGCAGTCCCCAAGCGGTGGCCACGTTGCCCGTGATGTTGCGGTAGCGGCCTTTGGGCATAACGGCGTGTTCCACCTCCACAATCTTGGAGTGCATTATCTCCAGTTTGTCGGCGTATTCGTAGCCTTCGTGTAGAACGGCTTCGTTGAGTTTCACTACTTCGGGTTTCTTGGCGAACTTGCGTTCCAGATAAGTCTCGGTCTGTTTCAGCGTTTTGTGGGTCATGTAGAAGATGATGCCCAGCGCGAACATGTTGCGGCATTTGTCGGTGGTTTTCTTGTCAACGCCCTGTTCCTTGCCTATGCGTCCGGTGAACGAGGTGATGGGCGCTTTTACGATGGTGTAGGCGCGTTCCAGCTCGTCGGTGAAAGGGTCGGATTCGTAGCCGGCTTTTTTCATTGAATCTTCGGTGAAAGTGTCAACGTCCACAATAACGGTGGCGCCGCGTTTTGCCCATTTCAGGTTGGATTTGAAAGAGGCGGGGTTCATGGCCACAAGTATGTCGCACTTGTCGCCGGAGCTGTAGATGTGTGAGCCTACATGCACTTGGAAACCCGACACGCCGGCGATGGTGTTGTGCGGGGCGCGGATCTCGGCCGGATAGTCCGGGAATGTAGCGATATCATTTCCTGTAAGCGCCGAAGCGTCGGAGAACAGCGTGCCCGAAAGCTGCATGCCATCGCCCGAATCGCCTGCAAAGCGAATTACAAGGTCGTCTTTTTTTATTATTTGGTTTTCAGCCATTTCTTGAATATTTTTTGTTTTTGTTTTATTGAATAATAAAGTGCAAAGGTACTACTTATTTTTGGTAAAAAGCATTTTTTTCACCTACTTTTTATCAATGTTTTTTGTTGATAAAAATAAGTGGCTGACAGATAAATGGTTGTGCGGATCGACTTGGTGTCTTTGCGAAAAAAGTCGAAGTGGCGTTCAGCTTTGTGGCAGTAGCTGGCAAATTTTGTCATCGCGTATGATTTTTGGTGCCGATTTTCCTGCCAGCACCAGTATTTTCTTGCTGTTGCGGTATATGTGCAGCTGTCGCTGGCGCACTGCGGCGGTCAGTTCGGGGTCGTTCTGTATGGCGGCCCAAATGGGGTGATAGACGCCGTCGGTTTCGAAAAGCTTTTTCCGCAGGTGCGAGCACAGGTTGGTGGGGTCGATGGTGGGCATTTTTTTTATTTTAAAAACGTAGTTCAGCGGTTTTTATTGTATGTTGTCCGACGCTTGTCCTGTACCATATTCCTCACTGCTTTCAACACTTGCTTTGTTGAAAAAAAACGTCGTTCTGCTTTTATTTTTGCAATAATAAATGTATCTTTGCAAATGTTTGTGGGCGGTAAAAATCTTTTTTCGTCCAATTAAAGTATTGATAACGAATAATATACGCATGATATGAAAAAAATATCGTTTTTTGTGCTTTCGATGATTTGCTTTGTGGCGCTTATGGCCCAGCCGGCCAACGTTGTAATAAAAGGTGCCGCCGCCAACGCCAACGGCAAAGTTATTCAGTTATTCCGCTATTCCGACGTTATTTCGATGAGCGAGGTGTTGCTTTCCACCGACACCATCCGCGATGGCCGCACTTTCGAGCTGTCGGCCTATTTCAACTATCCCGCGCTGGTGTTCCTGCAGGTGGAGAACTATTCGCAGTCGTTCTACGTGGAGCCATCGCGTACCTACGAGGTGAACATCCCGCAGTTCGACTGGAACCTCGACGAAAAGGAGAATATCTACCTTGCCGGCGAGGCCCTGCCAGTGGTGTTCCAGAACCTGCCCGCCAACGACCTCAACTTTTCCATAGCCCGTTTCGACAGCGTGGCGTCGGCGTTGCTCCGCAAATACAGCCGCTCGCTGGACAAACGCTATCGCGCCAACCGCAAATATGTGGACACCCTGCTTATGGAAATAGAAAAGCAGGTGCCCGAAACCGACAACCAGTATTTCAACCGTTACCGCGAGTACAAGCTGGCTGAAATGCGTTTCGCCTTTGGCTACGAAACCCGTAAAAAGGTGGTGGATAAATACATAGCCCAAAAACCCATCATGTACTACGACGAAAACTATATGTCGCTGTTTTGCTCCATCTATTCGCACGTCATCAGCAAAGGCATGAAACAGGTGCCTATCGAACGTCTCTCCGACTGGATAGACAACCTTGACGTGCATACCTACATCGACTCCATCGGCACCAACGAGCTGTTGCGCAACGAGCAGGTTCGCGAGCTGGCTGCCATCATTGCCATGAAAGAGTCGTACTACGATTTCCGCAACTACAACTCCACTGCGGTGATAGAGATGCTGAAACGCCTTGTGAGCAACACCAAATTCAAGGAACACAAGCCCATTGTGGACAATCTGGTGAAGAGTCTCGAACGTGCGCAGGATGCCGCCACTGCGGAGGTTAAGGTGGAGCTGCCCGATGTGAACAAACAGATGGTGAGCCTCGACAAATTCCGCGGCAAATGGGTGTATCTGAGCTTTGTGCGTGTGGGCGAACCCTCGTCGCTGAGCGAGATAGAGACCATGTCGCATTTCTACGACACCATTATGCAGACCTGCGACCTCAATTTCGTTACCATTTCGTGCGACCGCGAGTTCCAGAAATTCTACCATTTTCTGAACAACTCCAAAAATGCCGACAAATACAAACGTTGGACATGGCTGCATTTCAACAACAACTTCGAGCTGCTGCGCCAGTTCAGCGTTTACAGCTTCCCCCGTTTTGTGCTGATAGACCCCGATGGCAAAATACAGACCCTTCACGCACTGATGCCCGCCGAAGGATTCCTGCTAGCCCCGCTGGTGAAACAGAAGGACGACAAAGGTATGGAGGAGATAAAATACCTCAACAAAAAGGAATACGAGAAATAGAAAAAAGTGAAGGTCGGTTTTAAATGAGTGATTTGATATGCGTAGTTATAATTTAGGATTTGTTTCGGATGAGAACATTTTTAATCATGTTAAGCAAACGGTTTTGCGTTATAGTGCAAACCTCGATTTAAAAGAGTTTAATAAAAATATAGTTGATCCTATTAAACTGACGTTCGACGCTAAAGTATATGGTCGTTCAATCGAAGAGGTCGTAGCTTCGGAATGCATGCGTCAAATGGATAAGTCAAATAACAATCATATAGGTTATTTTCATCAAAACCTATTCCAATTTGCTGGGAATGGCTGGGAAGTGCCCATTGGGGGATTCGATGTTGTAAACGAAGAACGGCATATTTTTGTTGAGATGAAAAACAAGCATAATACAATGAATTCTTCGGCATCGCAGAAAACTTATATGAAAATGCAAAATAAGATAGTTTGTGATAGTCGTGCTACATGTATGCTTGTTGAAGTTATAGCTACAAAATCGCAGAACCGAACATGGATTGTGTCGGTTGATGGAGAGCAATTCAATAATGATCATATACGCAGGGTTTCTATTGATAAATTCTATGAAATTGTTTTTGGTGATTCGGAAGCATTTGCGAAATTATGTCGCGCTTTACCAGTTGTTCTCGATGACGTCGTTGGAAATATGAGTCATGAAGCAAATCGGAATACGGTATTTGAAGAACTTTCAGCAATATCTTCAGACATTATCAAGAGTCTATACCTGCTTGCTTTCAAGACATACGAAGGATTTGATAATTTCTAACTATGCCTACATTTTTATCTGCAACAAATTTGGCCGACCTAACCGGCACATCTCTTGCTACAACTCAAAGGTGGGGTGAGAGCGGTGTTTATCCATATCATAGGAACGAGAAAGGCAAGAAGGGCTTTTTTATGGAGGATCTGGTAGATATTGAGCCTGTTAAAATGATGCTAAATACCAATTGGGATGAAGAGTTCCATACAGTTCCTTTGCGCGATTTTACTTCCGTTGAGTTGTTTGCAGGTGCGGGTGGATTGGCTCTTGGAATGCATCTGGCAGGATTCCGTCATGTGTTGTTGAATGAGATGGATACAATGGCTTGCCAAACCTTAAAACGGAATCATCCGGAATGGAACGTGCTCGAAGGAGACATCCGTAAAGTGGATTTCACACCACTCTGCGGCAAGGTGGATTTTCTTTCAGGCGGTTTCCCGTGCCAGGCATTCTCTTATGCTGGTAAGAGAGGCGGTTTAAGTGATACCCGAGGTACATTGTTTTTTGAACTGGCTCGAGCAGTTAAAGAAATTCAGCCAAAAGTGTTTATGGGCGAAAATGTTAAGGGACTTTTGTCTCATGATGACGGCAGAACATTGGGGGTTATTCGAAATGCGATAAAAGAGTTGGGCTATACTTTGGTTGAACCAAGGGTTTTGAAAGCAATTATGTATCAGGTGCCTCAAAAACGGGAACGACTGATACTGATTGCAATTCGCAATGACATTTATGAAAAAGGTATCCGTTTTAAATGGCCGGATCCATATCATAGAGTAATGACTCTGAGGGACGCGTTTTTCAGTGGTGAGCTTTTCGTTGAAGACGTTCCAGCTTCTGAAGGCCAAACATATCCTGCCAAAAAAGCTCGTGTGATGGCGATGGTGCCCGAAGGGGGAGATTGGCGCAATTTGCCGATTGAGGTGCAAAAAGAGTATATGGGCGGTAGTTTTTATTTGGGAGGTGGCAAAACTGGTATGGCACGTCGTCTTTCTATGGATGAACCGTCGTTGACATTGACTTGCGCTCCCGCACAGAAACAGACAGAGCGTTGTCATCCTACGGAAACCCGTCCGTTGACTGTAAGAGAGTACGCGCGCATACAGACTTTTCCAGATGATTGGGAATTTGCAGGTAATATAAGCGACCAATACAAGCAAATTGGAAATGCTGTACCAGTAAACCTTGCTTATGCGATAGGTCGCTCATTGATTCGTCTATTTAACGATATTGATGCTCAAAATCATGAAGAGACGCAATTTGAATACGCATATAAAACAGCGCACGATATGTTGCCGCCAACACTTTTTGAGTTGGATATGTTCGCCTTGTACAATCAGTATCCAAACAATACTGATATTGTCAATAATTCAAAGGTTCGAAAAAAAAGTGGCAATAAAATCATTCTTGATGATTCAAAAAATGTATTAGTCTGTCTTGTTCCGGACAAGTACATTGTTCCGTACACAACTCAGAATGCAAAGGTATATTTTACGGGCAAAAAATTTCCATCCACAGTAAAACTTAATAAGTTATACTATTTTATGCCGTACGCAAAAGGAAAAGGTATTCGTGACTTATATCAGATAGATGTGGCTCGCGTTGGAACAAAATACGAATTTGTCGAAGACGCTGACAAAAATGATTTCCGATTAGTGTTTGATATTAAGTTTGTAAAACAATTGTTTGAGGACTATAAACCAATTAAACTTGAAATATGGCGAACCTTTACGGACACCAATTTGAGGTCGATAATGGCACTATGATACACGTCTCGGCGCAATTCTTTACATTATAGAGACCATGTCGCATTTCTACGACACCATTATGCAGACCTGCGACCTCAATTTCGTTACCATTTCGTGCGACCGCGAGTTCCAGAAATTCTACCATTTTCTGAACAACTCCAAAAATGCCGACAAATACAAACGTTGGACATGGCTGCATTTCAACAACAACTTCGAGCTGCTGCGCCAGTTCAGCGTTTACAGCTTCCCCCGTTTTGTGCTGATAGACCCCGATGGCAAAATACAGACCCTTCACGCACTGATGCCCGCCGAAGGATTCCTATTAGCCCCGCTGGTGAAACAGAAAGACGACAAAGGTATGGAGGAAATAAAATACCTCAACAAAAAGGAATACGAGAAATAGTCCTTTTCATGGTCTGCAATCGTCGCTTGTAAAGTGGTGATTGTCAAGATTTTTCTACATTGTTTCCAAAATAAACCTCGGTGGCGCCAACGCCGTATTTGGCCATGGGGGCATCAAAGAAATGTACCCCTTTGTATTGGCGCAACTCTTTGATTATCTCGTTTTTAAGTACGCCCTGACCCACGCCGTGGATGAAAATCACCTTCTGCACGAGGGTTGCAATGGCATGGTTTACGCAGCGCTGGAAATAGCTGAGCTGCAGCCCCAGCTTTTCGTGGTCGGAAAGGGCGGAGTCGTCGTCGGTGAGCTCCTCGATGTGCAGATCCACTTCGGCAACGCCCTGCGATATCATGTGGCTTTCCAATATGTTGTTCGGATTGACAAAGCGCGAGGTGCGTTTTTTCTGCTCCTGCTGCTTTGGCTGAGGTTCGGGTTCGGGCTCGGTGGTGGCCGATGGTGCTATTTCGGCAAACACGGGCAGTGCCGAAAGCTTGGCAATCTCCACCAGCAGGGCGTTTTGTCCAAGACAAGCGATGTTGGCGTAGCTCTCCTCCTTGTAGAATTTCGACGCTTTTATGCGGAATTCCTCCGACAGCGGTTTCAGCAGCTGCCGGGTTTTGTTGCGGATGAAAAGGCCCTGCACCGCGCCGTGCAGCCACTGGTCGATCTCGTCGCGGTTGATGGTGGCCACAAGGTAACGGCTTTCGGCGTCGATGGCCTCGTAGTCGGCAAAATGGAAACTGTCGTCGTGCTTGGTGAATACCGAAGCCAGCAGTGTGTGGGGCGTGCGGTTTACGAGCAGCACGTCCAAGTCGCCGGTTATTAGCCAGCTCTGCTGGTGCGGCACAAAAGCCAGATACACGCCCTGTTCGATATTGCGCTGCTCCGGCACACGGCGCAGGGGCGCGATGTCGGTGTCGGTGACTGCGGTTTCGGGCGACGAAGAACTATTGGCGGTAACAGGTGCGTTGATCTCCTGTTCGAAAAGTTTTCCGGCACCGGTGGCCGGCTCCACTTTCACAAGGTCTTTTATCAAGGTGGGAATGTCGAATCCCGTTTCGTCGGTAACGTTCACTATCTGCGACGACACTATTTTGCTTACCACTCCTCCGCCCGTTTGGTTGAGGAATTTCACTTTGTCTCCTACTGCAAGTTTCATATTGTGTTGTTTTTATTTGTTATTCTAATATGGTACAAATTCCAAACTTTTAATTCTTAATTCTTAATTTCCATAGTATTTACAACTGTGATTTCCGCTACTAATGTTTTTGTCAGATATATGACGAAAAATGTGCATTTTTATTGTGTGTTGTAAAGAAACAAAATTTGAATTAGCTAAAAAAGAGGCATAAGTGAAAAATTTGGTGTTTTAGGACAATAGTGTCCAAAATAATTTTGGGAGATTTTTGTGAATAGACAGAGAATGTTGA
>CALGGY010000017.1 GCA_937915785.1 uncultured Bacteroidales bacterium
CTCAAAGTACAGGGGCTTCGTCCACTACTTACTCTGTTTGGCCGGGCCAGTACCGTTGGTATAGCTTTATGCCTCCAGTTCTCTCTTGTCCTCCAGTTTACAATTTGGCTGTCAGTGGCTCAACCCTTTCGTGGACTGAATGCGGCACCGCCACACAGTGGATTCTGGAATACGGCACTGCGGGTTTCACTCAAGGCACAGGTACAAGGGTGATGGTTTCGGGAACTCCAAGCTACAATATATCTTCATTATCCAGCGGTATTTACGACTTTTATGTGAGGCCATTTTGCTCGGTGGGCGACACTGGCGTGGCTCAGCTTATCACAGTGCCTTGGAATTATACTTACTGCGGCGGCAACGGCACTCAGGCCAACCCCTATCTGATATGTAACGAAACCGATTTGCGAGACCTCTCACGAGTTGTCAATGCAGGTGTTTCATACTCCAACACCTATTTCCGTTTGGTGAACAATATAGCCATGGCGCAGGGTGCTTTCACTCCTATCGGAAGCCCCACAACTCCTTTCTGTGGCCATTTCGACGGCAACAGCCGTAGCATCACCAACCTCACCATGACCAACACAACCGGACAGCACAACGGCTTGTTCGGCATGCTTATCGGCGGCAGCATAAGCAACCTCACCGTGGGCGGCACAGTGGCCGGCGGCGACACCACTGGAGGTATTGTGGGAAGCGCAATAAACAGTACCATCAAAAATTGTGTGAACAACGCCAGCGTTAGTGGTGCCTATAGAGCTCACGGCGGCATAGCGGGATGTATAAGAAATACCAAAGTGCTCGACTGCCGCAACACTGGCACCATCGGCGACGCCTCGTATTACGAACACGGCGGTATTGTCGGCGACGCCTATGACAAATCTGCTATCCGTCGCTGCGTGAACACCGGAACGGTGTCGGGTACAAGCTCCGGCTATTACCACGGCGGTATTGTGGGACGTTTTTACAACACCTCTTGTAGCGGCGACACTGTGGGAGTATTCGCCTGCCGCAACACTGTATCTATGACAGGTTATTACTACGTTGGAGGTATTGCCGGATACATGTATTACGGCAACATCGACAGCTGCTACAACACTGCCGCAGTCAATGGATATTACTATATTGGAGGTATAGCAGGATATGGTTACTACAGCAAAATCCGTCGTTCCAGCAACCGCGGCAATGTTACCAACACCTCGGGAAGCTACACTGGAGGTATAGTAGGATATATGTATAGCATTAGTTCGTGCTATGGTTACATTCAGCACTGTGTAAACACCGGCCACGTTACCAGTGTCGGTACATATGTAGGTGGCATTGCGGGTTACACATATTATTATATGTATGTCGAGAATAATACCAATAGTGGCGATGTGACCTCCACAAACACAAGTGCCACATCGTATGTGGGTGGTATCGTTGGATACGATGGATATTATGTTTATCTGCGATACAACCTCAACGGCGGATTTGTTAAAAGCTCCGGCGGTGGTGTGGGCGGTATATGTGGTTACAGCTATGGCAGTGCCTATGTTACCTACAACCTCAACGTGAACAATGTCAAAGGCGGGAGCAATTGCGCAGCCATAGCAGGTACGGGAATTGTGGCTGCCACCAACTATTGGGACAAGCAGATGTGTCCCACCACATTCTTGTATGCTACCACGGTCAACGCCACCTGTGCCAAAAATACTGCCGACATCGTGGGCTTGGCCACCTATCCCAGCACTTCGTATTTCACAGCAGTGGCCAACCTCTACCCAATACCCACAGGCCTGCAGGACAGCCTCGGCTCTAAACTTGCGGCCACCCCCATTCGCCTTGTAAACAACGAAAACGTGAACAACGTTACCCAAAATTTCACAGTGGGCACACTCAACAGCGTTTCGTGGACAAGCTCCGACCCGGGTGTGATAAGCGTGAGCGGCGCCAACGCCACCGTGAGAAACTCAGGCATGACCATGTTTACCGGCACCACCAGCGGTATGCAGAAGCATATCTGGCTTATCAACGAACCTACTTTCTGTGGTGGCTCCGGCACACAGGCCGACCCATGGCTCATCTGTCGACACCAAACACTCGACTCCCTGGCCATGTTCGTTAATTTGGGCATCGATTTCGAAGGCAAATATTTCAAGCTGGTTGGCGACCTCGACCTAAGCTCTTACTCCAACTGGTGTGTTATAGGCGCGAGCATGGCCACTCCCTTCAAAGGTCATTTCGACGGCAACAACAAAACTATAAGCAACCTAAAGGTTACGGGAACCACACAATATCGAGGACTGTTCGGCGTGGTAATCGGCGCCAGCCAGACCAGCAAGGCCGAAATCCACCACCTTACAGTGAAAGGTGACGTTTCGGGCGGCACCTATACCGGTGGAGTGGTTGGCTACTGCGACTATACAAATATCAAGAGCATCCACAACTATGTTAATGTGTCGGGTGCCTACACCTATCATGGCGGCATTGCCGGACGGGCTTATAACTACTGCCGTTTCGACAGTTGCTACAACCGCGGCCATGTGCAGGGCACTGGTTATTCGGGTGGCATATTGGGCGATATGTATTACTACGGCTCCATACGCAACAGCCGCAACGACACATCGCTCAGCATGACTTACTACACCGGCGGTATTGTGGGCAACATGGAATATTACGACACAATAGAAAATTGCGTGAACACCGGCGACATCATCGGCGCCACATATTATTCCGCCGGTATTGCCGGACGTAAATATTATTATGGTTATATACGCAATTGCAGCAATAGTGGTGATATTAATTCAAACACCTATTCCGTTGGCGGCATCGTGGGTTACATGTATTCCTACCAATTTTTGCGAAACTGCCACAACACGGGTAATATTACTGGTACATACAACATTGGCGGTATAGCTGGATATTATTATTGTGGCGGCAACACGTCGCAAACCAGCATTTATGTGGTGGATTCGTGTACCAATGCCGGCGGAGTTAGCGGCACCTATCAGATTGGCGGTATTATAGGCTACGGCTATGGCACACACATGCATTTCTGCCAAAACCGCGGCAATGTGAATGCCACAAGCTACGCAGTTGGCGGTATTATTGGTTATAACTATTATTATGGCCTTATTGCCGGAAGCAACAACTACGGCGATGTGACTACCTCGTACACCGGTACCACATGGACATCGACACCTTACGGAACCGGCGGTATTGTGGGATGCTCCAACTACGGCACAAATGTCAGTGGTACTGCCACCTACGTTTTGGACAGCTGCAACAATTACGGCGACGTGAAATCGGCGGCCTACCTTACTGGTGGTATTATAGGGCAGCTTTATTATTACGCAGGTTCTGTGAGAAAATGCCACAACTACGGAAACGTTGCCGGCACCTACTATGTGGGTGGCATCTCTGGTTTCCACCGCGGCGCTTATAACTCAACAGCAACGTATGCTCCTTACCTTATTTCGTGTAGTAATGCTGGCGAAGTTACGGGTACTTATTATGTAGGCGGTGTGGTTGGACGTAACGGATACACAAGCTACGGCTACAACGCAAATGTTCAGGAGTGTGTGAATATAGGTCGCGTAACAGCCTCTTACTATGGGGGCGGCATTGCCGGCTACAACTACGGCTACGGAAGCACAACCTACAGGGCTGTTATTTCAGGATGCCTCAATGCAGGCATAGTGGAAGCCACAACCAACTACGCAGGCGGTATCTGCGGCTATACCTACACAAGTACCTACGCCCTCCAGCAATACAACCTCAACGTCGGCAATGTGGTATCGTCAGGCACATACAAAGGCGGCGTTGACGGTTACAGTTACGCACCCACTTCGTGCTATTTCGACACTCTGATGTGTCCGGTGCAATATTATTACTACGGCAGTGCCGCAACCACAACCACAGCAAAACGCACATCGGCCCTCACCGACGGCACTTTCAACCCCAGTGCCACCTATTTCACAGCAACTAGCGGCCTCTACCCAAGGCCAACCTCTATTGCCAACCATCCTATAACAATACTTGCAGCAACTCCCGTGTTTCTCGACGAAACTAACCCAACCAACCATGTGGGAAATGTGAATACCTGCTACACTGTGGGTACGGGCAACAACGTAAGCTGGTCGTCGTCAGATCCTTCTAAGACAACAATTTCGGGTTCCGACGGTGTGGTGATTGCTTTGGGTACGCCTACCATCACAGCAACCAAGGACACTGTTATAACAAAAGATGTGGATCTTGCCATTACGGCACTGCCCAATTTCGGCACCTTCACCTATCCCTCTATTGTCGATACTATTGGCAAGACGCTGTCTGGCATCCGCCCCTCGCTTTCCAGCGGATGTGTTTTCTTCAGCAACGACCTGCCGGCCGGACTTACCCTCAATGCCTCCACCGGAGAGATAAGCGGCGTGATTTACGATACAATCAACACAACATTCACAGTGATGGCAAGCTGCACTGGTTGCATTATGTCGCAGGCCACCGTAAACATACGTATTGTGCCGGCGCTTATTTGCGCAGGCTATGCCACAACCCTGCCTGCCGGCGAAACTTGGTACTACGACGACCAGTTTACCCGACAGGTAACCGGTCCTGTGGTGATAGACAACAACACCACTTTCTATGCCCGTGGCGATGCCGGCACTATAATTAACGACTTTTCATATACCGGTACCACTCAGACCTATTCCATCCCGCCGTTGGCCGATTCGCTTCGACTCCAAGTGTGGGGCGCTCAGGGTGGCAAAGGGTCGCAAAGCACCGCTACATATTATGATGGCGGCAAGGGTGGGTATTCCGAAGGAATCGTAAGAGTGAATGGTGGCGAAACATTGTATATCATGGTTGGTGGTAAAGGTCCGGATGCAACAGGTCTTACCACTACTGGAGTTACCTATCTTGGTGGTTGGAATGGAGGTGGCGCAGCAGGTAATCACACATACTCTAGTGCTTATCAAAGCGGTAGCGGTGGTGGTGGTACCGACATCCGTATAAACTCCAACTCTCTCTATGCTCGTGTTATTGTGGCAGGCGGCGGCGGTGGCACCGGATACACTAGCACTTACTACGGAGGTGTGGGCGGCGGCCTGCAAGGTACATACTACAACAGCACCTACAGCGGACAGCCTGGCACTCAAACCGCAGGAGGTAGCGGAAGTACAGGCGGTAGCTATGCTTTCGGAACTTCAACAGGCTCTAATGTAAACGGGCAGGCTGGCGACTTCGGCCAAGGTGGCCAAGGCGGCTACGGTACATCGTGCACCGGCGGCGGCGGCGGCGGCGGCGGCTGGTACGGCGGCGGCGGCGGTCGTTCTGGAGCATCGACCGTGTGTTATGGTGGAGCTGGCGGCTCTGGATATGTTTATACCGCAGCCACGGCTGGCGATTACCCCTCCGGATGTCTGCTAAATAGCAGCTACTATCTCAACAATGCCCAAACTATCGCTGGCGACGTGTCTTTCGAAAGTCCTGCCGGCGGCTCGGAAACTGGACATGAAGGGAATGGCTTCGCTAGAATCACCACTTACTATTCCAGTGCTAAACACTATATTGTCAATATTCTTCCACGTGTTACAGCCAATATTTCGGGTGACACAACTATTTGTGGTACAGGTGCAACTGCAACTCTCACCATACGTTTCACAGGCGGCGCTCCCTATCGTTACCGCATAACCGGCGATGCTTCGGACCGCACTGCCAATAGCGATGTGGTTACCATTCAGGTTTCGCCTACAACTTCTACATTATATTATGTGACATACGTTAAATCTACCGTTACTGGCTGCGAAGCCGTTCCCACAGGTCTTTTTGGCATAGGCATAGTGGAAGTTTGTGGTAGCTCTGTGCTCTGCGCAGGCGACAGCCTTGCTCTGCCCGCCAACTACACTTGGTACACCGACCAAAACCTCTCACAGCCGGTTATTGGCACAAAAGTTGCTCCCAATGTAAACACTACATACTATCGTCAGGGATCATTCTACAATGTGGTTGTTGTGCCTCGCGGTGTGGCCACAATTCTCGACACTGTTTACAACACTTGTGCCGACTCCTCGGCTCTGCTTACGATCAACTTCACTGGTATTCCTCCCTTCAGGTACCGCATCACTGGCGACATCAGCGATCGTGTTACCAGCAATTTCATCGATACTGTTCGCGTTTATACCGACACCAGTGCTATCTACAAAGTAACCTTCTTCTCTGACCAGAACACACGTTGCTCCGGCATTATAGCTCACTCCAACGCACAGGTGATACTCTGCGACCAACCCATCATCTGCTACGGCGACACCGTTTGGTTGCCCGCAGGTCAGTGGTACTACGATTTCTACAAAACGCGCCCAATTACCACGCCGTACGTAATTCCCGACCAGACCACGGTGTATTATCTGAAAGTGGACGATACCACTAATTTTAGTTATACCGGTGATGTTCAGGAATATACCGTCCCGGCCGGCACCGACAGCGTCTTTATGCAAGTTTGGGGCGCTCAAGGCGGTGGCTCCGTATATCATGCTAAAGTTGGCGGTAAGGGCGGTTTCTCCGAAGGCAAGATGTCGGTAAATGGCATAAGCACATTATATGTATATGTTGGTGGTGAAGGTAATACCGGCGTAACATCTGTAGATGGTGGCTGGAATGGTGGCGGTGGTGTTACCGCTGCTATAAGTTCTTCCTCTGCCAATAGCCACCTTGGTTCTGGTGGCGGTGCTACCGATATTTCAACCGTTGGCGGTGCATGCACATTGGATTCATATTTCAGATATGTACGTTCTGCCGCATCGTATGCTGGACGTGTGATAGTAGCAGGTGGCGGCGGCGGTGCCGAATATGGCCAGGGTACCGCTGGCGGCGGATTGTCTGGCGAAGGCACTTACGCTGGCACTCAGTCTGCTGCGGGAACAGCATACAACCCCAATGCCACGTCATACGTAACTCTTTATGCAGGCGGTTTGGGCTATGGCGTTTCCACAACCGGTGGACACCATAACCATGCTATGGGCGCTTGTGGCGGCGGTGGCTATTATGGTGGCGGCGCATACGCTTACAATGGTTCTCAGACTTATATGCAGGGCTTTGGCGGCTCTGGTTATGTAGGAACCCTATCCAACGCACGTACAGTAGCAGGCAATTCCTCGTTCCCGTCCGTTTCTGGTTCAACCGAAACAGGACACGAAGGCGACGGATACGCCCGTATCATTGCTAAAGGCTCTCGCGAGTTTACCGTGCTGGTGCTCGACAACACCGAGGCCACTATGGTGGATTCCGTTATTGACATCTGCAACGGACAGTCGGCGCAGCTGCATATCAATTTCAGCGGCACTCCGCCTTTCACTTACCGCATTACCGGCGAAAATTTCGACCGCACATCCACTACCAACAGGGCTACCGTTTCTGTTTCGCCCACTGTTACCACCAACTATCAGGTAACATACGTGGAGGGCGACATCTGCGAAGGGTTGCCATCGTCATCTTACACCACAGTTAGGGTCTGCAACCAGCCTATCATCTGCGCCGGCGATACTGCCTATCTGCCCGCAGGCACTTGGTACACCGATGCCAACCTTACCCAGCAAATCAATAGCTCGTTTGTAACTCCGACCCTTACAACAACTTATTATACTACCAACAACGGCACATTTACAGTGTCTGTAAATCCTGTTGCTACAGCTTCCATCACCACCGATACATTTAATATATGCGACAGCGCTGCTGTTCTGCGTATTGTATTCACAGGCACTTCGCCATATTACTACCGTATTACTGGCGACAACACCGATCGTGTTTCGGTCCACGACACTGTTTATCTGCCCGTTTCGCCTGACACTTCCACACAGTACCATATCACAGCTTTCAGCGATGTGTATTGCGATGGCTTGTTCAACAACGATGTGGCCACAGTCCTTGTTTGCGACCAGCCTATAATCTGTAAAGGCGACACCGTTTGGTTGGATTCCACAAAGACTTGGTTCCGCGACTCCACATGTCTCGACACAATCAGAACACATTTTGTTGTACCTACCCAAACAACCACCTACTATTTTGGCGGTGGCAGCGGTGGCGACACTATCGGATTCCACTACACTGGTTCCGAACAGACATATATTGTACCTGCCGGTGTTGACAGCGTGTTTATGCAAGTGTGGGGTGCACAGGGTGGCACATCCACTGCACAAGGCGGTAAAGGCGGTTACTCCGAAGGCACTATGGCCGTTACAACAGGTACAGTGCTGAACGTTTATGTTGGGGGAGCGGGTATTGAACTTACAGTTTCTTCCAACATCGGAGGATTTAATGGAGGCGGTGGTGCAGGAAAAGGATCTTCTGCCAATTCTGCCAGTGGCGGTGGAGCTTCTGATATTCGTATCAATTCAACTTCGTTGTATGCCCGTGCTATAGTAGCAGGTGGCGGTGGAGGTGGAGCAGGGGCTTCTCAAAGTCCATTGGCTGTTGGCGGTGTTGGTGGTGGATTGCAAGGTGCTAATGGTATTCACACGAGCAATACTGTTGGCAGCCCTACACAATCGTCTACCTGTGGTGGTTCAGGTGCTACTCAAACATCACCGGGCTATGGTTCTACACGAAGTGCTCAAACGACAGGAGCCTTTGGACAAGGCGGTTGGGGCTATCCTGTGTCTAGTGGCTCAGGTGGCGGCGGCGGCGGTTCAGGATACGTATATACCGCTTCTACAGCAAGCAACTTTCCTTCGGGATGCCTGCTCAACAGCAGCTATTATCTGAGCAACGCCCAGACCATTGCAGGCGACCAGGCTTTCGAATCACCATCCGGTTCCACAGAGACTGGCCATACTGGCAACGGTTATGCAAGAATCACTACCATAGGACCTAACACACAGGCCTTCCGCGTTACGGTGAAACCCTCTTACAACGACACTATTCGCGACACTATCTGCGCCGGCGCGTCGTACATACACAACGACTCGGTTTACACCCTACAGGGCACCTACTACCAGTATTTCGAGAGCTACGACCACTGCGACAGCATTGAAGTCATCGAAATCACTGTCAACGACACTCTCCGCGACACCATGCGTGTTGAAATCTGTGCAGGTATCACCCTCGACACCAACGGCCACCTCGGCTGCGTTCCGGTTAGCGGACAGAACTACGCTCCCTACTGGCTACAGGGCGTTTACACACAGTACCTGCGCGACACGGTAACGGGCTGTTTCCAGAACTTGGTGATAGACCTCACTGTGAGCGACACCATACGCGACACGCTCTACCACACCATCTGTCCGAGCGGACACTTTACACACAACAACATCACCTACACCGATACCGGTACATATAGCCAGAAGCTGAAGACTCCTCAGGGCTGCGACAGTATCCTTGCCATAGTGATAGACCGCAGCGACACCCTGCGCGAGACCATCTACCGCAACATGTGTTTTGGCAGCTACTTCTCGCTCAACGGCCAAACGTACTACGACACCGGCGTTTACAAACAGCCGCTCTCTAACCTCGACGGCTGCGACAGCATCCTCACCCTTGTGCTGACCTATTCCGACACCCTGCGCGACACCATACATCCTGTAATCTGCGCTGGCGACACGCTCACGCACAACAACTACAAATATTTCCGCACAGGCTTGTACAACCAGTACTATGTGAGCGACCACGGCTGCGACAGCTTGTTCTACATCGACCTTAGGGTGCGCGACACCATCTTCGGCCACGTGTACGACACCATCTGTGCAGGAGCCACGGCAACCTATAACGGCGAGTCGTTCACCCTGCCGGGCGACTACCCGCAGTTGCTGAGGGCTACCGTGGGTTGCGACAGTTTCCTCACGGTGCACATATATGTTAACGACACGCTGCGCGACACCATCTATCAGACGGTATGCGCCGGCCAGACCATCACTGTCAACGACTCCGTGTACTGGATACAGGGCGAGTACAAGCAGTGGCTCCGCGACCCGCAGACCGACTGCTTCCACAACTATGTTATCTACCTCAACGTCAACGACACCATCCGCGACACCATAGAGCCGTGGGTATGTGCCGGCCAGACCTTCTACTGGAACCGCATTCCTTACACCATCGACGGCTGGTACCGTCAGGAGTTCCGCACACCCGAAGGCTGCGACAGCATACTGCACATACACCTTATAGTGGGCGACACCCTGCGCGACACCGTCTATTTCTCGGTATGTTCGGGCCACACGCTCACGCACAACAACGTAACCTACGACTCCACGGGCTGGTACCGCCAGAACCTTAAGAACTTCGACGACTGCGACAGCATACTGCACATCCATCTTACCGTAGAGGATACCATACGCGGCCATTTCTACGACACCATCTGCTACGGCGACACCTACACCTTCCACGGTTCAACCTGCTACATACCGGGCGTTTACCCCTACGTCACCACCAATCGCGAGGGCTGCGACAGTATAGCCTATCTGCACCTGCATGTGAACGACACAATCATCACGCATGTGTACGACACTATATGCCGCGACGACAGATACTACTTCTTAGATACTGTTTACGACTGCACGGGCGATTACCCGCATGTTTTGCAGCGCACCACCGGCTGTGACAGCACCGTGATACTGCACCTCTTCGAGCGTGACTCCATACAGTCGCACCACTACGACACCATCTGCAACAACTCTAATTTCCGCTACTACGGCGAATTGCTTACCCGCACCGGTGCCTATCCACACCGCCATATCAGCGTGCTCACCGGCTGCGACAGCACAGAGTGGCTCCATCTGAAGGTACTCGATCCGCCGATAATCAGCATCCTCGACTCAGGGGCATACTGCGAAGGCGGCCACGCCACACTCAAGGCCAACACCAACGCCAACTACATCACATGGACCTCGTCGCCCTACGACCCGACACTCAACGGACAGGACCACAACTTCACCATCTACGTTGCTCCCGACCGCTATACCGAGTACACGGCCACGGTTGACATACGTCCTTATAACTGCCACAACACCGATATGCATGCTCTGAACAAGCCTGCCAAGGTGGAAGCCCGCATAAGCATGAGTCCGGAGGAGATTACGGCGGAGAACCTGCAGGCCACCTTCACCGACGTCAGCGTGGGAACGATAATGTACCGCGAATGGCTGTTCCACGAAAACCTGCCCACAGTTCCCGACCACCGTTATTTCAACCGACCAGTTGTAACCTATACCTCGAGCATGGAGAGCGACTCGCTCGAAGTTACACTGATAGTAACTAACGACGAGGGCTGCTACGACACCGCCGTACGTCTATTCCCGATATTCCGTGGCGATGTTTGGGTGCCCAACGCTTTCACCCCCGGACGCATAGGCGCCAACCGCCTGCTGAGGGTGGGCTACTACAACCTGCTCGAGTACGAGATATTCATCTACACCCGCGAGGGCTTGCAGGTGTTCCACAGCACCGACCCGGAGATAAGCTGGGACGGCACCTACAAGAACCAAGACTGCAAGACAGGGTCGTATGTGTACATAGTGCACTACCGCACCAAATCGCGCCCAAGCGAATCCTACGAAAAGAAAGGATCAGTGCTGCTGATAAGGTAATGCACCCCGAAAAATTTTCGAAACATCGATAGAGTGGGGGAGAGACTATGCTCCCTCACTTTTTTGTTATAAAGGCAACCTCGAACACCATCCATCTTCCCCATTGAAATCCTTTCAATAAAAAGACATGTCTTTGTCCAAATTTCCCACTAGGTGAACTCTTTCAATAATGATAGATATAACACAAATGTCCCCATTTAGGTGAACTCTTTCGATAGAAAAAAATGTGTCCATGTGCAAAGTTCCCCGTCAGATGAATCCTTTCAATAGCCAATCGAAAAAATATAAGGTATGTGCAATATGTAATTCAATATCACGTAAATAATTAAAGAATCCCCAATTCCAAGCACTATATAACTGATCCGAAGCCGTTATGGTGATGCTGTCGTTTACGGATGACAGCATCATCGTTGCTTTAAATCGCCAGTGTGCATTGACTTTTCCGGAAGCATCACTGTTGATAACTTTGTTGAAAAATATTTCTGTCAAAGGGAGCCGCCGATGAAAAAAAAGTGTATTTTTGCATAGTGTATATACACTATATTATTAACCAATTTATTGAGAGCTATGCCAATACCAATTGAAATACTGTCGGTGGAACGGCCCAAGAACACGCGAGTGAAGAAGTCGGGCGAAAAATACCTTGTCATCAAACGCACCTGCAAGCGGGTGAACGGACGCAACGTCCCGGTGGAACTCGGCACCATCGGGGAGATCGTCAACGGCAAGTACGTCGAGAAACGCAAGGAGCCACGCCACAAGGATGTGGATGTGAAGGACTACGGGGAGGTCGCGCTGTGCGACAAGTGCTGCGGGGACCTGCTTCAGGAACTGGCCGACGTGTGGGACATCAGCGACGCCAAGCGTCTGCTGGTGATCGCGTTGCTGCGGGCCGCCTACGGGGACGTGCGCGACAGAGACCTGCGGATGCGCTACCAGACCTCGTTCCTGAGCGAGATGTACCCAGGGGTGCATCTTTCGGAGAACGCGGTGTCGGCGTTCCTGAACGAGGTCGGCGCGGCGTACTCAATGATTGTGGAGTTCATGCGCAAACGCATCTCCGCGTTCGCCGGAGGCAGGATGGTGGTTGACGGCATGCTCAAGGACTACAACTCGGAGACGGGCTCAATGTCGGAGTTCTCCCGCAAGGCGCTGCACAAGGGGAGCAAGGACGTGAGCCTGATGTACGCCTTCGACCCCGTCACGCGGGAGCCCATAGCCGCGAAGCCGTACCCGGGGAACATGCTCGACAGCACG
>CALGGY010000018.1 GCA_937915785.1 uncultured Bacteroidales bacterium
GGCAAAAGTGCCAAGTCTGCGGGCGGGGTTTTACGGGTTCGCTCCGTTTCAAAGAAGAAAGTTGAATTTATAGAACCCACCTATATTAAAACATGAAAATGATGTTAAGATTTTTGCCCGTAGTGGCATTGCTGACAGGACTTTTGGTTTTCTCCTGCGGAAAAGATGAAAACAACAGCGGAAGTTCATATTCCGGCGGCGAAGACCCTGAAGAACCCATAGGTGGTGGCCGCGAAAAAGTAACGGCGAACGGGGTGTCGTTCTACATGATTTCGGTGGTGGGCGACACTTTCCAGATGGGCGCCACCCCTGAGCAGGGCGACGACGCTTGGGGCAACGAAATGCCAGTGCACGACGTGTTTGCAAGCAATTTCTCCATCGGCGAAACTGAGGTTACACAGGAACTGTGGCAGGCCGTGATGGGTAGCAACCCGTCGTACTACGAAGACCCGCAATACCCCGTGGAGAGTGTGAGCTGGGAGCAGTGCGACACTTTCATAACAAGGCTCAACCAGATTACCGGCCGCCATTTCCGTTTCCCCACCGAAGCGGAGTGGGAGTTCGCCGCACGTGGCGGTAAGAACAGCCGTGGCTACAAATATGCCGGCGGCAACAACATCGACGAGGTGGGCTGGTACTGGAAAAACAGCGGCGACCATTACATCGACCTCCCCGACGATGCTTGGCGCTCCGATACCACTTACCGCAACCACTGCAAAGAACATGTTGTTAAAAGTCTGAAACCTAACGAATTGAGCCTCTACGACATGTGCGGTAATGTGGAAGAATGGTGCTACGACGGGTACCAGTCGGAATACTACCAGAGCCTGCCCACCGACGCGGTTACCATAAACCCCACAGGCGTTTCGTACAGCAGCAAAAAATCCAAACGCGGCGGCTACTACGGATGGATCGCGCGCAACGCCCGTATCAGCTACCGCATAGGAGCTTTCGCCGACGCAAGCAGCCTCAATGCTGGCCTCCGCCTTGCCGAATAGAAGTTTTTGCGGCGTTTTTTTACTTGCATAGGCCAATTATCAGTAATTTACAGAGACGAGCCAAAAAAAAGACTCGTCTCTTTTTTTTCTCGCCCCCCCTGCATAGGCTGGAATTGGGATGCGGAAAAATAGCCCTTAAAAAAAGATAAACTTGTCCTCCGTCATAACAACAAAAGGGTAACTTTTCCGTTAATGTGTAGGTTTATCCAAAATAAAACCGTCATCATGAAAAAAACATTACTTACCGCCGCTGGTGCGTTGCTTATGCTCGTCACCGCCTGCAACAACAAAAACAACAACGATATGCTGAAAGACAACCCATTTGTATCGGGTTTTGAAACCCCATACGGGATCCCCGATTTCGAGAAAATCAAGACAGAACACTACTTGCCAGCTTTCGAGGAAGGCATGAAACGTCAGAAAGAAGAAATTGACGCCATTGTTAGCAATCCCGAAGCCCCCACTTTCCAAAACACCGTGGAGGCTTTCGAGTACAGCGGTGAGCTGCTCAATACCGTTAGTGGTGTGTTTTTCAACCTTACGGAATGCGAGAACTCGTCCGAGATGGAGGCCATCGCCGAAGAGGTTACGCCTTTGCTCTCGGCCCACGGCGACGACATCGCGCTCAACGCCAAGCTCTTTGCCCGCATCAAGGCAGTGTACGACCAACGCGAGTCGTTGCAGCTCAACCCCGAACAGATGCGTCTGCTCGAAGAGACCTACAAAGGCTTTGTGCGTGGCGGCGCCAATGTGCCAGAGGAAAAACATCCGCGTTTCCGCGAGCTGAACGAACGTATAGCATCGCTTACCCTGCGTTTTGCACAAAACGTGCTCAAAGCCACCAACGCCTACACTAAGAAACTCGACGACGGCACCGAGGTCACTCTGCAGCTGCCATCGTGGGAGCCTTTCATGCAGACCTGTCCCGACCGCAAGCTACGCGAGGAGCTGTGGCACGCCTATACCGACCGCTGCAACGGCGGCGAGTTCGACAATACCAAGATTATCGACACCCTCACCAACTTGCGGCTCGAAAGGGCCAACATACTCGGTTTCGCCACCCACGCACACTACGTGCTTGACGACTGTTTGGCCAAAACTCCCGACGCTGTGTATAAATGCCTTTTGCAGATATGGACTCCGGCTCTGAACAAGGCCAAGTCCGAATGTGCCGAATACCAGAAAATGCTCGAAAAAGATGAGCATGGAGCCAAACTGCAGCCGTGGGACTGGCGTTACTACAGCGAAAAACTGAGAGCCGAGAAATACAACCTCGAAGACTCCGTGATGCGTCCCTATTTCGCCCTCGACAACGTGCTGGGCGGTGCTTTCGACGTGGCCAACCGTCTGTACGGCCTCACTTTCGAACCCACCGACACCCTGCCTAACTACAACAAGGAGGCGCGCTGTTTTTTGGTGAAAGACTCCGGCAACGTGATAGGCATATTGTACATGGATTTCTTCCCGCGCAAAAGCAAACGCAGCGGCGCTTGGATGACCGAGTTCCGCGGACAGAAATTGGACCGCAACGGCAACAACGTCATTCCCATCATTCAGGTGGTGTGCAATTTCACCAAACCCACCGGCGACAAGCCTTCGCTGCTCAATTTTGACGAGAGCGAGACTCTGTTCCACGAGTTCGGCCACGCCCTGCACGGACTGCTCAGCAAGTGCCACTATCCTTCGTTGGCAGGTACCAGCGTGCCGCGCGATTTTGTGGAGCTGCCTTCGCAAATTATGGAGAACTGGTGCCGCAACAAAGAAGTGATGAAATCCTTTGCCAAACACTACAAAACCGGCGAGGCCATCCCCGACGAGCTTATCGCCAAGATTGCCGCCGCGCAGACCTACGGACAGGGCTTCATCAACACCGAGCTGCTGGCCGCCTCGCTGCTCGACATGGACTACCATTCCATTACCGAAAAACAGGCCATCGATCCAGTAAAGTTTGAGCAGGAGCATTTGGACAAAATAGGCCTGATACCCGAAATTATCAGCCGTTACAAAAGCCCGTATTTCCAACATATTTTCACCACAGGCTACGATGCCGGCTACTACAGCTACACTTGGACCGCCATCCTCGACCACGACGCTTTTGCTGCCTTTGTGGAGAGCGGCGACATCTTTAACCCCGATCTGGCCAAGAAATTCCGCCACCTGCTCGAAAGCGGCAACACCGTTGAGCCGATGACACTCTACCGCGAATTCCGTGGCAAGGAACCCAGCGTGAAACCCCTGTTGAAAGATCGTGGGCTGATATGAATTGTTGAGATAAGATGAATACAGAAAAACAACTTGCAGCGGCGGCTGCCGCGTTTGCCGAGAGATGGCAAGGAAGAGGATATGAACGGGGAGAGTCGCAACTGTTTTGGGCCGACCTGCTCACCAATGTCTATGGCGTGGAAAACCTGCCCGATTTTATCCGTTATGAAGAGCAGGTGAACAGCATGGTCGATTCCACCAACTTCATCGATGGCCATATCCCGTCGACAAGGGTTCTCATCGAGCAGAAATCCATCAACAAGGACTTGCGGGCACCTGTGCCGCAAAGCGATGGAGGCAAACTCACACCGTTCCAACAAGCCAAGAAGTATGTAGCCAACCTGCCCCTGTCGCAACATCCCAAGTGGATTGTGACCTGCAACTTCGCGGAGTTCCTCGTCTATGACATGGAGCAGCCAAACGGTGAACCGGAACAGATCTTCCTGAAGGACTTGGGCAAGGAATACTACCGCCTTCAGTTCCTCGTCGACATGAAGAGCGAACACATTACCAAGGAGATGCAGGTATCGATGAAGGCGGGCGAGATTGTGGGCAAAATATACGACGCCTTGCTGAAGCAATATAACGACAATACGCCCGATGCCTTGCGATGGCTGAATATCCTTTGTGTGCGCATCGTATTCTGCCTTTATGCCGAAGATGCCGGAGTGTTCCGTCATGACCAGTTCCACGACTTCCTTGCCAGATATGATGCCGATGACCTGAGGCGGGCGTTAAGCGACCTTTTCGAGGTGCTGAATACACCCTTGGAGAAACGCAGCAAGTATCTGAAAGACGACTTGAAGGCGTTCCCCTACACCAACGGTGGCTTGTTTGAAGAGGAGATAGAGATACCGCAATTCACCGAGGAACTGAAACAGATCTTGCTCCAGAACGCCAGCCTCGACTTCGATTGGAGCGAGATTTCCCCGACCATTTTCGGGGCCGTGTTTGAGAGTACGCTGAATCCCGAAACGAGGCGCAACGGTGGAATGCACTACACGAGCATCGAGAACATCCATAAGGTGATTGATCCGCTCTTTTTGAACGATTTGCGCCGCGAGCTGGATGAGATTCTGGAAGAGAAGGTGGAGAAGACGCGCTTGCGCCGTCTCGGTGAGTACCAGACCAAACTGTCTTCGTTGACATTCCTCGATCCAGCTTGTGGCAGCGGTAACTTCCTGACTGAGACTTATTTGAGTTTGCGCCGATTGGAAAACGAAGTCATCCGCGAACGCTACCACGGCCAAGCGTTCCTCGGCTTGGAAGGCGCCAGCCCCGTTAAGGTGAGCATCCATCAGCTCTACGGCATAGAGATTAACGACTTTGCCGTGACGGTGGCCACTACCGCACTGTGGATATCGGAGGCGCAGATGCTGGCCAAAACGGAACAGATTGTGCAGCACGACATCGACTTCCTGCCGCTGAAAAGCTATGCCAACATTGTGGAAGGCAACGCGTTGCGAATGGATTGGGAACGGCTCCCCATTCCAGAAATGGAAATGCCAACCATACGTACGGCGAAAGCTTATCTTATGCCTCCTGAAACAGCCAAATGGATAGCGAGTGAGAACTATGATTTTCCCGAAATAAAGCTTCAAGCCGAGCAAATAATCCCAGGAGAGCCTCAAACGCCGGAACCCGAACCTATACATTTCGATTACATCATGGGCAATCCGCCGTTTGTGGGCGCAAGGCTCATGTCGGAGTCACAAAAAGACGACGTGCTGTCGGTTTTCGGCAACATTAAAGGTGTTGGCAACTTGGATTATGTGAGCTGCTGGTACAAAAAAGCCGCTGACCTTATGCAAGGAACAGACACTCAAACCGCTTTGGTGTCAACCAACTCGATCACCCAAGGCGAACAGGTTCCCATCTTATGGAAAGCATTGTCTGCGATGGGAGTAAAAATCGACTTTGCCTATCGCACGTTCCGTTGGGACAGCGAGGCCGACATCAAAGCGCACGTGCATTGCGTTATCGTTGGCTTCAGTTGCACAAGAAGAGCAAAGCCAAAAATGGTTTATCTAAATGAATCGCAGTCGGTTGAAGCAAAAAACATCAATGGTTATTTGATTGACGGTCCGGACATCTTTGTGGAAAGCAGGAAAAAGCCATTGTCGCCTGTTCCGGAAATGCTGTTTGGCAGCATGCCCAATGACGGAGGCAATTTCATCCTGAGCGAAGAGGAAGCCCTGACGATGCTAGCGAAGTATCCCGAAAGCGAAAAGTTCATCAAAGCGTTTTTGGGAGCGGAAGAGTTCATCAACAACAAGAAACGCTATTGCCTGTGGCTCGTCAACGCAAGTCCGGCCGAATTGCGCAAGATTCCGCCGATTATGGAAAGGATTGAGAATGTGCGGAAACTAAGGAGCGAGAGCAAACGGGCAGCCACACAAAGACTGGCTTACACGCCTACGCTTTTTGGAGAAATACGTCAGCCGGAAAGCGGAACTTATCTTTTGATTCCAAGTACATCATCAGAAAAAAGAAGATATGTTCCTATAGGTTTTTTTGATTGCAATGTGATTTCAAGCAATGCCAACCTGATTGTCCCCCATGCCTCGCTATATCATTTTGGCGTCCTCACCTCGAATGTCCATAACATTTGGATGCGTGCCGTAGGTGGGAGATTGAAGAGCGATTATCGTTACAGCGCTTCCATCGTCTACAACAACTTCCCATGGCCGAATCTCACAGAAGCACAGAAGGCAAAGATTGAGCAAACCGCCCAAGCCATCCTCGACGCTCGCGCCAAATATCCCGATTGCAGCCTTGCCGACCTCTACGACGAGGCGGCCATGCCTCCCGATTTGCGCCGAGCACACCAAGATAACGACCGCGCCGTGATGCAGGCATTTGGCTTCAGTGCCAAAATGACGGAGAGTGAGTGCGTGGCGGAGCTGTTCAAGTTGTATCAGACTTTGGTTAAGTGAAAAATATGGACGCATCTAAAAAAAAGTAAGCAGGTCGTCTTTCGTAAAATAGTGCTGTTTTGGAATGTTTTTAGTGCGGTTCTTTTGTTAGTTGGTGGATTTTATGTTCAGGACAGACAATAGTAATATCAGCCACTTTTGTGTTGACGGCAAATAATATTAGTTATGAAAAATGTAACCCCTTCCAAATCGCAGTTCTCGCACCTGTACTACCTGCTTTCGGCGTACGGGCTGGGGATTTTTGTGTTCACGATTTTTCGGGTGATAAACACCATTGTCTTTGCCCTCAAAGCCGACCAAACCGGCTGGGGCTGGAACCTTGCGAGAGCCTTTTTCATGGGCTGGCGTTTCGACACGGTGATAAGTTGTTATATTCTTGCCCTGCCGTTAATCTATCTGCTTGTAATCAAGTTAATTGGCGCAAAACGCAAGGGATTCTACCTCGGAGCGCACATTTTTATCATGGTGCTTTATCTTGTGTCTTTTTTCGCCTGCGCGGCGGATATTCCATATTTCAACTATTTTTTCACAAGGCTCAATGTGTCGGCGCTTGCGTGGATGGACAACTTCGGCTTTGTGGTTAAGATGGTTGTGGAGGAGCCGCGTTTTCTGCTATATC
This sequence comes from uncultured Bacteroidales bacterium, assembly GCA_937915785.1. GTDB lineage: Bacteria > Bacteroidota > Bacteroidia > Bacteroidales > P3 > UBA1219. The sequence goes on from CALGGY010000018.1 coordinate 6,816, forward strand.
TTGCTGTCTTTTTGTTTTTTGCAGTGGCTTACGTTTGGGTGATGCGTCGGATTTACCGCAAATTTCTCAAAGAGAGTACTGGTAATATCCTGTGTTTCGAACAGATAGTCGTGGGGTTGCTTTTGGTGGGAATCTGTTTCTTGGGAATGCGCGGACGCATTGCGCTGAAAAGTCCCATCCGCGTGGGCACCGCCTATTTCTGCAACGACCCGTTCCTCAATCAGTTGGGACTGAACCCCATGTTCACTTTTTTCAACAGCATCAAGGAAAGCCGAAAAAACAAGGAAGTGCGGCTTGTTGACGAAGAAACCGCGGCTCGTACTTATTTTTCGCAGCTTACTGATAAAACGGCACCCGACAGCACTTTGATACAGCTGCCGCCAAACACCAATGTGGTTGTTGTTATGATGGAGTCGATGGCGGCCTGCCGTGTTACTCATTTCAACCCTGCCGCCCCGCCCACGCCCCGCCTCGACAGCATTGCCGCCCACGGCCTCAGTTTCGAAAACGCCTACAGCGCGGGCATCCACACCTACAACGGCATTTATTCCACACTGTTTTCGTTCCCAGCCGTGCTCGACCATCACAGCATGAAAAAGACCGACATTCCGGTGATGTGCGGAATGCCCCACCATTTCCGGGCTCACGGCTATTCAACCTATTATTTCACCACCCACGACGAGCAGTTCGACAATGTGGCGGGTTTTCTTTATGCCAATGATATAGAACGTGTTGTTTCGCAAAAGGACTATCCCGCCAAGGAGGTGAAAAGCACCCTCGGAGTGCCTGACCACGTGCTGTTCCGCCATGTGGTGGAGGAGCTGGACAAAGTGAAGGGTCAGCCGTTCTTCGCCGCAGTGATGACCGCCAGCTACCACAACCCATACATCCTGCCCGACGACATCGGTTGGAAACCCAAGTCCCAAAAAATGGACGACAAAATGGTGGAGTACGCCGACTGGTCGATAGGTGAGTTTATGCGGATGGCAAAAGAGCGACCGTGGTTCGAAAACACCCTGTTCGTCTTTGTGGCCGACCACGGCGTTTCTGGCAATTCGCCCTACGATATGTCGCTCAACTACCACCATGTGCCGATGCTGTTCTACTGTCCTTCGCGGATACATCCGCAGTCGTGCTCGCAGCTGGCTTTGCAGATCGACATCGGGCCAACGGTTTGGGGAATGCTTTTCCCCGACGACGGCAACAGCACTTTCGGCCTCGACCTGCAGCGTCAGACACGCCGTTATGCCTTTTTCAGCGCCGATGACAAAATTGGGGTTCTGGATACCGCCTTTTTCTATCGCTACCGCACCGCCGACGGCAACCAAGCCCTGTACCGCTACCGCAATGGCGACGCAACGGATGTTATTGGCTCCGAGCGTGATAAAGCCGACAGCATGCGTGCCTACGGTTTCGGCATGATACAGCACGCTTTCAACCGTCTGAAAAACAAAAAGACCTCCTGCCGGTAGGGCGGAGGCCTGTGGTTTCCTTACTGAAAATTGCTTTAAAAGCTGCTTAGAACGGCAGATTTTCGAGAGGTTCGGTCTCGTCGTTCAGGACTTTTTCTATCGGCTCGTTTTCCTGATTGTTGTCGGGGTGGTTGCGGTTTGCAAGAACGGAGAAATTGTCGGCCACCACTTCGGTGATATAGTGTTTGTTGCCTTCTTTGTCCTCCCACGAGCGGGTACGCAGTTTGCCTTCAATGAAAATCTGTGTGCCCTTTTTAAGTATTTTCTCAGCAATGTCGGCCAGTCCGCGCCAGCACACTATGTTATGCCATTCGGTCTGTTCCACTTTGTTGCCCTCTTTGTTTTTGAAATACTCAGTGGTTGCCAGCGGGAAGGTGGCTTTTTTTGCGGTTTCGAAGGTGATGATTTCGGGGTCTTTGCCTAAATTTCCGATAAGGATAACTTTGTTAACTCCTACCATAACTCTAAAAAATTTGTTTATACTATAAAATTACTAACTATAAAACGCCGGAAATTTCCGACAAAAATTCTTGACAAAGTTATTATTTTTTTTTCGATTAACCAAATAAAAAATGTTTATTTTTCTAATATGTTGATTTTCAGCGAGGTTCGCTTGTGCTTTTTTACTCGGGCTTGTGGCTGTAGTGCTTGTGGGTGGCACTGTTTGGGTCGGATTTTATGGTAGGTCTATATAGCGTCGCATCTGGTTGGGGTCGTCTTGGTTGATGTTGTTCCTGAAAAGCAGGTATGCCAGAGGTTGGCAAGAGCTGTTTTCGAACTGCAGTTCCCATTTTATGGTGTTTTCTGTGATTTGTGCAGTGCCGCTGCGGAACCAGAAACAGGGGTTGGAAATGGAATAGGGTCCCATTATTTCCAATGTGATGTTGTTTGTGTCCTGTGTGGCTGAGGCAGTGCCAGAAATGTGGAAAATGTCGTCGTCGAGGGTTTGGGTGGTGTCGCCGGCCAAGAGGTGATAAACTTTGGTGGCGGAGTACTTAAACGAGAAACCGTCTTTTTTTTCTACAGCAGCGTTGTTTGTAACAAAGTCGAAAGTGTAGCAAGGACGGCTTTGGTAGGTTCGCTGTCCACGGTTGGCAAAATCTATCACTCCAGTGAAAGTTATCAGTTGCGATAGGTCAAGCGAAGTGGCGGTAACTGTAGCCGTGGCTCCGGTATGGCGCCAGTCGTCGGATAGGGTTATGCTCAGTATGCCGTTGCGTATGCGAATGTCGTTGAGCGGAGTTTGGAGCAGGGTGGTGGTGTCGGTGTTGCCAAAATCTATTGTTATTGTGCGTGGATACGAGGTGTCGGAGGTGGATGTTACTATGGGGTATTGGGCAAAGTGACGCAGCGATGTGTCGCATGCAAAGTACAGTGCCGTGCGCAGTATGTCGTGCGCCATCGATTCGGCCTGACCCATCGACACGGTGAGTGTGGAGCTGCCCGATGGATAGTAGGTGTTTTGGTCAACGGGAATTTCTTCGTCTTTGCACGAGAACAGGGTTGCAACGGCAACAAGAATAGCTGTTTTGAGTAGTATGTTTTTCATGGTGTTTGTTTTTTTTCAGTTAATGAAACGATTTTTTTTCCGTTTTATTATGTTTTGTATAAGTTGTAGGTTTTTAGGTGGTTAACGTTGATTAGTGCCTAATAGTGGTTAGTTTATTTTCCAAAAATCATTATTTATGGTTACTTTTGGTTTTGTGGGTTCGTAGTACTTTTGCAAATGTAGAAAGAGTAATCTATGTTGTTTGTTACAGATTTGATAAACAGCAATTTGAGATAAGATTCTCCATGTTATTAAATGTATATTGAATGTAAGAGGGCCGGCTTTGCGAAGACCGGTCTTCTTTTTTCCTCTCACTCAATGCCTATGTATTTGTGCGTTTGCAGCGAAAGTTGCCATCGAGGGTGAGCTTTTACAAACGATGCGCATTTTTCTGTTATCACTTTGTTTTCCTGAATGTTGCCAGTGTCGCATGGTTGCACGTAATAATGATCTGCCTCGATGCCAAGGTCGGAAATTTTGTGGGTACCGTCGAAAACAACCTTCACCTCGTTGGCCTTTTTTATGATGGACCTGCCTTCCGGGCCCACGTAAAGCTCTTTGGGACTTACGGTTACCCAATCCACATTTGGCGGCAGTGGCATGGTGCCGTTGGTCTCCACGGCCACCGTTTTGCCAATGGCATGGATTTTGGCTATAAGGGTTTCGGTTAGTTGCAATGCCGGTTCGCCGCCCGTTATAACTGTCATATTGGCAGGATGTTGGGTTATGGCTTCGACAATTGCGTCCTCCGTCATTTCAACAAAAGTGTGGTGGTTGGTGTCGCAGAACGGGCATTGCAGGTTGCATCCGGCAAGCCGCACAAAAACTGCCGCTTTGCCGGTGTTGTAGCCCTCGCCCTGAAGGGTGTATAAAATCTCGTTCACCCTCATAGCTCGTAGCATTTGTCGTCAACCACATACATGGCCACGTTGCCCTCGCTCTCCTGCACTGTGGCTTTGTAGCAGCCGGGAATCTGTTCGGTAATCCAGCGCGCAAGGTTCTCGGCGGTCGGATTGAAAGGCAGCAGCTCGTTCAGGTTGCCGTGGTCCAGATAGCCGTGGATTTTTTCCTTTATTTCGTGAAAATCGGCTACCATGCCGTTCTCGTTCAGCGTTTCGGCTTTGCAATATACGGTAACTATCCAGTTGTGTCCGTGCAAACTTTGGCATTTGCTGGGGTAGGGTAGCGTAAGCTTGTGGCAGCCGGCTATTTCCATCCGTTTCGATACGTAGTACATGATTTTATAGTAATTAGTAATTATTAGTAGTTAAGATGCGGTACTGTCCATCGTCCATTGTCCATTGTCCATTGTTCATTGTCCATCGTCCATTGTCCATCGTCCATCGTCCATTGTCCATTGTCCATTGTCCATTGTCCATCGTCCATTGTTAATCGTCTTCGTATTCTGTTGTGTCGGGTATTCCGGCAATGCGCAGGGATTCTTTGCGTTCGAGACATGTGGCACAGCGTCCGCAGTGTTTTGTTCTGCCGTTGTAGCACGAGTAGGTCTTGCTGTAGTCTATGCCCAGCCGTTTGCCGATCTTGGCGATGTCGGATTTTGAGATGTTTGTGTAAGGCGCTGATATAGTGATATTTTTGTAGGTGCCGCTACTCATGGCGTTCGACATGGCGTTGATAAATTCCTCGCGGCAGTCGGGGTAGATGGCGTGGTCACCGGAGTGGTTGGCAATCAGCACCTTATGTAGTCCGTGTGTTTCGGCCAGACCACAGGCTATGCTAAGCATAATGCCGTTGCGGAAAGGCACAACGGTGGATTTCATATTGTCGTCGTTGTAGGCGCATTCGGGAATGGCGTCGCCGCCCTGCAGCAGCGACGATTTGAAATAACGGGCCACGAAATCGAGGGGTATCACTATGTGTTCTATGCCGAGGGCGTGGCAGTGGTGCAGGGCGTATTCCAGCTCCATGCGGTTGTGTTTGCTGCCATAGTCGTAGGTTACGGCAAGGGCTATTTCGTCGCGTTTGTCGTAGAGCAGCGTTATGGAGTCCATGCCGCCCGAAACTGTTATCAGTGAGTCTTTCATGGTGTGTTATTTGTTGTTGAAAGCCTGCAGCATGCGTTGTTTGGCGAGTTCGGCAAAACGCTCGTCGCCCACATGTTGTGCAAAGGGGTAGATGGCAATGCCGCCGCGCGAGTTGAATATGCCCGTAACATCGATGTATTTGGGTTCCATCAACCTCACAAGGTCTTTCATTATTATATTCACGCAATCTTCATGAAAATCGCCGTGGTTGCGGAAACTGCCGAGGTACAGTTTCAGGCTTTTGCTTTCCACCATCCGGACGTCGGGAATGTAGTTTATCAGTATTTTGGCAAAATCGGGCTGTCCGGTTATGGGGCAAAGGCTCGTAAATTCATTGCATACAAGTGTTACAAGATAGTCGTTGCCGGGGTGTTGGTTTTCGAAAGTCTCCAGCAGCTGCGGGGCGTAGTCGGTGGGGAATTTGGTGCCTTGGTTGCCCAAAAGGGTTATCCCGTCGGTGTTGTTTCTGCTCATATTCAAAGGTTTATAAAAGTTATCCTATTATTCCGTTGATGATGATGATGGTAAGTGCGATGGGGGCTATGTATCTGATAATGAAGTAATAGATGTTAAAAAACTTGGCTTTTAGTGTTCCTCCGTTCGACAGTTCGTCGCGCACTTCGGCCTTGGGGTAGAACCAGCCGAGGAAAATGGTCATCAGAAACGCGCCGATGGGCATTATGTACGAGGCGGTGAGCATGTCGAAGAGGTCGAAGACGGTCTTGCCGAAAATTGTGGCCTCTTTCAGCGGGCCGAACGATAGTGCGCAAAAGGCGCCGATGGCGAACACCAGCATGGATGCCACCGCCGACGCGGCGCCGCGTTTCCAATGCAGTTCCTCCACGGCGAAGGCCACCAGTATTTCGAGCAGCGATATGGTGGAGGTGAGGGCGGCGATGCCCAGCAGCACAAAAAACACAATGGCGAACACGTTGCCCATAGGCATACTGTTGAACACGTTGGGCAACACAATGTACACCAGCTCCGGGCCGCTGGCGGGGTCCATGCTAAAGGCGAACACTGCGGGGAATATCACAATACCTGCAAGTATAGCCACCAGAGAGTCGCACACAGCTATCCAAGTGCTGGTTTTCAGCAGTTTGTCCTCTTTGCGGATATAAGAACCGTAGGTTACCATTGCGCCCATGCCAAGACTGAGCGAGAAAAACGACTGTCCGAGGGCTTCGAGTACTCCCTTGCCGGTGATTTTGCTGAAATCGGGTTTGAAAAGGAACTCAAGACCTTGCGAGGCGCCGCTGAGGGTAAGCGAACGTACGCACATCGCCAGCAGAAGGATAAAAAGCACGGGCATCAGTACTTTCGACACTTTCTCGATGCCTTTCTGAACGCCCATTGTAACCACAAGCGCCGTAAGCACAAGGAAAATGAACTGATATACCAGCGGCCACACTGCGCTTTGCGAAAAATCAGAGAACGTTTGTGCCACCTCGTCGGGTCGCAGGCCGTTCATTTGGCCGCCACACGAAAGCACTATGTAGTTTAGAGTCCATCCGGCCACCACGCTGTAGAAAGCGTAGATGAGCAGTGCGGCAACAATGCCGAGTATGCCGAGCGACACCCAGCCTTTGTGGCGTCCGCCCAGTTTGCGGTAAGCGCCTACCACGTTGCTCTGCGAGCGGCGCCCTATCACAAATTCGGTCATCATCAGGGGGATGCCTATCAAAATTACGAAAACGACGTATATGAGCAGGAAAGCGCCGCCGCCGTTGTTCCCCAGCATATATGGGAAACGCCACACGTTGCCAAGCCCCACCGCGCCGCCTGCGGCGGCAAGTATAGCCCCAAGGCTGGAGCTGAACCCTCGTTGATTGTTTGCCATGGTTTTAGTGTTTTTTTGAAAGTGCAAAGATACGATTTTTTTGTGAAAAGAGATTGGTGAACTGTGAAAAAGAGTCTTGTCTAAAGAAGTTCCCACTTACAGGGGGGTGCAGTGGACATTCCGATAGCGAAGCGGAGAGTATTTGTCTTATTTAAGAGAGCCAGTATGGTGATTACAACTGCGTGTCACTGCCGGAATTTTGCGCAAAAATGCCAAGAATCGTTGCGAAAATTTTTTTTTGAGCATATTTTGTTGCCCGAAAAAAACGTCGTTTGTTGTACGAAAATCACTTTTCGGTGCAATTTCGTACAATACTCTCCGTATTTCATACATTACGCGCGTTTCGCGCCGAAACGGTGTTTTTTTTGTCGTATCTTTGCGGAAACAAGTAAAAATAATAAAAAACACAACAATGAAAACCGAAAAAATTATTGTCACGCTTTGCGCCGCCCTGCTTGTTGCGGGATGTGGGAAAAAACAGCCCGAAAACATCGAAAATTACCGCGACACCTTGTTTGAACAGATGCTTGCCGACACCGCTTGGCTGCACAACGAACGCCTTATCCAGCAAAACGACACCATCGCCTTCTACGCCCACATGGAGCAGCCACTGCTGTGCCCCGACACTGCCGACACCACCCTTCGCCGCATGACCGACTTCTACAACTACAAACGTGTGCGCTTCGCCGTTGCCACCGACGAACAGACAATTATGCGGTACGAGGAATACGAAGATGAACTGACTCCGCAAATGATTGCCTCGTGGAAACAGATAAAAATGCTTGGCATCTCGGACACTGCGATAAAACGGGCCTTGTCCGACGCCTTGGCCGTTACTTTGGTGCACAACGGCAACTTGCCCAAAGGCAAAAATCCCATCGAGGCTCTTAACGAGCTGGAATACCAGCTTATCGAATATGCGCCCGACCCCGACTCCGCACAAATTGTGGACGAGATAGTTCCGTACCTTACCCCAAAAACCTATCTGCCAAAGAAAATGCAGGAGGAATACGACTCTTTGGTAGGTGAAAAAGCACATCCCAGCCAAGAAACTATACAAAAATTGTACAACTCATACCTTGAAGAAAAAAACTACGATACCAAGCTGTCCATGCTTTTTGTGCTTTTCTACAATTATGATTTGGATTATAGCGACACCACGGCTTTTCTGCTTGAGGAGGCCGAGAAGGCTTTCACCTCTGGCAACTACTCACCCGTGCTGCCGGTGCTGTGGCGGGCTTACCGCGTGGTGTATTGCAAAAAATACAGTTGTCCATCCACCTTTTGCGAGCTGCCCAACGTGCGTTTCAACTACTACATGCGCCTTGTGGCATACACCATCCTCAGGCACGTTCAAAACTATCCCGACCACACAGCGGCAAAAGTCATGTTCTATAGCTTTGCTCTGAATACAAATATCGACCGTTTTGGAGAATATATGATGGGAAACCAAAGTGCGGCAGAATATATCTACCTGTTCTGGAACGGCAGCGTGCTTTGAAAGAAATGTGAATTGTACTATGCCATTGCCCGAAGGCTCTTCCCGCCGAAGGCAATGGCATTTTTCTTTTTGGCATATCGGGCAAATATCGACCGTTTTGGTGATTTTATGCTTGGAAACCAGAGCTCTGCGGAACTTATCTCGCTTTATTGGCACGGCGAAGTTCCGTAACCCGCATAAAGACAATGTGTGCCCCGCCATTCGTTCCGAAGAATCTTTTTTGTGATAATTGAACACTCCTCGGGTGGTCTTTGGGTTGGTGCGCAGGTGGCAAAATTTTGAAATCGTTTTCATGCATTTTTTTTCTTCAATATGTTGAAATTACAAAAAAAAACCGTAAATTTGCAACCTGAAACCAAAACAATAATATCAATGTTGAAAGCAACCAGACTTCTTGCTATCGCCTTGCTCACAAGCATGGTGTGTAGCACCGTGGCATCGCCAGTGGATTTGGCGAAAGCCGAAAAAGTGGCCAAAGCCTTTTGGCGCACCAACAACGAGACCGCCAAGCACGAATGCCTTTTGCAGGCCGCCACGATTGCCGCCGACGAAGGGTTCGGCACATTCTACGTGTTCCGCAACGCCAGCGGGCATGGATACGTCATCGTGTCGTCCGACGACTGTGTGAAACCTATTCTCGCCTATTCGGCCACGGACATCATCGAAAGTCCGCTGCCCACCAACCAGAAAAACATGTTGCGCTGGTACGACAGGCAGATAAACGGCTGCGTGGCCATGGCTGCAGAAGCCACCCCCTATATTGTTGAGCAGTGGCAACGCTACCTCAGCGGTGAGGCTGGAGTGCCGAAAAGCGTCACCAGCGTGCGCCCAATGCTCACCACCAAATGGAACCAGTCGCCACTCTACAATAATTTCTGCCCCTACGACATCGTAAAACGCGAACACACTCTGGCTGGTCTTCGCGGTATGAAGGATTGCCTTTGGCATTGATAGAGGCGATGTGGTGCGGTG
>CALGGY010000019.1 GCA_937915785.1 uncultured Bacteroidales bacterium
CTCCTCGCGTGGTGTGGCGGAGCGGCTGGGGAGCCATTTTATGCAGGGGAACAGGTGGCGGTGGCGGGGTCGGCCAGAACGGCGGCGCCGTCGGCGTACATTCTTAATCGTTTGAGTTTCATTGCGTTGTGTTTTTTATTTGGTTGTTTCGGTTTTTTTTTGTAATTTTGCATCGTCTTTCGGACTTGGCACGCCGCTCTTTTTAGAGTTTGAAGCAAGGCTGGTCGAAAGACTTTTTTATTTGTGCCCTATCGATGAATGAAATGATTTCAGCACTGCATCGTTGCCGTTGGAAAATATTTTTATCACAGTGTGATACTTTATTCCATTGCGTTTTTGGAGTCTTTCGTAAACCGTATTGCCTTGGCTGTCATATTTTCTGCTGGCATACCTGACAACATTAAACATGTTCAGTATTTGTATTGCGGTTACTGTTCCATTGTTGGTTTTATAGTGCCGCAACAATATTTTTCTAACTTCTTTTGATGACTCCAATGTTATTTTAAGCACCACGCCATCGCAGTCGGCAACGTGTACATACACATCCTTCCCGTTTTTCTTGGTGAAAGCGTGGTAAACCTTTGCCTGTTCCGGGTTGAGTTGGCGGTTGCCCACTTCGGCCTTGAACTGGCGTATTTTTTCATCCACAGGGTCGGGTGGTGCACCTCCCCCACCCCGCGACGGTTTTTTGCCGGGTTGCCTTGGTTGTTTCGGTTTCTTTGCCATTTCTGCGTGTTTCGGTTTGTTTTTCCCGTTCCGCCACCGAGCGGCCGCGCCTGTCGAGGGGGCCGCCGGGCCGTGGTCGGAAGGGGCCGCGTTGCTTAGTGGCGGTCTTATCTCACTTGGCGCCAGATGGCTACGCAGAAAAGCAGTATCACAACAAGCAGCAGTGTTTGCATGTGGTGCTTGAAATTGAAACGGCGTTCAAAACCGTAGTCGCCGCCGCTCATCTCGCGCTCATACATTTTGTTGATGATGGCATCCACTTTTTGATCCTGCGCGTCCACTGTTTCAGCGGTGGGGTTTTCCACTGTGAGACCGTCGGCGCGGTACATCTTTACTTCTTTAAGTTTGCTTGGTTTCATGGTTTTTTGTGTTTTTTTTTGTGCTGCTGTGGCAGTGCCGCAACCGTACTGTGGTTGAGACGCGGCACGCCACGTCTTTACTAAATGGATTAACTCGAGTTGTGCCCGTGGGTTTTGGTTGCGCTGTGCGTCGAGCAGAAGGCACTCGCGATAAAGGGCCTCCAAGCGGCTGTCGGGTATGTGCAGTCGCGCCAGTGTGCCGAGGCTCTGCTTGAGGCTCTGCGGAGCGGTGGCGTACAAGCGGTGCAGGGCGTAGCGGTCGGCCCGCTCCTCGCTGGAGGTCTGCAACAGGTAGTGCCCCATTTCGTGGTACAGTATAAAACGCTGCTGAAATGGCGTGTAGCTGCCCCACACCGAAAGGTTTATCTCGATGTCGCCGCTGTCCATATACACGGCGGCGGGACACAGGCCCAACGTTCTGCTGTCGGCATAGCGTATCATGGCGGCGTTATTTGCTGCGCGTGAAAAGCACCACACCCACCACCGCCACAACGAGCACGGCGGCAACAATAATGATGATTTTTGTGTTGCTTTCGGAGCTCTGACTCTCGTAGGTGGTGTAATTGTTTGTTACAGGCGGCTGGCCGTATTTTATGCTGGCCACGCCGTTAAGTATCTGCCCTACGGCGGTGCCGCCGGCGTTGATATAATCGACGGCTGTAGGGTCGCCTTCGGCATAGAGTTTGTCGGTTGCTGTTTTCATGGTTTTATCGTTTTTTATTTGGTGGAGACGCGGCAGGCCACGTCGTTACTAAAAAAGCCCCACCCCGTTTGTCTGGTTGGGATGGGGCAACTTGGCTATGGATTGAGGATTACGGCTGTTTTAGTCGTACAGTTCGATGGTGATTTTGAAAGTCTTGCCGGCGGGCACGTTGATGTCGAGCCACAGCTGGTCGGAGATTTCCATTTCGCCCTCGGCAAAAGGTATCTCTATTTTGCGCTGGCTGTACTGGTTGACGGTGTAGAACTTGGAAAGGTCTATCTCGTTGATGGCCGAGCGTTTGTAGGGGTACATCTTGTTGCAGAAGTTCATGGTGGTGTTGAAAGCGTCGGCATCGTCGGCCACAATGGTGATGTTTTTCACAAAGTGGGCGTTGGTGCGGAAATAGCGTTTGAAAGCCTCAATGCTCTTGGTGTTGTCGGCGGGGGCCATAACAAGGGTCTGGCTGTCCTCGCTGCCGGCCGGGAATGTTGCCAGTACGGCGTCAACAGGGTATCCGGCTGCGCCGAGCATGGTGTTGATAGCTGCTTTCACTGTGGCATAGCTGCCTTCCTCCTGCAGCTGGGCGTTGATGATTTGCTCCGTGGTGTCGAGTATGCCGCTGAAAAGGGCCACGCTCTGACTGTTGGAGGCGTCGCTGTTGGCGATCGAGAAAGAAAATCTCGGAGTGGTTACGTTGTTTAATACTTCCATTTGTCCTGTAAATTTATTGGTTAATACTTTGTTTGAACGGTTGATAATTTGCTGTTTGGTCATGGTCGGAGGGTGTTACGCGGTGGCGGCCCCGTCGGTTTCCTCCACTTTCACTTTGCTGTCGGCGGCGGGGAGTTCCGGAGCCGGGGCGCAGGGTTTTTGCTTGCTGTTCTGCTTGTACAGAACAACGCCCATCACAACGCATCCCGCCAGTGCCAGCAGGGCGATGGTTTTCAGATTGTCGTTGAAAAATTTTTTCATCTTGTTGGTTTTTAGTTGGTTATAATTTTTATTTGGTTGTTTCGGTTCTTTTTCGTAATTTTGCAATCTAATCGGGCATGTTCCAAAGGATGACTTTCCTGACCTTAATTGGCACAGAACAAGCCCGTTTTTTTATTTTGCAGTTATTGAGTACAATACTTTTTTTCCGTATTCGGTATGCCCTATCATTACTTTAGTTTTGTGTCCTTTGTAGCATCCTTCGTATCTGTACATTTCGTCTATTTTCATATCTTTTTGGCGTCGACTGTCTTTCTTTGGCACCTTTCCTTTATTCTTAGCAATTCGCATTTGGTGTTTAGCATCAATAGCGGCAAGTGTGGATAGTTTGCTTTTGCTTGCATGTTGAGCCGTTTCTTTTATGCCCTTGCCAGTTACACCTATTTTATTCCCTGTGTCGGTGTTTATAAACTCCTTACCTTTCAGCGGCGCAAGTTTTTCCTTAATTATCTTTTCCCTATGTATTTTCGATTCGCCTTTAGGCTTTTTGGGAATGGACTTGCGAAATGCCTTGCTTTTGCTCTTATAGGTTCGTTTTGCCATAATCAAAAGCTATAGTCGTGAGCTTTGCCGATGTACTTCCAGCATCCGTAGCGTGCCGAATAGTAGCATTTGCTATAAACAGTTTTTAAAGTTACACTTTCGTACTGCTTGGCAATATTGTAAAGAGCATTTGCGGCTGCTTGCCGGTTTTTCTCGTAGGGTCGTTCTATTTTTGTCTTTGCCATATTTCCGACTTTTTCTTGCAAAGATACAACTGGTTTTTCCGAAGGTTCCCACATTTGCCCACAAAAGCACGAAAAGGCACGAAAAGGCTCACAAAAGCACGAAAAGTCCCACAATTGCCCACATTTTTTCACAATATTTTAGATAATACGCTATAAAATAGCATATTACACAAAAAACCACCGTTTTTGCAGCTTGCAATTTTTACATTTTTTGCAAAAAGAGGTTACTACAAATTTGGGCGGTTTTTGGGCAAAACAAAAAAATAAATATCTGGCTTACTACATTACTACGTTACTACAAATATATAACAAAATAAATATCAGTATATTATAGTGGCAACGTTTTGTAAAAATGTAGTAAGTGTAGTAACCTCTCTGTTAAATTTTTCCTAAAATAGGTTGTAGTAAGGTAGAAGCGTAGTAAGCACGAAAAAAATTTTTCTTTTTTTTTGTGTGTCAGAACTCCGGCGCGTTGTTGTAAATTTTTTCGTTGAGTAGCGGGTCGTAGTGCGAGGTGTAAATATCCTGCATGGCAAGGCTCGAGTGGTCGGCGTGGTGCTGCACCGTGAGCTGGTCAACCCCTGCGTGGAGCAGGTCGGTGAGGCCGGTGTCGCGCAGGCTGTACAGCTACATCTCGTCGGGCAGTCCCAAGTTTTTTCGCATGGCATCCCACTTTTTGCGAAAATAGGAGAATGCCACATGTGTTTCGCCGGGCAACATCTGTGTGCCTGGCCCGAAAAGATACTGTGTCGGGGAATTTGTGTCAACGAACTGCCGCAGGTACCGGCACATGTCGGCTGTGATGGTGGCGCAACGTTCGCGCTTGTTTTTGGCCACTTCGGGCGGTATGGTGATGCAATGGCGGTCGAGGTCGATGTCGCGCATACGTATCTGCGCCGCCTCTATCGGCCGCACGGCGGAGTTGTACACCAGCCTGCACACAAGCAGCATCTGCGGGCATTCGGTTTCGAAATAGCGTGCTATCTGGCAGCGTGTTTCTTTGCTGATGAGTATGCGTTTTTTTGGCGGTTTGGGAAGAGGCTTTATTCCGGCAAAAGGGTTTTCGCGACAATAGCAGTGGTCGAGCGACCATTGGAAAAAACTGCGCAGTATTTTCACAGTGTTGTTATAGCTGCGGTTTGAGTTGCCCTTTTCCATTATAAAATCCATGTAATACACGGCATCGTTGCGGAGAAACGTTCCGCTTCGCTTTTTGGCTCGGCCTGTGTCCTCGCACCAGCGCACAAACATGTTTGTAATGCTCCGGTAGTCGCGCAGGGTGGTGTCGCGGCAACCTTCGCGTTGCTTGGCGGCGAGAAATTTCTCCTGCAGCTGTGCAATAGGGGTGTACAGTCGGCCTTCGTCGGTCTCGTGGAGCGGGCTCCAGCCGCCGGCCAGCTTACGGTTTATCTCATCCGCTATTTTTTGTGCCGCCAGCAGCCTGAGGTGCTTGGTGGGGTAATTTTTCACAGCACGGGTGAGACGCACCCGCTTGCGCACCATTTTGTCGGTGAGCAGGTCAATCACATAATATTCGGCAAAAATGCCCATGGCCTTTGACTGGTGGACCACAGCGGGGATGAAAGTTTGTATTTTTGGGGCTTGATACATTTTTTTTTCTTTGGCACACGCTTTGCGGCCAAGGAAAAAGGACGGTTTGAAAAATATTTGTTGCGGTCAGATTTTGGCACACTTTTTTTTATATTTTCGTCATAAACACCTGACTTGCAACGAAAGAGCCACTTTGCGGGCTCGAACCGCAGACCTACGCATTACGAATGCGTTGCTCTACCAACTGAGCTAAAGTGGCAAGACCGATGTCTGCGGACGACGCTTCGTTGCATCCTTTCGGATGTCGGGGTGAGAAGACTCGAACTTCCGGCCTCCACGTCCCGAACGTGGCGCGCTA
>CALGGY010000020.1 GCA_937915785.1 uncultured Bacteroidales bacterium
AATCACTTGTCCATTTATCAACAAGCCAATTGCATGGTTACTTGCGGAATTTAGGAATAATAAGTAATAAGTGTTGTCATCAACTCCCCCCCACCTACACGTTGCCGTCCCTCTGATGGACGAGCTGGAAAACCTGCCCACGCTTGTGGAGTGTCTCAACCAGCAGACATACCGCAATTTCTGTGTGTATATATGTGTGAACCAGCCCGATAGCTGGTGGGAGGACAGCTATAAGGTACATGTGTGCCAAAGCAACCAATCAACCATTGAGCACCTCCAAACTATTGAATATCCGCCCATTACCATCATCGACCGCAGCTCGCGCGGGCAGGGCTGGGACGCAAAGCACCAAGGTGTGGGATATGCTCGCAAAACTTTGTTCGACACTATTTTACAAACCGCATCGGACGGCGACATCATAGCCAGTCTGGACGGCGATTCCTCATTCTCCCCGTCATACTTCTCATCGCTTACCGAACAATTTTCACAAAAACCGTATATTTCGGCCATAGCCGTGCCATACTTTCATCCCCTTTCGGGCAACGAAACCACCGACCGCAGCCTACTTCGGTACGAAATTTACATGCGGCACTACCTTATAAACATGCTGCTTATAGGCAACCCATACGCCTTTACGGCCATCGGCTCTGCCATGGCGTTCAGAGTGGAGGCCTACAAGCGGGGCGGCGGTATAACGCCTCTGCGGGGCGGCGAGGATTTCTACCTTATGCAGAAACTGTGCAAAACGGGAAATGTGTCGGTGTTCAACAAGGAAATAATGTACCCGATAGGCCGGCCGTCACAGAGGGTGCCTTTCGGCACAGGGCCGGCGGTGATGAAATCACTGGCGGAACTCGACGCGTCATACCCTTTTTATGCCACAGAGTCGTTCCAAAAAGTGCGGCAGACTTTCGGCTTGTTCCACGCCCTTTACGAAAACGACCTCCCTACCCCGATGACAGATTTTCTGTGCCAACAGCTGAAAACCGACAACCTGTGGGGCCCTTTGCGGAAGAATTTCAAAACTCGCGAGCTTTTTGCCAAAGCCTGTTCGGAACGCGTTGACGGGCTGCGGATTTTGCAGTTTCTGAAATCGGAACACCGCCAAGGCACGTCGGAGCGGAATTTTGCGGAATTCTGTTCGGCCAACGGTATTGAGTTGCCACGAGCGTTCAGCTTCGAAAAAACACCCGTGGAACAGCTCGGCGAAGTGCGCAACCTGCTGTTTGAAAAAGAGATGGCACTGCGAAAAAAACACGACAGCCGGTTTTTGAGCAACGATAACAAAAAAAAGTGCTGAAAATTTTGTACTTTTGCAAAAAACAAAACACATGACCGAGCATCCCAACTGCAAGATAAACA
This sequence comes from uncultured Bacteroidales bacterium, assembly GCA_937915785.1. Taxonomy (GTDB): domain Bacteria; phylum Bacteroidota; class Bacteroidia; order Bacteroidales; family P3; genus UBA1219. The sequence continues at coordinate 1,363 of CALGGY010000020.1, forward strand.
TAGGGTTAAGCGTTGTAGAAAAACGCCCCGACGGGTACCACAACCTTGAGTCGGTGTTTTACCCCGTACCCCTGCACGACGATTTGGAGATAGAACGAAGCACCGCTTTCAGTTTTTCGCAAAACGGCATAGCCCTCGACTGCGAGTATTGCGACAACCTGTGTGTGAAAGCCTACCACCTGCTGCTGTCGGAGTTTCCGCACATCGGCCCAGTGAGCATACGCCTTACCAAACGCATACCCTCGGGCGCGGGCATGGGCGGCGGCTCGGCCGACGCGGCTTTTACGCTGAAAATGCTAAACACGCTGTTTGTGCTGGGTCTGGACACCAAGCAACTGCAGAGCTACGCCGCACGTCTTGGCGCCGACTGCGCTTTTTTTATCGAAAACAAGCCCGTGCTGGCCAAAGGGAAAGGCGACGAGTTTGAGGACATACGCCTCGATTTGGCGGGCTACCGACTACTTTTGGTGAAACCCAACGTGGGCGTGAGCACCGCCGAGGCCTACCGCAGCATAGTGCCGGCACCTGCCACTTTCGACCTCCGCCAACTGGAACGCACACCCATTGAGGATTGGAAACACTTTGTTGTGAACGAATTCGAAAAACCGATTTTTGAAAAGCTGCCCATTTTGGCACAGATAAAACAAGATTTGTACAACGGCGGTGCGGTGTACGCGGCCATGAGCGGCAGCGGCTCCACCGTTTACGCCATTTTTGGAGCGGACTCGGACACTGCCGAACTGCAAAAAGCTTTCGAAAAGAGGTTTTTCACCGCTGTGGTGGAGCTGTAGGAACCATCGCCGCCAAGGCAAAACTTGGGTGCTACGACCGATGGTTATTTTGCAGTGGCAACGTTTCGCCGCACATCTTTCGATTTGTTATTCCCCTTTGTACCAGAGTGTTATGAGATTTGTAAGTCGTTCAGAAATTTACTTATTTTAACAAGTTTTAACTAAACAAAAAGTGTTTTACTTAATAATTTTGTTGTGGTGAAAAAACGCCGTATCTTTGCCGGAAATTTTTAAAAAGAGTAAAACAATGAAAAAGTATTTCAATTTTTCCGATTTGTTCCTCGCACCAAATTTGAGATTCCTTATGGAGGAACTGTCAAAACACAACGACAAAAACAAATCTCCCAACCAGCACGACCTTTGGTTCCCGCCCTTCGCCCTCGCCGGCCACCTGTTCCAGACCAAAGGGCAGATGACAAGACCTGTGCCAGGTTTGGACTACAAGTCTTTGATACTAAACAGAAGTAATGCACCGGGAATGTCGGCGGAGACATCATCAACTCTGAACACAACCGTGAAAGACAAAACAAAAAAAGATTCCGAGGCAAAAAGAAACGCCACAAAGCAGTACAATTTGGATGACAAGGGAACTTTTTTCAGATGGTGGTATAACAACAGAACACCACAGATAACGCAAAACATATCGTCAGTTCTGCGAATTGACAAAGAGAAAGCCCGACAGAAGACAGAACAATTTTTGAACGGCATAGATAAAACCTTATCCTCTTTCACAGAAATGACACCATATCCGTATAGCCCGGTATCAGTCGTACAAACAGGGCCATCACAAAGACTGTTTGACTATATGGGGGCGGTTTACAACAATTTGACGGGTGATGACAAAGTGGTGGATGCAAACAATTTTTTGAACGTTGCCACGTTTATGAAAAACAATGGGGTAAGAGGTGTGACTAACGACAAAATGAAAAACACATTGTACCTGAATCCTGAAACACCAAGATACCCGCAGACAGTTGTTCATGAAAGAACTCACGAACTGACAAACTTTGACGATATAGGACAAACTTTTATAGAGGCTACCAAGAATAGTGGTCTGAAATTGAAAAATGGAGTTTCAAGTGAAAAATATATAGACGATCCAAAAGAAGTATATTCGCGACTTATGGAATTCCGATATAAAAACAGATTGGATCCAAAGAAAAAATACAACAAAAAAGATATTGAGAAATTTAGAAGAGATGACTCACTAAAAGATGTTCAATTAGATGATTATGATGATAATACGCTACTGATATTGTTAAATGATGTAGCTCAAAATAATATGATTTATTCAGAAAACACAAATATTATATGAATTTGCATATTGTATTGATTATTTTGGCAGATTTAGATCATAAAAGAGGAGAGCCTTTGCTAAAGTATATAGCTGATTTATATTCCCCTGAAAAGCAATTGGAACGTTACAATACTGTCTGTTATGAATTGCGAGAAATGTTCGATAAGTTGAGCCTTTGCTTTTATGTATTCATTGCATTTGTGGTTTTATTTATACTTCACAATATCTTTTATTACATAAGAAAAACTCCAGATAATAAAAAGAAAAAAAGTTTATTCATATGGAACATAGTTTGGATTTTTATAATTTCTGCTTTTGTAATTTTTTTCTGCTATTTCATAAACAACTCATCTTTCGGCTGGTATCCTGACCCAATGGATGGTTGGAGATTTTAAAAGAAATAAACGTTTTTTTACACTTATAAAAGGCTGTAAATAAAGCATTTAACAGGAATTAATAGCAATTTAAATAAAAAATATTTGCCAGATAAAATATAAAATTGTATTTTTGAAAAATGATTATGCTCTCGGCAGAGCTTGTTCTTGTAGCAGTCCATTCTGCAAATCTTGATAGTGAACAAGCCGTCCCGCGAGCTTTTTTAATACACAAATCATGAATATGTGAATAAACCGGATGAGATATACTCACGTTTGATGGAATTGAGGTTCAGAAAGAAGTTAGACCCAAGAAAAACGTACAACAAGAAAGATATAGAAAAACTCAGAAAAGACGGTTATCTAAAAGATGTTGAATTAGATCGATACAACGATGAGTTCATTTTATTTTTATCGCTATGGTTTTAAACATGACTGATTTTTTCAAAAGTCTTGAAACGACAGTGTTTCAGGAGAGATGCGTTAAAGAATATTGTGAAAAATCAAGAATAAGACCGTTTTTTTTATCTCAAAAGGTCATTTCCTCAAATTAATCAGTCATTCGTTGAACTAGAGCCATTTTTTATTAAACGATGTGGCCCTTAATGAACTGTATGAAACACAACAAATAACATGAGAAAATGATTATAGATGATTTTTTCAACACGCAAGTGCAAGGAAATAGAGTGGTAGATGAGCAAATAACAAGATATGATATCTGTGAGCACAACTCTCTTTGCAATAATGTGGAGCAATTATATTTTGATTTGAAAACATTTGCTCTTATTGCTGTTGTATTATTGGTTTGTTTTGTTGTTAATTTTGTATATAACAGAAAAAAAATATAATAAAGGAAAGCCATTTACTTTTATGTTGGATAATCTTATTATTTATGTTTATAGCTTTTATAGCCATTTACTTTTTTTATTATTTCAACAACATTGAACTAATATATTGGCACACCCCAATTTCTGATTGGCATATCTGCAAATGACCTGAATTCAATAAACCCTAATTCAACAGATAAAACAAGATTTGTACAAATGCGGTGCTGTGTAAGCGGCCATGAGCGGCAACGGCTCCACCGTTTACCGCATTTTTGGAGCAGCCTCGGACACCGCCGAGCGCAAAAAGCTTTCGAAATGCGGTTTTTCACCGCTGTGGTGGAGCTGTAGGATCCATCGCCGCCAAGACAAAACTTGGGTGCTACGACCGATGGTTATTTTGCATTACCGAAAAATGGGGCGAAAATCGTTTCGCATTAAAACATATAGGGCGAAATATTTTCCGCTCCAACCAAAAAAAACGTATCTTTGCAACGGAAAACGGCAACGCCACACTTTTCCAACACTTTGACAATCCGACACATAAATGGAATACCAAAACAATATAGAGGAAAAAATCGGTTTCGACAAGATTCGTGCCATGGTGAAAAAAGAGTGCTCCAACGCCCTTGCACAGTGCATGGCCGACCAGATGGGCTTTTGCAACGACTATGACCGCATAACCCTGCAGCTGCGGCAGACCGACGAAATGCGCGAGATACTGCTGATGGAGAACACATTTCCCTCGCAGGATTTCACCGACCTCAGCGAGCTGCTGCCCACTTTCAACGTGCTGGGCACGGTGATTGAGCTTCCTGCCCTGTTCAACCTCAAGACCTCGCTCCGCACCATTGGCGAATGCCTGCGGTTCTTCGCCGCCCACACCGACGACGGGAAATACCCCACCCTGCGCGCCCGCGCCGCCGAGATTTTCTTCGACGACGACCTGCTCTCGCTCTGCAACAGCATTGTCGATGACCGCGGCGAGATGTACGACACCGCCTCCGACACACTGCACGACATCCGTCGCCAGATAAACCGGAAACACAACGACATAGACCGCCGCATATCGCAGACCCTCGCCCATGCCAAACGCGAGGGCTGGGCGCCCGAAAACGCCGAAATCACATTCCGCAACGGCCGTATGGTGATACCTATGCTCGACACCCACCGCCGCAAAATCAAAGGCCTCATCCACGACGAGTCGGCCACACGGCAAACGGCCTACCTCGAGCCCGCCGAGGTGGTGGAGATGAACAACGACCTGCGGGAGCTGGAGTTCGCCGAACAGCACGAAATACACAAAATACTGCTCTACTTCACCGACACCATACGTCCCAAAATCCCCTCCCTGATGGAAGCTTACCGGTTTCTGGCGGAGATAGATTTTATTCGTGCCAAGGCACGCACAGCCATAGCCCTCAACGCCTTTGTGCCAACCGTTGCCGACAAGCCACAAGCCCGATGGTTCGGCGCTCGGCACCCCATACTGCAACAAACTCTGCAACAGCAACATAAGGATATCGTACCTTTCAACCTCGAGATGGACGACAACACCCGCATTATTATAATTTCGGGACCCAACTCCGGTGGCAAGTCGGTGTGCCTCAAGGCGATAGCACTGCTGCAATACATACTGCAGAGTGGAATGCCCGTAACGGCGAAAAGCACGTCGGAGTTCGGCATTTTCGACCGTATGTTTATCGACATCGGCGACCAGCAGTCTATAGAAAACGACCTAAGCACATACAGCTCACATCTTTACAACATGAAACATCTGCTCGCCATGGCCGACAGCCGCACACTGTTTTTCATCGACGAGCTGGGTTCCGGCACCGACCCGGCCATTGGCGGAGCCATTGCCGAGGCAGTGATGGAAAACCTATACAGCAAAGGCGCTTGGGGCGTGGTTACCACACACTATGCCAACCTGAAACTGTTGGCCGACCGCCTGACGCAAATCTCCAATGCGGCAATGCTTTTCGACACCGACCGCATGCAACCGCTTTTCCAACTCTCGGTGAAACACCCGGGCAGCTCTTTTGCTTTCGAAATTGCCCACAACATCGGCCTGCCCGACGAGGTGCTGCGTTCCGCCGAGGAGAAAATCGGCAACGGTATGCTCAATTTTGAGCAGCAGCTGCAACAGATTGAAGTAGAGAAACTTGAACTAAAGAAAAAGAAGGAGGAGTTCACCGTGGCCGACGATTTCCTCAACGAAGTGATAGAAAAATACACCCGTCTGAACGAAACCCTTGAAACCCAGAAACATAAGATACTTTCCGACGCCCGCAGCGAGGCCAAGCAGATAATACGCAACGCCAACAAGGCTGTGGAACAGACCATTGCCGACATCAAAAAGGCCAACGCCGAACGCGAGGAGACGCAGCGTCTGCGCAAGGAGCTGGAAAACAAAGGCCAAGAACTTGACAGCCAGCAACAAAAGGCCGACACCGCACGCCGGCAGTCGGCGAAAAAGGTAAAAAAAGTGCCTGCCCAAACGCCGGCGGCTATCGACAACAGTCTATTGCAGGTGGGCGACATAGTGAGCATCGACGGACAGGAATCGTTCTGCCAAGTAGTGGAGCTGAAAGGCGGCAAAGCCGTGGTGGAGAGCGGCAGTGTGCGTATGACCATCAGCACCGGCATACTGCACAAAACCGCCAAACAGAAAATCCCCACAAAAGCCAAAAGCGACACCGCCAACCGTTTTCAGAGCATCTACGACGACCTCAACCGCAAGCGCGCCGACTTCTCCCCCACCCTCGACCTGCGCGGCAAACGTGTGGCCGAAGCCTTGGACATGATAGAAAAACATATCGACGAGGCCAAACTGCTGAGCGAACACGAGTTGCGTCTGCTGCACGGCACCGGCTACGGCATTCTGAAAACCGCCATACGCGAATACCTGCGCAACCATCGCGATGTACGCTCTTTCCGCGCCGAACGCCTGGAACTGGGCGGCGAAGGCATCACCGTGGTGGAAGTGTGAGAGTTAAGAATTAAGAGTTGGGAGTTGGGAGTTGGGAGTTGGGAGTTAAAAGTTAGGAGTTTGGAATTGGGCGGGAGCCGGATGTTTAGTTAGGTGTCAGGGTTGGGGGTTAGCAATTAGGAATTGGGCGGGAGCCGGATGTTTTTTTTAGTTGGATATTAAAGTTAAGGGTTGAATGGCATGAGTAAATGTGCTTAAACGGAACCACATTCTATCAATCCAATACCATATTATGCTTTATCATTGCAGCGACGGAATCCAACATCTCTTTTGCAGGTTCCAAATTGCGCTGAAGAACGTCAGGCTCCTCGCTATATGCACAGTTATAGTCGCTTTCCTCGCGCATACGCTCCATATTCTGATATAGTTCGCCGTAAGCCCTTGACAGTTTTCCTGTCTTGATATAGTATTGTCCAAAAAGAGCTTGAGAGCCTTTGTGTGTGTTTACTGTATGTCTGTCACTAATCAGCAACGCACTTACAATACGAAAAAGGGCATAATATAACCGGTTAGCCATGCCGTCCCATTGTTCGTTGTCTCGCGTTATCAATGCTTGGACATAAAAACGATAGGCCTTTTCAATCTCAAGGCCAACAACTATCTGACATTCTTAATCGCTCAAACTCACATCAAAACCACTTTATCTCGTTCAACATTTTTGTAAAAAGGCGTGAAAGTCCATCCTTTCCACTTATTCTTTTGATAGATATGCGGATTAATCTCCACATTATTGTCATAGCCCATCAAACAGAGCTCGTAAGCGGCACTCTCGACTTGTGGCGTTATTGTTTCCGAATCTACCAATATAAGCAAATCATAATCACTGCCGGGACTTGCACCGCCTCGCGCCCTTGAGCCATATAGCCACAACGAGCTATTTGCCGGCAGTACACGTGCGGCAGTTTCTTTTATCAGTTCTATGATTTCTTTCTGTCCCATATTCGAATGCAAAATTACAATATTTTTCCTAAAACCAATAGTGTCCAAAACGTTTTTTCTAAAATATAGTTGATAAAATAAAATG
>CALGGY010000021.1 GCA_937915785.1 uncultured Bacteroidales bacterium
ACAACAACAACAACAACAACAACAACAACAACAACAACAACAACAACAACAACAATGCAAACACTCCAAAACCTACCACCCAGCCCTCACAAAACAACAACAATACCCAACCGGCCACCAGCAACAGCCGCAACAGCAACTCCCGCCGATAACACACTGTAACACAACAAAAAAAACATATAAGTCGGGAGTAAAAACACTCCCGACTTTTTTACAAAACAACGAAAAACAAACACTTTATGAACATTGCCGCACTTGTTTCGGGAGGCGTTGACAGCTCCGTGGTTGTGCCCCTGCTGAAAGAACAGGGCTACAACCCGCACATTTTCTACATCAAGATAGGGATGAACGACAATGGCGACGAATGGGACTGCCCATCAGAAGAAGATGTGGAGATAACCACTTGGATAGCAAAGAAATACGGTTGCAAATTCGACATTGTGGACCTGCAGCGGGAATATTTCGACCGCGTGGGGCGCTACACCATGGACACCGTGCGCAAAGGCCTAACCCCAAACCCCGACGTGATGTGCAACAGCCTGATAAAATTCGGCGCTTTCGAGGAAAAAGCCGGCTACACGTTCGACCGCATCGCCACCGGCCACTACGCCCGCCAATGGCAAGACGACGACGGCATCTGCTGGCTGGGCACCGCCAACGACCCCGTGAAAGACCAGACAGATTTCCTCGGACGCCTGAGCTACCACCAGCTGAGCAAGGCCATGTTCCCCATCGGGCATCTGCCAAAAAGCGAAGTGCGACGGCTGGCCGAAAAAATGAACCTGCCCAGCGCCACCCGACACGACAGCCAAGGTATCTGTTTCCTCGGCAAAATAAACTACAACGACTACATACGCAAGTACTTGGGCGAACGCGAAGGCGACATCATAGAGCTGGAAACAGGCAAAAAACTGGGGCGGCACAAAGGCTTCTGGTTCCATACCATAGGCCAGCGCAAAGGTCTAAGACTGGGCGGCGGTCCGTGGTTTGTCATTAAAAAAGACATCGACGAAAATATCATCTACGTCTCCAAAGGCTACGACCCCGAAGCCCAGTACGCAAGCACCATACCCCTTGCCGACCTAATAGCCATGAACCCCGCCATCACTCTGGCCGACGGACAGCGCATACGGTTCAAAATAAGGCACACACCGGAATTCAACACCGGAACGCTGAAACTGACGCCACAAGGCGCCGACATCGTTTCCGACACCCCAATTTCGGGCGTGGCCGCCGGACAATTCGGCATCATCTACCACGAAACAGAACCTGTGGTGCTTGGCAGCGGAGTCATCTGCTGAAAAATCGCTTTTCCATTTCATTGATTAACAACATTATACCACAACGAGTGGTATTTTTTTTGTGTCTGCCGGAATAAGATTTTGAAAAAAATTGTTACGAAAAATCAAAGAGTTCAATAAAACAAAAAAGGAGAAAAAACATGAAAAAGTTAGCCACAATAATATCGATTGTAGTTGCGACAGCGACTTTTTCGGTAGCCGAAGCTTCGGTACAATACTTTACAAGCGTACAAGCCAACCGTGTGGTGGAATTCCTCAACGCCAACCCCGAAATACTTATCTACGACGCCAACTATCCCGACAACGTGGACTACGTCTATACCACGGATGTGTGGAAAGAGGTCTCCGGACTTAGCTACGAGGTATGGATCTACGGTTACCACATCAGCACCAACGAGGTGGTTTCAACACCGGTGGACCTTGACTACGTTTGGATAAACAACGGCGGCTACCCCGTTTCGGTGGCCCGTCTGCTGGGATTCAACACACCGGTGGCGAATGTAAGTTTCGCCTGGACGGTTCCCGTTTACAGACCTTGGGTGAGAGCCCCGCACCCCGTACGCTACTACCGCACCTACTACTACCCGCATCTGAGACACCACGACTACTATGCGCACAGTCCGCACCACGTGGCACCCGCACCCAGACCGCATCATCACAACCCCACCCAAACTCCCAACCGCAGTTACAACCACACGTCTTTGCACAATGTCGGCACACCGCGCCACAACGGCAATCAAGGCAATCACAACAGCGGCGTAGGCAACCGCACCGCTCCTTCGCACAGCAGCGGAATGTCGCACTCCTCGCACAACGGCGGCGGCAGAACCCACGGCAACGCTTCGATGTCGCACAGCGGCAGTGCCTCGCATTCATCTTCGGGCAACAGCATGAAAAGCCACAATGGGGGCGGACACAGCAGCCACAGCGGATTTAGCGGCGGCAACCACAGTTCGCACAATGGCGGCGGCAGTGGCCACGATGGCGGAAATCACGGAAACTCAAGACGATAGCCCAACATAATTTCAGACATTTACAACAACTACTCGTCTTTTGACAGCCGAGCCTCCCACCATGAGGCTCGGCTTGTTACTGAAAGGCGACCTCTAAAGAGGTCGTTTTTGTCTCTCGCCAATTTTACAGAAAGGGAACCCTTGACGGGGTTGCGAAAGGTCATTCCGGCACGTAGATAATTTCGCCGTTTTCCAGCTCGTAGGCAATGCCCACGCGTTTGCCACGGCTTCCGCTGGCATTGTCCTGATTTTCCGCTGGCGTGTAGCGGTTTATATTCTCTCCCTCCTTGGTGATGATTTCCATATTCTCCTTGCCGGGATTTTTCACTATTGTGAAATCCTCTTTCGAGAACATCTCGGTCATGTTGAACCTTGTAACGAGCGCCACCATCAGAGCCACGGCAAAGACCATGGCCACGTCGAAAAGGTTGCTGACCACACTCATGGGGTCGTTGTCGTCGTTATTCTGCAGCAGGCGTCTCCGTTTCATGGCTTTCGGCATTTTGTTTCAGTAATTCGGCAAAATATTCAAGGTTGTTGAGGTCCTGCATGTACCAGCGTTGCTTTATCTGCAATGTGGCAAAACCGATGGCACTGCTGAAAAGTCCCACCACGGTGGTGGCAAAAGCCACCTGCATGTTGTACGCCATCGACGCTATATCGCCTGAGGCCAGTCCCACAAGGGCGGGACCCATAGGGATAAGGGTGCCCATCAGTCCGAGCATAGGTCCCATTTTGGTGAGGGTTTTGGAGATGGCAAGGTCCTTGTCGGCAGCAATCTCGAAATCGCCGAGAGTTTTTTCCACCATGGCGGCGCTGTGGCGCGATTCCCAGACACGGTGCAGAAAAACCATCACCAGAGTTTTGTTCTTTTTGGGCATACGTTCCGCAAAAGCGGACAAATTGTTAGCATTGAGCGTTTTAAACTCAGTTTGAAGAAACTTTTCGGTCCTTCGCAGTTCAAGGTACTGGCCAAAGAAAGTGCCAACAAGCACCAACGCCCTCAAAAAGAAATAGATAAGCAGAACGATGACCGGCACCAGAAGTCCGGTGGAAATCCAATAAAGGATGTTTGAAATATATTGCATTATATATCAGTGTTTTAAGATTTATATTTGCGTTTAAAAGAAATTTTCCGGGCAAAAACGCCACAAACGAGGCCCAAAGCCAGCAGCGCCAGCATTGCCGCCAAGGCGGGCCAGTTCACCTCGCTTGTACCCTGGGTGGCGGTTCGTCCGTTCACTGTGGCCACCACGCCAAGCACGGCGGCAAGGGCATTGGCAAGGAACAGCAGCTCAAGGCGGATGCTCTCTTCGGGGAGGATGGCTTTAATAATCCACACGCCGAGGGGCAGAGCTATCAGCACCACTGCCGCAAAACCCCATCCCAGCAAGGCAAACGACACGCCGGGGAACGAGAAAATAACCATCACCAGCAGGCTGAACAGCACACCAAAGAAAAGCACCCCCGGGAAAAAGTCGAGCACCCGTGCCAGCACGCGCTGCGCCCTACCCTGCTCCACCCCCGACGAACGGTCGGCGGCAGAGATGCAGAACCACATCTGCAACGCCACATCAACGGTGAGCAGCACGGAGGTGTCGAGCATAAGCGCAGGATTGGCAAGCCACGAGGCTATCTGCATTTTGGACTGCTCTATGGCCACTGGCCACAACAGCCCCACAAACAGTGCCGAAAGCACCGCCAGCGCCACTACATACCACACACTGCGGAACGACTGTTTCAGCAAAAAGTTGAAACAAATTACCAACATCAAAATCATTACAAGTGTTTGCATGGATTCAAGGCGATTTAATGTAACAATTTCTATTCCAAACCTTTACGACGTTTGCGCACGAGCAGCACAAGCAGAGCCACGGCTATGGCCACGCCAACGCCCACCAGAATGCCACTTATCAGATGGGTGCTTTGGTCGGCATCGCTGTTGAGCTGGTCTTTTTTCATCACCATGCCCTGTTTGCTGGCTGTAGCGGAGGTTTCGCGTATGTTGCGTATGTTCTGCGAGTAGTCGGCGGCGACCTGTTGGTCAACGTTGTTGGTGATGAACTGCTGCAGTTTGGCGTTGTCGCACACAAAACCGCTGCACGAAGGTTTGTATTTGTTCACAAGGTGGGTGTGCAGCTTGGCAATGTCGGACAGCTGCTGGGGAGTGGCTTTCCACATGCCTTTGCGGGCGGTTTCCATCATCACGGCGGTCATCTCCTCGAGGGCGGCGGGATTGGTGGTTTCGAAATAATTCTGCACGCCGAGGTCGAACTTGTCCTTGACGTAAACGTTGTAAACCTCGTCCCACATCTCGTTGTCCACGGCTTTGGGTTTCATCACGTTCCATCCGTAGGTGTTTTGGATAAGCTCGGCAAAGGTGTTGGCCTCCGAGGCGCCCCCTTTCATCTTTTCGGAGATGAATTTGGGATTGAAAAGCGTTGTACGGCTTTCCACGCCGATGGCCTCTTTCACCTCCTGCATACGGAAATTGTTGCGGTTGCGGTAGTCGCTGAGGTATGCGTCGGGGTCCTTGCCGGTAACGTTGCGCACGGCGAGGTTGAGTCCGCCCATAAACTCGTACACATGGTCGAGACTCAGAGCGCCCCAAGTGTTGCTCTGACGCGGCTGCACCACGGCGTCGGTATTGGCCAAAGCCGCCTCGAAAGCGTACTGACGCATGTTTTCCCATTCCGCCTCGTCGCCGTAGAAAGCACCCATGTTGTTGAGGTACACTTCGGCAATTTCGGACTCCTTGTCCCAGCGGTCGCCGGCCTGCACCATTGCCTGAATGCCAGTGCCATAGCCGCCGTTTACGCCGCCAAACACACGGTACGACGACATCTGTCGTGCCTCCTTGGGCGACACCCCTTTGTCTATCAGCACCTTTTCGGAATTGAGCACTCCAGCCGCCACACGGTTTTCGTACTTGTCGTCTTTGGCCTGAGCCGCCATATTCACCGCACGGTTGATAAGGAACAGGCGCGAGCTGGCCAAGTCGCGGAGCTGTCCGCTGGTTTGCACCACCACATCGATACGCGGGCGACCCAGTTCCTCGGAGGGTATCAGCCGGAGGTCGGTAACACGTCCGAACGGGTCGCGAACAGGCTCAACGCCAAGCATATACAGAATTTGTGCAATGGTAGCCCCTTCCGTTTCGATAAACTCGCCGCTCCAAAGGGTGTAGCTCACCTTGTTGGGCAGGCTGTCGTTGTGTCGCTGGCGATAGGCGTCGATGGTTTGCTGAGCGAGTGCTTTGCCTTTTTCCCACGCCAATTCGGAGGGAGTGTTTTCGGCATTTACACCATACAGGTTGCGACCGGTGGGCAAGGTGTTGGGATTTACGATGGGGTCGCCGCCGGGCGAGGGTTCCACAAATCCCCCGCCAAGGGCGTTGACAACAGCCTGCAGCTCGAGTTGCGGACTTTGCTGGAGCAACGATTTGTACCGGCCCACATTGGTGATGGAGCGTTCCACCTCCATAATGGCCCGCGAAAGGGCAATTTCGTCGCTGGTGTAGGGATGTCCGCCCATCATGGCGCTAATCATCTGAGCCATAGGCGACGTAGCTTGCGCCGATGTGTCGGGTTTGGCATGTTGTTTCGAAGGCTCGTCGGGAGCCGGTTCGCCGTTGAGAGCCGCCTCCATTTTTTTCAGTGCCTCGGGCGGGGCGCCCATCAGCTTGGCGAGTTTGAGGGCTGTTTTTCCGCTCATTCCCGGCGGCAGCGATGTGGGATGACTTGCCGGACGCACGGCCTTGCCGCCACTGCTCTGCACAGGCTGGGAGCCGCCCTGCCCCATCTGCATCATCATCGACATAAGGTCCTTTGGCGCAGTGGCTTGCGCCACTTCGCGGGCTTTCTGCAGCTCGTTGGCAGTAATGCCGGCAGTTTTGCAGACAAGAGCGTCGGAAGGCTGAACAGAGCCATTAAGCAATTGGTTGACAAGATTTTGCGCCGGAATCAGATAACGGCTGCTGAACGTTGATTTGTGTTTTTCGGCATCGGGACGCGCCTTGCCCCGCATTTTGTCCAAAGCCAGAAGGCTGTAGGCTATGGGGTCGGTGGTCATGGCAAAAACGCTGGTGCGGATGTCCTTGTCGTCGTAGGGAACGCCCATGGTGTACATCCGTCCGGTGATTTTTTCGGTAGCCAGCTCCTCGGCAAAATTGTCTATACGGGTGATGTCGTCGTAAGGATAAGGCTGAGCGAGGGAGCTGTCGAGCTCCAGCGAGCGGTGTATGCCGAATTTCACGGCAAGGCGTTTTACTTTCAGCGAAAGCTGCCGCTGAAGGTTCTGATTTTTAGCGTCGTAGGCTTGATAGTAGGATTTTATGGCTTCGGAAAGCTCGCGATATTCGCCCCTGAGGTCGCTGGTGGTGAAAGGTGGAGTAAGGCAGGAAACGAGGGTGGCGTAGGAACGGCGTTTGGCAATCATGCTTTCGCCCACATTACCAATGGAATAGATGTAGAAATGGGGTGTGGAGCCCATGAGCCGGTCGGGCCAGTCGTTGCTGGAAAGCGCCACCTGCTTGCGGGGAGTGAACTCGAGGCTGCCGTGAGTGCCGAAATGTATGATGGCGTCGGCTTGGAATCCGTAGCGGGCCCAGAGATACGAAGCGATGTAGGTGTAGGGCGGGCAGGCGTCGGTGCCGTGCACTATCTGGAACGAGTTGTCGCCCAGTCCGGCCATTGGTTGCGGCAGCAGCGCCACGTTGCCGAACTGCAGGCGAGCCACTGCCAGACGTCCGTCGGAGGTGGCAAGGTAGTGTCCCGGAAAATCGCCGTAAGCCGCCCGCACCTCGTTGTTGGAGGCTTGCCGCAAGGCCTTTTTGGACCATTCGTCGTACTGTTTTTTGGTTATCAGCTCGGGGTTGCCGTTTTTCATAAAATCCTCGAAAGCCCCTTCGGCGTAGGTTCCCAGCACGGAGCCCTGCCGCTGGATAAGGCGTCCGAGGTCGTCGGGCGAGGCGGGGGGGGTTTCCACCCGGTAGCCTTCGGATTGCAGTTTCAGAAGCAGGTTGTATAGCGACGGCAGCACCTCCATACCGGCGGCTGTGAGGGAGTTCTGTCCCACACCCTTGTAATAGTAGATGGCCACTTTTTTGTCACGGTTAGGCTTGGTTTTCAGCGCGATGTAGTTGTTCACCGTCTGCACAAAGGCTTCGAGACGTTCGGGGATGGCATAAATTTCCTGCAGTCCGTCGCTGTTGGTGCGATGGGCAAAAACCACGTAGGGACGTATGCCGCCGTCTATCTCGGGCACCACCACGCTCTGCGAGAGGAAACCGCCGCTCATGCCCTGTTTGTCGGTCTCCCATTGGCTTGTAAGCTGGGGCACGTAGAGGGTGATGAACAGAGGTATATTGCGCTGTTTCAGATAATTATCCACCAAATCGCCCATACGACCGTGGGCCATGTTTATCACGGCATTGGCCTGAACGCTGTCGGCATGCCCTTTGGCGATAAGAGTGTTCATATTCCGCACGGGGAACACCATGTTGCCCGTTTCCTCAAGTTTTTTGACAAGGTCGGCGGGTTCGCCCATAACGCCCGTTACTATGACGCCGGGGGCGCCGGCATTATACAAATGGCTCTTTTTCAAGAATTTGACATACTCGTCGATGGAATTGAACTCCAGATTTTCGGCATCGGGGTCGCTGGGGTCGGCGTGGAACAGAAGGCTGTTGGAGGCCGGCACCACAGGATTTATCTCGCCTTTGGCAAGGATTTTACCGTCGATGTGGGTACGCACGTAGTTGAGGAGACTGGCGTAGTTGGCACGTTTTGGCGAGCCAAGATACTGGAGCAGAGTATCTTCGGTAGCCTCATCCACCGACAGTATGTAGTTGTCGGGGTTGGTGGCAGAGACCGTCATCACCGGCACCTTGGCGGCGACGTCGAGTATGGTTTGACGTTGCTCGGCAGTGATTCTCAGCCCCATACCGTTGACAAATACCATGTCGTAACGGCTTAGTTTGTCCAGTTCGTCGAGGCTCACCTCCTTTATCTTTACAAACGAGTTGTTGTTGCTTTTGGCAATCTGTCCCAGCGTTGTAATCTGGTAGTTTACAAAAGCAATGCGCGTTGGGCCGCATTTGGCTCTCCAAAAAAGTATCGCCACAAGCAGAAGCAGAGCCGCGGCTATCGAAATGAGAATTATCTTTTTACGTTTGTTTTTATCCATGTTATTTTGTTTTAATTTTAATCTGCAAAAATAAAAAAAACAGACGCCGCGTTCCTCACAATTTATTGGTATTTTGCGGATGGGAGATAATTACAAAAGGGTATTAAGGCAATAGTGTCCAAAACGTTTTTTCTAAAATATAGTTGATAAAATAAAATGGGAG
>CALGGY010000022.1 GCA_937915785.1 uncultured Bacteroidales bacterium
CAAAAAAATCGGACAAAATGGCTCCTTATTCAAAAATAATGTAAAATTAGAAGTCCCCGAAATATAAAAAGTATGTCAAAAAACAGAATTTGCCCGAATGTGGCGACCCAGTAGAAAGCGGTGCAAAAGCTTGTGCCCAGTGCGGATTCCCGCTCGAAACCGAATCGGCAAACAATAGTTTTGAAAGTCGTAACACAGGATTTGCACCCGAGTCCGGACAGGACGACAACATCTGGATGGAGTGGCTTACAAGCATCCTTCATTTCCTGTACCGCATTGTTTACCTGTTGTTTATCCTTCCGTACGACCTCTGGAAACGTGCCGTGAAACGAATGACAGCCCAGCGCAAAAATCATGCCCTCGATGCCGACAAGATAAAACACGAGCTGCCGTTCCTTGTATGGCTGAAACGTTTTGTTTTCGATTTCGTCCTCGACGGAATAGCCATACTCAGCTGGATTCTGGGAGTGGTGTTGGTAATAATTGATATTGTAGACTTTCACTACTTCGACTTTCACTACTTCAGTTTCTTCGGAGACCTCGTTATGCCACTTTATGTATGGTATGTAATGCGCTTGTCGATGGCCATTTTAAGAGACGTAATCACATTCACTGTTGTAATGCCCATACGTTGGTGTCTCTCGTTCTTACGCCGTCCGGCCAAGACTTACGACCTTACCCACAACGACCTTACCCACAAGCAGAAATAATGATCTATTCTTTCCAGAAAAGTCAACACACAAAGGCGATCACACGGTGGTCGCCTTTTATTATAATAAAACCGGAGATTCGTCGTTATTTATCAAACTTTTGAAAGGAATTATTATATGAAAACACGCTTTTTCTTTGCATTGTCGCTCGCGGTATGCGTTGCCACAATGGCACAAAGCCAAGTAACAGCCACGCCAAAACTGAAAAATGTGGTAGTCTATAACCAAGGTGCGGAACTTACCCACACCGCCTCAGCCACCCTTGCCAAAGGCGACAACGAAGTGGTTATTACCGGTCTCAGCCGCAGCATAAATCAAAGCAGCCTCAAGGTAGAAGCCTCCGGCGGCGCGGTGATATCGTCGTCGGAATTCTCCAAGGACTACCTCACCGATGTTAAATCGAACACCAGAGTGCAGCAACTGAAAGATTCCATTGCCCTATACAACAAAAAACTGCAGCAGGTGCAAAACGACCTCAGCATAAACCGCTCCATGCTCACCGTTCTGGAAAAAGGTGTAAACCACAATGTTTCGGGAGGCAAGGACGCCGGCACCACCGACAAAGTGAACCAAAACCTCGAATACTTCAAAACCAAAGCCAAGGAACTGAACAACACCATACTATCCCTCAACGCCCAGCAAACGGAGATAAACCAGACTCTTACCCGCCTGAAACAGCAACAGCAGCAGGAGAGCAACGCCAAACGGCAGGAAACCAGTCAGCTGCGGCTCTCGGTGTCGGCGCCATTGGCAGGCAACGTTTCGTTCACCATACAATACTACACCCCACAGGCCGGATGGGTGCCCTACCACGAGGTGCTGGCCACCGCCGAGGACAAACCCATTACCATTACCACCAAAGCCAAAGTGCAGCAATACACCGGCCTCGACTGGGAAAACGTTAAGATAAGCCTCAGCACCGGCGCACCAAGCACAAGCTACGCCATACCCGAAATGGAGACTTGGTTTCTGCGCGAGATCAGGCCAGTGGCCGCGGCAGGCATCAGTTATCGCACTTCGGCCAAAAACTCGGCCATGCGCAGCAAAACCGTAGCCATGGACCGCGGCTCAGAGAGCTATGTTGAAGAAGAAGCTGTCGAAGAGACCTTCGCCGCACCTACGGAGGCGGTCCAGATGCTGTTTTACGTGAACGGAATGGAGGTGAACGAAAACAGCTTTACACAAATATCGCAATCCGACGTAAAAACCCGCGAAATACTTTCGCCAGAGCAGACCATGGACCGCTACGGACGCCCAACGCAACTGGGAGCCATGGTTATCACCACCAAAAACATGGAGGACTATGTGTCCATGTCCGACGATGAACTGAACCGCACTTTCGACATCGACATGCGCTACACCATTCCCGGCAACGGCAAACAGCAGAGCATCACCATAATGAAAAACCAGATGAACGCCACATACAAGTACTATTGTGTGCCAAAATTCGACACCAAAGTGTACCTTGTGGCTGAAGTCAGCTCCGGACTGGCCAAGCTCAGCATGCTAAGCGGCGACGCCAACGTGTCGTTTGGAGGCACCTTTGTGGGCAC
This sequence comes from uncultured Bacteroidales bacterium, assembly GCA_937915785.1. Classification (GTDB taxonomy): domain Bacteria; phylum Bacteroidota; class Bacteroidia; order Bacteroidales; family P3; genus UBA1219. Next base: position 2,264 of record CALGGY010000022.1, read on the forward strand.
TACCTACATCAACACCGCGGCAGGCGCCGGCAAATTATCGTTCACCCTCGGCGAGGACAAAAACATCACCGTTCAACGCAAGAAAGTGAAAGACTACAGCAGCACCAAAGCGCTTGGCAGCGACATCAAAGTGCTCACCACTTTCGAAACAACCATCAAAAATGCCAAAAACAAGGCCGTGAGTGTTACCGTGAAAGACCAATACCCTGTTTCCACGAACAAAAAAATTGACGTGGAGCTGCAGAAAGAGACCACAACCCCCACCACCAACAGCGAACAAACAGGCATCGTTACTTGGGAAACACAGGTGGAAGCCGCACAATCGCACAAAATAACCCTCAGCTACAGCGTTAAACACCCCAAGGACATGCAGCTGAAACTCGAATAAAGGCCACTTTTTTGCACATTGCACAACAAAACAAAAATATCTGCGTTATAACAAACTTGTGCACAAAATAAAATATATGTCGAACACTGCAAAAACCATACTCAAAGCAATAGGCAGGGCGTTGCTTGCCCTGCCACGCTTTGTGGCCAAGTGCTTCGCTTTTGTGCGCACCCACACATGGTCCGAGAGCAAGGAGGCCTACCGCCGTTTTAGGGAGCGGATGAAAGAGCGTCGTTCCAAGCTGAAGGCCGATATGCGCCGCAAACACCGTTTTGTGGTGATGGACTCCGAAACGTTTCGCGAAAAATGGTCGTTCCAGCTTACAGGCATCAACCTGTTCGTTACCATCGGCGTTTCCGCAATAGTGCTGGTGGTGCTCACCTCGTTGCTGATAGCCTTCACCTCGTTGCGCGAGTTCATCCCTGGATACATGCGCTCCGACATCATGGAGCAGGCCTGCGAAAACACACGCATGCTCGACTCGCTGGAGCATGTGCTGCAACAGCAGGAGACACAGCTGCAGAACATAAAAATGGTGATAGGTGGCGAACAAATGCCTACCGAAGACCAATACCGCCACAAAACCGACTCATCGGCAAAGGCCAAACCCGGCGAATACATCCACTCCAAAGCTGACTCGCTGCTGCGCGACGAGGTGGAAAACGCCGACCAGTACCAAGTAAAACCATCGAAAATAAACAAATTGGCCGCAGGGCAGAACAACTCTTCATCGTCGGTAGCGGCCGACGCAACAACACGAACCACTACACAGCTGTCATTTTTCACACCCTTGCAAGGCAAGGTGCTGCGTGCTTTCAGCGAAAAAGACAAACATTTGGGTACCGATGTGGCAGGCGTAGAAAACAGCGTTGTGAAATCCATTTACAGCGGCACCGTACTGCTGGCCAATTACACCCCCGAGTCGGGGTATGTTGTTGTAATACAGCACCCAAACAACTATATTTCCGTTTACAAACATTGCGGTTCGCTGCTCAAGCGTGCCGG
>CALGGY010000023.1 GCA_937915785.1 uncultured Bacteroidales bacterium
TAATAACTACTATTCCAGCTAACCAATACATCAATTTTTTATCGTTCGATTTCTTCTTCATTTTGACCTCCAATTAAATATTTTATGTTGTTCCCTCTGGCGCCTGTCCATCCGTTCCAACAACAGCTACATTCCTTTCGAGACGGACAGCCGCGATTTCCTGAACAAGGTGACGGTCACGGCCAACGTGGCGTATTCCCGCATCGTTTCCAAGGGTATCGAGACCAACTCCGAGTACGGCTCCATTCTGGGTTCCGCCATCGCCTTCAACCCGACGATCCCCGTGTATGCCTCCGAGGCTGAGGCTGCCCGGATCCTGGCGGAGCCCCCGACAGCTGTCGTGGACAAGGACGGCCGGGTGTTCTCCATGCCGCCGTCCGGATTCCAGGAACTGACCAACCCGCTCGCGCAGTTGGCCACCAATTCCAACAGCATCGGCAATTCCGACAAATTCGTCGCCAATTTCGGTGCCGAACTGGACATCATGCCCGGCCTGAAGTTCAAGACTAACTACGGCGTGGATCTCTCCTTCTGGCGCAACCGAGGTTACGGTTTCGAGCAGTACAAAAGTTCGATGAACCAGACCCTCACCAGCTGGGTCAACATGGGCATGAACGAAGGCCTCCGCTGGCAGACGGAGAACTATTTCTCCTACAACAAGCAGCTTGGCAAGCACTACTTCGCAGCCGTGCTCGGCCAGTCCGCGATGAGCTATTCCTACACCTATGTGTCCGGCACGGACTACCAGCTCAAGGAGACCAACCCGGCCATGGCCTACATCGACTCCGCCATCGGCGACACCGATGACGAGCGCACCAGCGGCGGCACCGGCGGCTACGACGTGCAGCGTCTGGCCTCCTACTTCTTCCGCTTCGACTACAACTTCGACGAGCGCTATATGCTGCAATTCACCATCCGCCGCGATGGTTCGTCCCGTTTCGGCCCGGGCCACAAGTGGGCTACGTTCCCCGCTGTCTCCGCCGGTTGGAACGTCACCAACGAACCCTGGTTCCGCGAGGGACGTCCCGATTGGATCAACCAGCTGAAACTCCGCATAATGAAACAGGCCGAGAGCAACAACAGCCGCGCCAGCCAGATGGCTTACGCTTTTGTGGAACACCGCAACTGGGGCGACGTGGTGAACGAAATCGATGAGCTTGCCAAAATCACCAAGAAAGACATTGTGGATTTCGCCAACCGTATCTGCAAGGACAACAACTACGTGATTGTTTACAAACAGCAGGACACCCCCGACCCCGTAACCAAAGTGCAGAAACCTGCCATCACACCCATCTATGTAAGCCGCGACAACGAAAGCCCGTTCCTTGCCAGTATCAAAGAATCCGCCAACAAGGCAAAACCCATACAGCCTCAGTTCATCAACTTTGGCAAAGACCTTAAGAAAGGTAAGACCGCCAACGGCAGCGATGTACTTTACGTTAAAAATGTTGAAAACGGCACTTTCAACCTGCAGTACCGTTTCGAGTTCGGTTCCTCCGCCGACAAAACCATCGACCTTGCCTCGGACCTTGTGGAATACCTCAACACCGACAAACACTCTGCCGAGCAACTTAAAGAGGAGTTCTACCGTCTGGCCTGTTCGTGGGGCATCAGCGTTGGCGGACGCGCCGTTACTGTCAGCATCAGCGGATTGGCCGAAAACATGGAAAAGGCAATGACCCTTGTGGAAGAGGTGATGGCCACATGCCAGCCCAACGACGAAGCTCTGAAAATGCTTGTGGAACGTGCCATCAAGAGCCGCACCGACAACAAGACCAACCAGCGCGCCGCCTTCAGCGCCCTCAACCGCTATGGCATTTACGGCGAAGAGTATATCAAAGAAACCAACGAAAGCGATGCCGAATTGCGCGCCTACACCGCCCGCCAGCTCACCGATGCCCTGCACAACCTGTTCAACTACAAGCACCGCGTGCTTTACTACGGCCCGCTGAGCCTCAAGGATGCCACCGCCGCTGTGAACCGCATCCACAAAGTTAAACCCACCAAGGATGTGCCAGCAAACAAAATTTTCCAGCCTCAGGCAGTGAACGAAAATCAGGTGCTTTTTGTGGACTACAACGCCAAAAACACCTACGTAACCGAATACTTCCGCGGCGAACATTTCAACACCGCACAGGTGCCCGGCATGAACCTCTTCAACGAATATTTCGGCGGCTCGATGAACGCCATAGTGTTCCAAGAAATGCGTGAGAAACACAGCCTTGCCTACAGCGCCAGCAGCCACTACACCTACGGCACAGACAAGGACGGCTACTTCTTCAACAGCGCCAACGTCATCACCCAAAACGACAAGCTGATGGACGCCCTCAACGCTTACGAGGAGCTCTTCAACGACATGCCTCAGGCCGAAGCCAATTTCAAACTGGCCAAGGATGCACTGCTGGCCGGCAGCCGCACCGCCCGCACCACCAAGTTCGGCATCATCAGCGCCTACCTCACCTGCGAGCAGATGGGATGGAAAGAACCACTCCGCAAACAGAACTTCCAAGCCTACCAGAATATGACGATGAAAGACCTTGTGGATTTCCAGCAAAAACACATCAAAGGCCAGAAAAAGACCTACCTCATACTTGGCAAAGAGAGCGAGATGGATTTTAACGCCCTCTCCAAATTCGGTAAAGTGAAAAAACTTACCCTTGACGAGATTTTCGGATATTAATCTGTATATGAGCCAATGGAATATGCAAGCCGTGAGAGGCTTGCATATTCCTTTTTTATAGAAGCCTCCCAATGTCAAAATCCAATTCTCATCCCAAACATCTTCTTGGAAGTGCCATAACCGTCTGCGCCGCTATTGTCCTTATAGGTCTTTTCTGGGGCTTTGGCTGGCTGACACACTGGAGCACTATGTTCTTCTCGACCGGCAGCGAGGACCTGATAAAGGATGTCTACACGACCACCTACCACGTTGCCTACGACGACGGAATGACGATATCGGACGCGATGAACTATCCCTACGGCGAATACTACACTTTCACGGGCTTGAACCCCATTGTTGCGGCTCCGTTGCAACTGCTGCGCAAAGCTGGTGTCGAGCATACGGAAAGGGCTGTGCTGCCGCTGATGAACCTTATGTCGCTGTTGTCCATCGTCCTATGCGCGTTGTTCTTGTACCTGCTGCTGCGCGAGTTGAAGCTGCCGGTGTGGTATTCGGTCGTTGTGGCTCTGCTTCTCACTCTGATGTCGCCCCAGCTACAACGCATCGGGGCACATATGTCGCTGAGCTACTACTGCGCCATCCCGATGCTGCTTTACTTCACGCTGCGCCACCTTCGCAACGGCGCGTGGGGATGGGCGTTGGCGATAGGCGTGTCGATGCTGTGGTTTGCTTTGTGCCATCCCTATTATCTTGTGTTTTATGCCGTTATCGCCGTCGGGGAGCTGGCGTATGTCATTATTCGTCGCCAAAACATTGAATGGTGCAAGGAGAAAGGCTGGCTCAAGATTGGCATAGCCGCGTTGGTTGAGTTGGTGTTGCCGCTGGGCGTGTTTTACGTTTTGTCGCACGTGGGTATGCCCGACGGCGAACGCACCGCGGTGCCGGCAGGATTTTTCAACTATCAGGGCAGGATAGAGGGTGTTTTCTTCCCCTACGGACGCCTCTATTTTTGGGAGGACAGCAAGCTGTTTGCCCGTGTGCAATGGGAGGCTCGCAACTATGTGGGTCTTGTGGCTGTTGTAGCCATCGTGCTGATTGTCTGGTATTTCTTTCGCAATATCGCCAAGAAACGCTATGCTTCGCTGCTGCGTCCCACCGACAGCCGCGAGCTCAACCTGTTCCTGCTTGTCGCCACGGTGCTGATGCTTTTTGCCTGCGGAATGCCGCTCAACTGGTTTCCGCGCAACATCGTGGCCTACATCGGTCCGCTGGCGCAGTTCCGCGCACAGGGACGCTTTGTGTGGCTGTTTGTGTATGTCATCAATATTGTGGCTTTCTACGGGCTGTTCCGCTGGATGCAGTCGTGTCCAAAGACGTTTCGCAAGGTGGTGCTCGCCGTCGCCCTCGTAGTTATGGCTGCCGAAGCCACCGCCTACAACTGGCGGAACAAGGCTTGGTATTCAAACCAATGGGCCGAATGGACCGACTACGACAACCAGCTGCCACAGAACCAATGGGTTAACAACATAGATGCTTCCCAGTATCAAGCCATCCTGACGCTACCAGTCTTCAACGCTGGCAGCGAGTTGGTCTACCTGCCCTCGCAGGACCGTATGTTTGCCCGCAGTGCCCTGCTGTCGATGAAGACAGGCCTGCCCCTGGTGTGCAACGAGAGTGCCCGCTCCGACATCCGCCAGGCGTGGGACTGCATAGCCCTGTCGCGCACAGCGTTCGATTTGCTGCGATTTGCCGACGCTTTGCCCGACGACAGACTTCTGTTGCTCGCCGTCACCAAAAACAAGGACCTGCTGTCGGATGCCGAGAAGATGATACTTCATTACGCCGACACGCTGATGATGCTGGACGAGATGGAACTCTATTCGCTTCATCCCGACGTGCTGCGCCTTGTCAGAGTAGAGACGGGCGACGTGCTGAAGGCCCTTTACGAAACAGCCACGACGGACAGCATCGATTTCAGCCGGGCGGCACTCGTCGTTCCCGACACCGTTGAAGGCGACATACACCGCTGGACGACAGTCTACGACGGGCCGGTGGCGCTGACGGGCGACGTGGAGATAAGCTTCTGGATGTCGCACATACTCGACGACCAGTACAGCCGCTCGGACATCAAGGTCTTCGCCACAACAGGTGATGATGAAAAGCAGCTGTTCGGCTGGTGCGTCGACGTATTGCTCGACATCGTCGACATCGACATAGGCGAAGGTCTGTTCCGCCTGCATACAACGCTGCCCGACGGATGCAACGCGCTGCGTATCACGATGCGCAACAGGCAGATGCGGCCGTCGCCTGTGATGTTCCACCATCTGCTTGTGCGTCCCGAAGGTGTGCACGTGCCCTTCGCCGACGGTCAACGCTACATCGACAATATACCATTGAAAGACGAAATGATAAGAATAAAAGAACGCTGATTATGAAACGTATACTGCTACCGCCTGTGGTTTTTGCACTCCTGCTGTCCTGCCATCGTGGCGGGGAGACGCCGGTTCTTTACAACGAATCGCTGCCGCCCGTTACCGACGGGTATGTAGGTCTGCAGGACGGACATTTCGTCCTCAACGGCGAACCTTGGTTCCCCTTGATGCTCAACTACAAGGCTTTTATCCAAGGCGACAGTGTGATCCCGGCACCTTATTACACCGGCACTAACTTGCGCGAACATTTCGACACCATCGCCAGCTGGGGTTTCAACGCCGTGAGGGTCTGCCTTGATGTGATGAGCGAGGGCGACAGCACCGCCAAGTTCGAGGCTACACGGCGTATGGTGCAAACTGCCGATAGCGCCGGACTTCGTGTGATGCTGCTTATAAAGACGCCTTTCGAGCCCTACTGGCAATCGTACACAAAGGGGTTGCTTCGCCATCTGGCCAACCTGCCGGCACTGTGGGCATACGATTTTTTCAACGAACCCCTCTATTTCGACCCCGAACCAGACCGCGACAAGATGGATGCCGCCCGGCTGGTTGCCGAATGGCGCCACTGGGTACGCACCTACGCACCGCATCAGCTCTTCACTGTGGCCACCGCCGAACCTATCGAGGTTTTTGAATGGGACCCGGCACTGCTTCCGGTGGATTTTGTCGAGATGCACACATACCACCCACTACGCGTTAAAAGCGAGATGTGGTGGTATAGTCACTACTGCGGCAAACCGTGGATGGTGGGCGAGACCGGACTGCCTGCCGATGGCGACTCCGTGCCTTACCCATGGCAAGCCGATTTTCTTGTGCAGACCTTTGCTTGGGCCAAAAGCATGGGGGCAGCCGGCTACGGATGGTGGGAGTTTCAGGACGATCCTCAAGGTGTGAACTTCGAAGCACAATACACTGGCTTGCGCAATGCCGAAGGAAAAAACAAACCCGCCGTGCAGGCGTTGACAGAAATGCTGACCTACTCCGTTGCTTATGCTGGTAAGGATATTCCTACTAATTATTATAATATGTTGGCGTACAGCAACATACTCGTAACCGGACAAATTGTTGACGAGACCTCCGGCCAACCGGTGGAGGGTGCCGTAGTCCGTGGCTGGAACGACGATTGGAGCGTGGGTATGAACACCTTCACCGACCGGCAAGGCCGTTTTACGCTATACAGCAACGACTACAACGTGCATTTCGAAATCTCCGCCCCGTGCATGAGCCGGCAGAAATTCGACAAACGTGATATAAAATACCAAACCGTCGGCAAACTCAATCCCGACAGCCTGCCCGACCGCAGCCGCGAATACCAGCAGATAGACTACCGGCAGTATATGGACGGTTTTTCGGGCAAACAAACGGTTTTCAATATGGATTTCGAAGCGGCGCAGTTCTCCCGCCACAGCCTGCTTGGCGACATGGGCACCATAAAACTGCACCGACTCAAAGAGTAATCCAAGCCCCCCCCATTGTAAAACAAAACCAAAAATGCGCCAACGGCACATCATTCTAATATCCCCTGACAAGCAAAGCACAGTCGGTGGAAGCACAATCTAAGGATATAGCATGCAACACAAATAAAGAAACACAAAACATCGGACTGCACTCAGTGGCACAGTCCGATGTTATTATTTTATGTCGGTATTACTATTTTCTTGCTTCGAGCAGCAGCTCCAGCATTTTTATTGCCGACTCGCTGATTACCGTTCCGGGTCCGAACACGGCAGCCACGCCAGCGTCGAAAAGGAACTGGTAGTCCTGCGGAGGTATCACACCGCCGGCCACCACCATTATGTCGTCGCGGCCCAGCTTGTGCAGTTCTTCGATAACCTGAGGGAGAAGGGTTTTGTGTCCGGCGGCAAGTGAGCTGGCGCCGAGTATGTGCACGTCGTTCTCCACTGCCTGCTTGGCAGCTTCGGCCGGTGTTTGAAACAGCGGTCCCATATCCACGTCGAAACCGAGGTCGGCATAGCCGGTGGCCACCACTTTGGCGCCACGGTCGTGTCCGTCCTGTCCCATCTTGGCTATCATAATACGAGGGCGACGTCCCTCTATCTTTGCGAATTCGTCGGTAAGGGCTTTGGCCCGTTTAAAGCTGTCGCTGTCTTTGGTCTGGCTGCTATACACGTTGCTTATAAGGTTTATTTTTGCTTTGTATCGTCCAAAAACTTTTTCCAGTGCGTAACTGATTTCGCCCAGCGAGGCGCGTTTGCGTGCCGCGTCTATCGAAAGGGCCAGCAGGTTGCCCTCGCCAGTCTCGGCACAGCGTGTAAGGGCGTCGAGGCAGGCCTGCACCTCGTCGTTGTTGCGTTCGGCGCGCAGTTTGGCAAGGCGTTTTATCTGTGCCTCGCGCACAGCGGTGTTGTCCACTTCGAGGGTCTCGATGGGGTCTTCGTGGGCCAGTCGGTATTTGTTGATACCAACGATGGTGTCCACGTTGCTGTCGATGCGGCTTTGTTTGCGTGCCGAAGCCTCTTCGATACGCATTTTGGGGATGCCGCTTTCGATGGCTTTGGCCATGCCGCCGAGTTTTTCCACCTCTTGTATGTGAGCCCAAGCGCGGTGTGCTATCTCGTTGGTGAGGGTTTCCACATAGTATGAGCCTGCCCATGGGTCCACCACGCGGCAGATATTGGTCTCTTCCTGCAGGTAAATCTGCGTGTTACGTGCAATACGTGCCGAAAAGTCGGTAGGCAGGGCTATTGCCTCGTCGAGGGCGTTGGTGTGCAGGCTCTGGGTGTGTCCCAAAGCGGCGCCCATGGCTTCGATGCAGGTACGTGCCACGTTGTTGAACGGGTCTTGTTCCGTAAGGCTCCAGCCCGATGTCTGACTGTGGGTACGCAGTGCCAGCGATTTGGGGTTCTTGGGGTTGAACTGGCGTACAATCTTTGCCCAGAGCATACGTGCGGCGCGCATTTTGGCTATTTCCATGAAATGGTTCATGCCCACGCCCCAGAAGAAGGACAGACGCGGTGCGAAATCGTCCACGCTCATGCCTGCCTTGACGCCGGCGCGGAGATATTCCAAGCCATCGGCCAAGGTGTAGGCCAGCTCGATGTCGGCGGTGGCGCCGGCCTCCTGCATGTGGTAGCCGGAGATGGATATGGAGTTGAACTTGGGCATATTTTTCGAGGTGTACTCAAAAATGTCGGCGATTATGCGCATCGACGGCAGCGGAGGGTATATGTAGGTGTTGCGCACCATAAACTCCTTGAGGATGTCGTTTTGGATGGTGCCCTGCAGCTGTTCCTGAGGCACGCCCTGCTCTTCGGCGGCAATGATGTAGAACGCCAGAATGGGCAGCACAGCGCCGTTCATGGTCATGGAAACGGACATCTTGCCAAGGTCTATCTGGTCGAAAAGTATCTTCATGTCCAGAATGCTGTCGATGGCCACGCCTGCTTTTCCCACATCGCCCACCACACGTTCGTGGTCGCTGTCGTAGCCGCGGTGTGTGGCAAGGTCAAAAGCGCAGCTAAGGCCTTTCTGTCCGGCGGCTATGTTGCGGCGGTAGAAAGCGTTGCTCTCTTCGGCAGTGCTGAAACCGGCGTATTGGCGTATGGTCCACGGACGCATCACATACATGGTGCTGTATGGTCCGCGCAGGAAAGGCGCAATGCCTGCGGCGTAGTTCAGGTGCTCCATGCCCAGCAGGTCGCTGTCGCCGTAAACCGGCTTCACGTCGATCTGCTCCGGAGTGCGCCAGTTTTTCTCTATTTTTTCGTTTTTCTGCCAATCGGAGAAGGACTCGTGCCCTTTTTCGCTCGACTTGAAATCAACTTTTGAAAAATCTATTCTCATTATCAGTAGCTTATATTTTTGTTTGAACAAAAAGTAAAATGCAAATATACATTTTTTTTACGACTTTCGGAAGTCTTGTCTCTCTTTTTTCAAAAAGCAATTGCTGCTTGGCTTGCGCCACTGTTTTTTATCAGTTCTTTTTCAGGCGCATTACAACAAAAACAGGGTGCCTCGAGCAATCGCGACACCCTGTTTAAAGTATTATAATTACAGATTAATTTGCCACATAGTCTTTCACAAGGCGGACCGGTCCTCTCATTGTTACGTCCGCATTAGATACCGCAATATACGCCCATGAACCAACAACCATAGTCATAAAAATTTGTTTTGCCGTGGACGTGTGATACATTGACGGCTGGTTTGTGTTGGCAAAAGAAGCGAATGATGTACAAGACCATGATGGGCTGGTGTTTATTAAAACAATCTTATTCAATGGCTGTACAAATGGAAGGAAAGCCACTTCCAAGTTCTCCATAGCAGTCCAATCGGAGCCATTGTAAGTATTTCCCGAAAATGACGATGCATTGGGGTTGAAAGCCGCATTTCCGTTATTAGTGTTGGGATCGATGAAGTTGTCAGGAATTAAGATAAGTCCATCCACCCCGTTCACTTTGGCTAAGCCACGCTTGCTGGTGGCGCCTGTTCTTGTGTTGAGTAAATACGCCCATTCGTCACCCGATAAGGTGTACCAATAGCCCGGAGCGTCGGTTGTATTGGTTTTTGGATTATAAATGGCATTGAACACTCCCCAGTCGGCATTGGCGTTGTTTCCTGTCAAATTGTCTTCTGTAAATGGAACTGCGGATGAACTAACTCCGCTAATTATCCATGTGTAGCTGGGTACATTTCCATTTCGGTCATAATTGTCACAAAAGTCGTCTTCGTATGGCTGATAAAGTGGGGAGCCGTTGTTATATCCGCTTGTGCCAAATACGAATTGGTCTATCCAACCGGTATAAGTCTTGAAATGGTTTAGCCAAGTAAATTGGGCGTTGGTGCCAGTGGCCTCGAAAGTGTGCGTACACTTTACCCCGTTCTCATAAACATTTCCGACAGAATTGCTGCCGTCGGAGTAGGTTCCGCCCACAAAGTCCCACTGGTTCTCGGCGAAACGCCATTTGCCGTTGGCGGTGCCTGTGGCGGTGGTGTGGGTGAGGTCGCCCCAAACGCCGTTCTGCGTAGCCTTGAACTGCAGGTTGCCGGGGGCGAAAAGCACTTTTTTTGTGGGGCTTACAGAGTAGTAGATGGCGTAATCGCTGAAAGCAATGCCGGACACAGTGGTGGTGTAGATGCGGCTGCGTGCAAGTGTGGCGCTTGACACGGTTTTTTTAGTAAAATTGCCGTCGGTGTTGAAGATTTTTATTGTCAGGTCTTTTGCTGCCATGGGTGGCAGGAAAACGTAAACGTAGGTTTCGGTTGCCATGTCGATGTAGTTGTTGGTACCATCGGAGAGGTTCACTGTGAGGGTTTGGGTAGCCGAGGCGGAGGGTGATACGGTTACGGTGTCGCTGGCAATGGAGAATTGGCCTGCCAAAGCGCCGTTGGTGGTGC
>CALGGY010000024.1 GCA_937915785.1 uncultured Bacteroidales bacterium
GGTGGTCGCCGTAGTGCCTAAGTGTTTCCGGGTCAATCTTGCCGAGTGCCGAGCGGAAATCGACAAGCACGTTGTCCATATCGAAATAGAGGCGTTTTTGTGGCATAATAACAATTCTTACTTTAAAAGAATAAAAATCTTTTGTTTATTTAGTGTTTTCTAGATGTTTCTTATCTCTGTTTCTCCAATTTCTTTTCAAGTTCGGTTTGCAGTTTGCGGTATTTGCCGATTCCCATGTCGTTGCCGGATTGTGGGTTGTCGTCCATCAGTTTTATCATCATGCTTACGGCAAATAGTTCGATGTCGGCCATTTGGTCGGGATTGTCGGATTTCTGGCAGGTTTCGATGCAGGCTTCGAGCATCTGTTTTGCCTTGGTGGGATTGTCGTAGTCGTCGCTGGAGCGATAGATGATGGCTTTGCCGAGGTAGTTGCGTGCCACGTCGTCCTCCACGTATGGCTTGTAGCCGGCGTTGCACAGTGGCAGCATTATGGCAAGGGCGGTGTCGAAATGTTTGTCGGCAGTGTAGAAATGGTTGAGGTTGAGGTGTACCGATGCCATGCGGCGGTGGAACTGGCCGAGGTTGCGCTTCAGCGAGGGGTTGGTGTCCATTGCCGACAAGGTGTTGATTATCTGTGTGTAGAGAGGCAGCGCTTTTTGGTACCATTGGTCGGTGCCGCCGGTGTCGGTTTTGGCCATGTCCTCGTAGCAGAGGGCTGTCTGGCTTTTGATGTTCAGGGAGTTGAACAGGGCTGTATGGGGAGCGGTGTCGGCGTAGATAAGGCGGCTAATCTCCTCACATTCAATTAACTGGTTGATGGCCTGAGGGGTGGAGTCGCAGATGCGGTAGTAGCGTGCCACGTTGTAGGCCAGATCGTAGTATTCGTCGTCGGGAGCGGCATAGTCGTTTCGGATAAGGAATTCCTTGCCCAGTTTTGCCTCCTTGTAGTAGCGCAGTGTCGCGGTGGGCAGTCCGATGTTCGACCACAATCCGCCAAGCGATACGGCGCTGCTGATATATTCGTTGAAATGGTCGATGTCGGTGAATTTTACGCTGTCGAGATACTGGTGGAAGGTGGATTTGCACACAAGATATTTGTTCCAATCCTTGTTTTCGGTGTAATATTTCAGCAGGGTGCCTTTCAGCATTTCGTATTTGCGGCTGGCGTTGCCCATCGGTTTGGTTTGGTACAGGCGTTCGGCGTTTTCAAGCTCTTCCACAAATTTGTTTTCCTTTTTCTGTTCTATCATTGCAATTGCCATGCTGAAATGCAGTTCGGCCCAATATCCGTATAGGGTGGTGTCGCCCATTTTCTCGGCTTTCTTGAATTCCTTTTCCGACTTTTTGAACAGTTTCATGGCTTTTTTGTAATCCTTCTGCGCCAGCATCATATCGCCTTGGAAATGGTATGTCTGACCTTTCTGTGCGGTGTAGCGCGGCATTGCCGGTTGCGGTATCTGTTTTTCGTAGTCGAAAACCTGCTGGTAGCACTTTGTGGCCTCGTTGTAGCGTTTGAGGTTGTAATAGGCATCGCCTTTCTGCAAAATATTGTCGCACAGGCGGATGTGGGAATATCCCGACGAGTCGGTTGCGGCCGATAGGGCAAAATAATGTGCGGCTTTGTCGTAGCTTTGCATCGACTGGCGGTAAAGCTCGTCGTGGTACATGCTTTCGGCCTCGTGGTTGTAGTATTCGCCCCGAGCGAGCAGGGTGTCCTTGTCGTCACGGTCGGCCATCTGCAAAAACAGCTCTTCGTTGAAAGCGTCGATGGCTTCGGCCAAAAAGTCGTTGTCGCTGCGGTAGGCCATACGTTTCAGGTAAGAGTTGGTGGCTATGCTGCGTTTGCTGAAAATGTTGGGATACAGGTTGTTGCATTTGTCGTAAACTGTTCGGTATTCGGCAAGCAGTTTCAGCATGGTGCCTGGAGTTTGCTGCGTTTGCATGGCATCGGCAAGGCGGTAGGTCTTGGTAAGCAGCATGTTGGGAAGGATGATGTGTGGCAGCTCATCGGCAAGCGTCTGCGACAAACTGTCGATGGCGGGCAGAAAACCGCTTGCAAGGGCATTGTTGTCCGACATCATTTTTTGCATGCAGTAGAGATATGTCATGCGTCCGAACAGAGCGTTGCGGTTGGAGTTGTAAATGTCGCGGGCCAGCTGCAGGCGGTAGTTGTTTATCTTTTCGGAGGTGCTGCCGCCAATTTCATCCACCGGCCAATTGGATATGTCGTTTAATGCGCTGATTTTGGCCGACAATGGGTAAGGGTTGTTTTCTGCAATGTTTTGGAGCAATTCGTCGAAAGCAGAGTCGAGATAGGTGGCGGCTTTCAGCGTGTCGCCGCAGAGCATGTGCATGGTTGATGTTTGGGCATAGAGCCACGACATAAAATTATGATTGTCGGGAGTTTTTTGCTTTGCCGTTTTCAGGGTTTGTCCGACTTTTTCTATGCAGGCCTGCGGATTGGTGTCGAAGCCGTCAAACTCGTTGGGGATGAGGGCAATGTCGAGGTAAGGGTCGATGTTTTTTGCCAATGTGCTCTGACGGAGTTGTTCGGCATCGTTTTCTTTGCCCTCGGCAAGCAAGGACCTATAGTATCTGGTGGTGTGATATCTGTTGCGTATATTGTTGTTGTACAGTGTTTTGTATAGTTCGCTTGTTGGCAATGTGTCCTTGGTCTCTTTTTTGATGTCCAGGTAGTATGCAATGCGTTGCAGGTTTTTGTCGCTGTTGTCGTTTTCCACAATCTGCTGGCGAGCTTTTTCGAGGCAGCCTTGCAGGTCGCCGCTAAGGAGCAATGTCTCGCAATCCTTTCTTAGCTCCTTGTCGTACTCGGGCATTAAGAGAGGGTTGATACATTCTGCCTTATGGCGCATTTCAACAACCGATGTGAAAGGGTTTGCCGACATAAGGTTTCCGGCCAGTTCGTCGGCTGGGTAGAAACCGTAGTTGGCCATGGTGGCGGCTTCGAGCAGGGCAGGGGCAGTCTTGTTCCGGTAGTTGAACAAGAACAGCGAGTCGAACAGCGTTTCCGCCTCACGGATGTAGCGTTGCTCGTCAACCATGTAGTAAACAAGGGTGTCCTTTCGGAAAGTATCGTTTTTCCCGGTTTTCCAATCGCGGCCGACGAAAGTATATCCCGGGAGTTTTATGGCGTCGATTTTCACGAAGTTGCCGTACTTGTGCTTTTTGGAGCTGAAAACTGCCACCCCGTTGGCGTTGGTAGTGAGCGTTTGTCCGCAACAATCGAAGGTGGCTCCGGCCAGCGGTTTTCCGGTGCCGTAGTCCGTAACTTTGAAAATTTGGCGCACCTGAGCATTGGCAAATGTGCAGAAAAATATTGTCAATGCGATGAAAATGAGGGATTTAGTCTTCATTGGGGTCCGGTTTTGGAAAATAATGTTTTTTTGATTTGAGTTGCAAAGATACGATTTTTTTTTGTGAATAGTAAAAAGAGAAAAGTGACTGGTGCTGCCACAAAAAAGTTCCCTTTCAGTAATAGACGGCCTTCCCGAAGGGCGAGGTGGTAAGACAAACCATTCCCCATTGTTCATTGTAAATTGTTTTAAGTACAACATTTTTTCAATTTTTCAGTTATTATTATTTCAAACCACCAAAAGCCACACCTATGGACCACACCCAAGCCAAGCAGCGCATAGCCGAGCTTACCGAGCGGATAAACCGTTACAACTACGAGTATTACATGAACGACACCTCGCCGGTGTCCGATTTCGAATTCGACAAACTGCTGGAGGAGCTCATTGCTTTGGAGAAAGAATTTCCGCAGTACGCGCTTCCCACCTCTCCAACCAAGCGCGTGGGCGGCGAGGTGAACAAGTCGTTCCGGCAGGTAACGCACCGCTATCCTATGCTCTCGTTGGGCAACACATATTCTGTGGGTGAGATAACGGAGTTCGATACCCGTGTTCGTAACTTGTTGGGCAACAGGCCGTTCACGTATGTGTGCGAGCTGAAATACGACGGTGTGGCGATAGGTCTAACCTACAAGGACGGCGTTCTTACTCAGGCTGTTACGCGAGGCAACGGGGTGCAGGGCGACGACATCACCGACAACGTGCGCACCATACGCACCATACCCCTGCAGCTGAACGGCAACTACCCCGCCGATTTCGAGATGCGGGGCGAGATTATCTTCCCGTGGAAGGCTTTCAACGCTTTCAACGAGCATCGTGTGGCCGCCGGCGACGAGCCCATGGCTAACCCGCGCAACGCCGCATCGGGAAGCCTCAAGCTGCAGGACTCCCGCGAGGTGGCCAAACGCCGGCTCGACTGCTGCCTCTATTTTATGATGGGCGAAAACCTGCCCGCCGACACCCATCTCGGACGCCTCGAAATGGCGCGACAGTGGGGATTTAAAATACCTCAGTACGCCAAACTCTGCCACAATATCGATGAGATAAAGGCGTACATCGACTATTGGGACAAAAAACGCTCCGAACTGCCTTTCGCCACCGATGGTATTGTTATAAAAATCAACGAGATACCGCTATGGGACGAGTTGGGGATGACCGCCAAGTCGCCGCGTTGGGCCATAGCCTACAAATTTGAGGCCGAAAGGGTGGCAACAAAGCTGTTGAGTGTTGATTTTCAGGTGGGTAGGACGGGAATCGTTACCCCTGTGGCCAACCTCGAACCAGTGTGGCTGGGCGGCACCACGGTGAAACGTGCCAGCCTGCACAACGCCGACATAATTTCGCAACTCGACGTGCGTTTGGGCGACACCGTTTTTGTGGAGAAAGGGGGCGAGATAATTCCCAAAATAGTGGGTGTGGACCTCGACAAGCGTCCTGTCAACTCGCTGCCGTTCAAATATATAACCCACTGCCCTGAGTGCGGTACCCCGCTGGTGCGCAAGGATGGCGAGGCGGGGTTTTACTGCACCAACGAAACCGGATGCTACCCTCAGATTTTGGCCAACCTTGAGCTTTTTGTTAGCCGCAAGGCAATGAATATCGACACACTTGGCACGGAGCGTCTGTCTATGCTTTACAACAAAAAACTTATCCGCAACGTGGCCGACCTCTACGACTTGCGTATGGGACAGCTTGTGGGACTGGAAGTTATAGAAGACGACAAACGCAAGGCCTCCATTCAGGAAAAGGGGGCCGCCAATATCATCGCCGCCATAGAGGAATCCAAGCAGGTGCCCTTCGAAAGGGTGCTTTATGCGCTGGGAATCAGATATGTGGGAGAGGTGGGTGCCAAAAAATTGGCCGCCCATTTCAAAAACATCGACGCGCTCAGTCAGGCATCGGTGGAGGAACTGTCAATGGTTGAGGACATTGGTGAGGTTATCGCAAAGTCGGTTCACAGCTGGTTCAACGACCTTGCCCATATTGGGCTGATTGTGCGGCTGAAACAGGCCGGACTACGGTTCGAGGTGGAGAACCGCCAGGTGTCCGACACCCTCGAAGGACGAACTTTTGTGGTGAGCGGCGTTTTCGCAAATTTCTCGCGCGACGGCATCAAACAGCATATCGAACAGCACGGCGGCAAGGTGGTAAGTTCCATATCCTCAAAGACTTCCTACGTTCTTGCCGGCGAAAAAATGGGTCCCGAAAAACTGAAAAAAGCCCAGAACCTCGGCATCCCCATCATCTCCGAAACGGAATATCTGCAAATGGTTGGCGAGGCATGATGATTTACGTCCACATGCCGTTTTGCAGGCAGAAATGCCTCTATTGCGCCTTCTACTCGTTGCCGCGCCCTAAGGAGGGCATTATAAATAAGTATGTGGACGCCCTTTGCTGCGAAATGCAGTTGCGAAAAAACGAATTGCCCGACCAACCCGTTGAAACACTGTACTTTGGTGGTGGCACACCATCGCTTCTTGCACTGCGGCAAATATCCAAAATTATAGAGACACTTTGCCATTGCTACGATTTGTCTCACCTTGAGGAATTTACCTTCGAGGCCAATCCCGAACAGCTGACGAATGATTACCTGCTTGGACTTAAGCACTTGGGTGTGAATAGGTTGAGCGTTGGGGTGCAGTCCTTTTCCGATGCCGACCTGCGTTTTCTCAACCGCCGTCACACGGCGCGACAGGCTATGGATGCGGTGAAGGCGGCACAAGACTGCGGTTTCGATAACATCTCCATAGATTTGATTTACGGCATACCGCAGTCCGACAGCTGGCAGGAAAATCTTGCAGTCGCACAATCACTTGGCGTACAGCATCTTTCGTGCTACGCCTTGACAATGGAGCCGGGCACTGCCTACGCCCGTCTTGTGGAAAAGGATAAAATCCATCCCTGTGACGAGGAAACGGTAATCGCCCAATACAACACCTTGATACACTGGGCGAAACAAAACGGTTTCGTGCAGTACGAAGTGTCCAACTTCTGCAAAAGCGGCTACCGATCGCACCACAACAGCGGTTATTGGGACGGCACTCGGTATATGGGTTTTGGGGCGGCGGCGCACTCCTTCGGCTACAGCTGGCGGCGGTGGAACGTGTCCGATGTGGAGGCATATATAAAAGGTGTGGAAACCGGCACCCCCTTCAGCGAGAGCGAGACCCTCACCTCCGCCGACCTCTACAACGAGTACGTGATGACAGCCTTGCGTACGGCCAAAGGCGTGGAAAAGAGCGTGTTGGAACTGCGGTTCCCCGCTTTTGCTCAGCATTTTGCCGAAAAAGTCAGGCAGTTCGTCCAGCGCGGGCTCCTCACCCAATGCGGCACGGCCTTTCGTCCCACCCCACAAGGTCTCCTTATGGCCGATGGCATGGCAGCGGAGATGTTCGTTTAATTCGGAACTCGGAAATTTTGATGCGGTTAGCTGAATCAATGTTTTGCATTTATTTGTTGAATTTAGGAATGCAAATATACAAACTTTTGTACAGATAAACGAGAAAAAGTCGTTTTTCTGTACAATTTTTTTTAGTTCCCACAGAAAACCAAAATACCAAAAAGTTTATTTTGCAAAAGGCGCTTTTTCGTCTCTCCCCAAAAAGCCATAAACAGAATTGTAAATAGGGAGGAGGCATCTCTTTAAAAATCAGTCGTTTCCATCTTTTTCTGAAGGCTAATCACAAAAACACTCGTATTTTTTCAAAAAAAATCGTATATTTGCACTTTTAAAAAATCCACATAAGTCAATATTATCAAAATGGAAGAACTGATATTAGAACTTAAGAAACAGATAATTGAGGTGCTTAACCTCGAGGACATGACGCCGGAGGATATCGACGAAAACGCCCCTCTTTTTGGCGAAGGTCTGGGTCTGGACTCCATCGACGCTTTGGAGCTCATCGTCCTGATGGAAAAAAACTACGGCATCAAGCTGAAATCGGCCGCCGAAGGCAAGGACGTATTCAAATCGGTGCGCGTGATGGCCGAATACATTCAGGCTCACCGCACAAAATAATCTTTTCGGCATGGCAGATTGCATTGTTGTAACGGGGATGGGCATCGTTACAGGTATTGGCGTGGGCAAAGAGGCCACGCTCGCTTCCCTTTTGCACAGCCGTTCGGGAGTGGGCAGGATTAAACATCTGAACACTTCCCACACCGACATACCTGTGTGCGAGGTGCCTTTGTCCGAACAGCAGATGCGCCAACGGCTCGGCATCCCTGCCGACGTGGTTACCACACGCACGCCGCTACTCGCCATCATGGCCATGCGCGAGGCTTTGCAACAAGCCCGTTTGCATACCGCCAAAGATGGAGCGGTGGCTTTTGTCAATGGCACCACCGTTGGCGGCATGGAAAAAAGCGAACAGCTGTACCTCGATTTTTTCAGCGACAAGGATGTGGCCTATATAGCTGCCCACGACTGCGGTGCGGGGACTGCTTTCGCTGCCGATTTCTTCGGACGTTTCAAGCAGACCACCACCATCTCCACCGCCTGTTCCTCGGCCTCCAACGCCATCATCCTCGGCGCCAACCTCATCAAGAGCGGCAGGGCCGACAAAGCAGTGGTGGGCGGCACCGAGTGTCTGAGCAAATTCCACCTCAACGGCTTCAACACATTGATGATTTTGGACCGCGAGCGCTGCCGGCCTTTCGACAACAGCCGCAACGGACTTAACCTCGGCGAAGGTGCGGCCTACCTTGTTATCGAACGCGAGAGCGTTGCCAAAGCACGTGGGGCGGAAATTCTCTGCACCATCGAAGGCTACGCCAACACTTGCGACGCTTTTCACCAGACTGCCACCTCGCCGGAAGGGGAAGGGGCTTATCTGGCTATGACACAGGCTCTTGCCGATAGCGGTCTCCAACCTTCCGACATAGATTACATAAACGCCCACGGCACTGGCACACCCAACAACGACTCTTGCGAGGGCACGGCAATATTGCGTGTATTCGGCGACAAATACCCGCCAATATCATCCACCAAAGCGTTTACTGGGCACTGCACCAGTGCGGCGGGAAGCGTGGAGGCGGTAATCTCTATACTTGCTATGCAACACGGCTTTATCCCGCCCAACCTCGGTTTCGAGACTCCTATGGCTGATGTGCCCGTGGTTCCGCAAAAGACCTTGAAAACAGGCGTTTCGCTGACTCATGTAATGACAAACTCCTTCGGTTTTGGCGGCAACGACTCGTCGCTGATTTTCGGCAAGTACCAGCCTGAAAAACAAGTATATACACCAAGCGTTTACGATGAAAAACGCAGGGTTTTTATAGGCTCGGTTTCGCAAATAAGTGTGCAGCAGCCTCTTGGCGAGGAATGGTTTGAAAACCCGATTTTTTACAACGAAAAATATGTCAGGGCTCTGTCGCCTGATTATAAGCGATTTATCGACCCCAAAGCCGCACGTCGTATGGGGGCGGTGCTGAAACGTGCTCTCACCACCGCCATGTCGGCTTTGAAAAACAGAAATGCAGCTGACTTACAGGCAATTATAACTGGCACAGGCTTGGGATGTATCGAAAATACCGAAAAATTTCTCCGTGCCATGGTGGAGGACGGCGAGCAACTGCTCACACCCACCTATTTTATGCAGTCCACCCATAACACCATCAGTTCGCAGGTAGCGCTTAATCTGCGCTGCCACGGCTACAACTGCACCTATTCGCAGCGCGGGGTGTCGTTCGAAAGTGCTTTGCAGGATGCTTTTTTGCAGTTCAAACTCGGAAAACTTGGCAACGCGCTTGTCGGCGCCCACGACGAGATGACACCCGACTACTACGCCCTTCTGGACAAGGTGCATTTCTGGGACGGCGCCTTTGCCGGCGAGACAGCCGTATGGCTCTATCTGGAAAACGGACGCAAATCCGATACATGGTGCGAACTACTTGATACCCAGTTATTTTTCCGACCAGCCGAAGATGAATTACAGAATGCCCTCGACATCATGCTACAAAGGCACGGACTGCATCGTTCCGACATCGCCGCTGTGATGACTGGCAAGGACGAAAATGCCGAGAACAACCGCCATTACGACGATTTCTGCCGTCTGTTGCCAAATGCCGTGCCATTGCGTTACAAGCACCTCTTTGGCGAAGGTTTCACTATGCCGGCCATGGGCATTTATGCCGCAGCCACCTGTCTAAAAAAAGGATTGATACCTCCGTTCTTGTCTGATGATGATACCCAAAGTGTTGACAATCCGCATTTTATTTTGGTTATAAATAATTACCAAAATAGTTCCGAATATTCATTAACACTACTTTCAAATGCCTAAAGTGATATTAGTATTATGTAGTCTCCTACAGTCGTTGTGCCTTGCCCTCGGACAGGTTTTCATGAAAAAGGCCACCTTGTCCGACCGTTTTGAATGGTCGTGGCGGGTATTCACCAACTGGTGGCTGCTGGCAGCGGGCACCGCTATGTTTTTAGCCACTATGCTGTGGATGTATCTTCTTAAAAATCACGATCTTTCGTTGATACATCCGCTTTCCGGGGCCAGCTTTATTTTCAGTATGATTTTGGCTTCGTTGTTTTTCGGCGAATCCATCCCATTGGTACGCTGGCTGGGGGTTGCCCTTATCATCGCCGGAATGTATTTTATTGTTTTAAAATAGCTTGTTATGAAAAAGATAAGATTTTTCTCATTACTTGTAGTGATGCTTGCCGCAATGATGTGCGTTGTTGCCCAACCTGCCGGTTTCAAGCCTCTTTCCGCTGCCGAAAGAAAAACCGTTATCGATGTGATGAACGCCAAAATGCAGTCTGTGCAATGCGATTTCCGGCAGGAGAAAAAATCGGCACTTTTCGAAGAACCTTCTGTGAGCGAGGGTCTTATGTCTTTTTCCAAACCCTCGTCCCTGCGTTGGGAATACACCAAGCCAACAGCTTCTGTTATTGTGATGAACGACGGCAAAGTGAAAGTTACCGATGCCGCAGGTAAAAGTCAGGACAAGGGTGGGCGCATGTACACCCAACTGGCGGCTCTCATTGCCGGCATCGTGAGCGGAAAAGAGTTGGAAAATGGCAAAAATTTCAAAGCCGATTTTTATGGCAACTCCAATTTTTATTGGATAAAGCTGACACCTTCCAGCCATCGGCTGAAAGCCTTTTTCAACCATCTGGAAATTACCGTGGACAAACAAAAAATGGTGGCGGTGAAGATGTTTATGAACGAAAAAGAGGGCGACAGCACCACCATAACTTTCAGCAACCACAAAGTAAATGCCACAATTGATGATAAATTGTTCGTAACCAAATAGATACCATGCTCGACGAAACATTCTACACAGTGGTTGCCAGTCGGCAGACGGCATCTTTGCATTGCATACAAACGGTGGCCTTCAACCTGAACCACCCCATTCTGAAAGCCCATTTCCCCAACAATCCTATAGTGCCGGGAGTTTGCAGTCTCGAGGTGTTTCGTGGCTTTGCCTCGGCAATGTTGGGTGCCGAAGTGCGAATAGCCACCGTGAAAAACATGAAATTCGTGAAACTGATGACTCCAGCCGAAGGCAAACTCTTTGATTTCGACATAGATATGAAAATAACCGACGAAGGCAGATATTCGGCCAAACTGCTGATTACCGAAGATGGAGAAACAATAGTCAAAGCCAGCCTTATTTGTGTAACTCACTGAAACAGTGCTGAAATGAAGGTCTGTGCCATAATTCCTACCTACAACAACGCAACCACGCTGCCCACGGTTATCAATGCCGTTTTGGTCGTACTGCCCGATGTTATTGTTGTAAATGACGGTTCCACCGACCAAACAGCCAAGTTGCTCAGTTCCTTCGATGGCAGAATTACCATAGTTTCATACGCCAAAAACCGTGGCAAGGGTTATGCTTTGCGTCGGGGCTTTGCCGAGGCCTTGCGCCGTGGGTTCGACACTGCTGTAACCCTCGACTCCGACGGCCAGCACCTTGCCTCCGACATTTCACAACTGCTTGATTGCTACGTGGCTAGCGAGCCTTGTCTTGTGGTGGGTAGCCGTAAGTTCGACAATCCCAACATGCCGTCGAAAAACAGCTTTGCCAACCGCTTTTCCAATTTCTGGTTCACCGTGCAGACCGCCCACCGCCTGCCCGACACCCAGACGGGGTTCCGCGTGTATCCGCTGACAAAAATTGGCCGTCATAATCCGCTGAACAACCGCTACGAGGCTGAACTTGAGCTGCTTGTGCGGTTCGCTTGGCGCGATGTGATTATAAAAAGCTGCCAGATAAACGTTTATTATCCTCCCAAAAACGAGCGTTTGAGCCATTTCCGCCCCACCGCCGATTTCGTGCGTATCAGTCTGTTAAACACTGTGTTAACTCTCCTTGCCATTGTTTACGGCTATCCGTCGATGGGAATACGAAAACTGATTAAATTGCTGAAAAAGTGAGAAATATATTGCTTCGACTATACGCCTTTTTCGACAAGCACCATCTTTTGATGGCGTTTTCGCTTGTTGCCATTGTGCTTGTGTTGGCTCTTTGTGTACTGAAAATCAGTTTTGTGGAGGATATAAGCAATTTTCTTCCGCAGGAGGGGCGCGACAACCGCGAAAACTATGCCTACCAGAATATCGGGGCGGCAAACAAAATAATGATAAACGTTGCTTCGGTTGGGCAAAATGCTGACAACTACACCGTTATGGATGCAGTGGACTCCATCGCCGCAAGGTTGAACGGAGGCTCGGTGGCGGAACATATCACCGATGTGTTCTGTCAGGTGGACGAAGAAAAGGTGTTCCATCTGATGGATTTTGTTGGCTCCAACATGCCGTATTTCCTCACCGATGCCGACTACGCCCGTATCGACAGCCTCCTTTCGCCCGACAGCATTGCCCGCCACCTTGCCGCCGACAAACGAGTGTTGCTCTCGCCCGCCGGTGGGGTGGCCAAACGCGTGATAGCCGCCGACCCTCTGCATTTTGTCTCGCCAATGCTGCAAAAACTCGGCAACGGCAACCCCATGGGTGACAACTACGAAATTATCGACGGATACGTGTTCAACAAAGAGGGTACCGAGGCGACAATGGCTGTAACCTCCAAATATCCCGTCAGCGAAACTTCTGGCAATAAACTTTTGGTACAGCAGCTCGATGAAATAACCAAAAGTGTTGAACAGCAGTTCGATGGACAGATTAAGGTGGACTTCATCGGCGCCGCCGTAATATCGGTGGAAAACGCCAGCCGCATAAAAACCGACACCATCATCTCCACCATTCTGGCGTTGTTGCTGATTTTGGCACTGCTGATGTATTTCTTCCGCGATGCCAGAGCGCTGATAATCATTGTCTTTTCCATAGCCTTCGGGGCTTTGTTCGGACTTGCGTTCCTTGCCATTTTCAAAAACTCGGTGTCGATAATTGCCGTTGGTGTAGGTTCCATAATTGTCGGAATAGCAGTGAATTATCCCCTGCATTTCCTTGCCCATTACCAGCAAGGGTACAGCAAGGAGCAGACTATCAAGGACATAATAGACCCCCTTGTTACGGGCAACCTCACCACCGTGGGCGCTTTCCTGAGCCTCGTGTTTATCAGCTCCGACGCCATGCGCGACCTCGGACTGTTTGCCGCTTTGCTGCTTGTGGGAACAATTTTGTTCGTTCTTGTGTTTTTGCCCCACCTGTTCCGTAAGTCGCTGTTCCATGAGCAAGACCGCTCCACCACACGGCTTGTTTTCGGCAAGGTGGCCGACCGCCGGTTCGAGCAGAACAAATATTTGGTTCTTGCTATTGTGTTGATTACCATACCATTGTATTACTTCAGCCGACAAACCTCTTTCGAGTCGGACATGAGCAAGATAAACTACATGACCGCCGAGCAGCGCGTAAAACTCGACAAACTCATTGCCCGTACCGAGAGCGGTGTGCCGCAGATGTACTGTGTGGCCGAGGGTAGCGATATGGAAACGGCATTGCAGAATTACGAAAGAGTTATTCCGCTAATAGACAGCACGTTGGTCGACAGTACCGTTATCAAAGTGGCTGGTATTGGCGGTTTTGTGCCTTCGCAAAAACTGCAAAAACAGCGCATCGAAAAGTGGAACGGCTTCTGGAGCAGCCGCCGCGACAATTTGGTGCGCGCCATCGATGCACAATCCGCCAAGCTTGGTTACAGCCATGGGGCTTTCCAAAAATTTTACGATATTCTCAACGCCTCGTACCAACCACACGAATATACTTATTTCAACCCGATAATAAGCTCGTTTGCTGGTAATTATCTTTGTGCCAACCCCGATCGCTGCATGGTTTACACCCTGTTGGAAAGCCACAATAGCGTTGCCGTGGCCAAGCGTCTCGGCTCTGTGGACGAAAACGTTTTCACCATGGACAACCGCAGTCTGGTGAACAAAATGGTGGATGCCCTGTCCGACGATTTCGACTTTGTGCTCTACATCTGCGGTTTCATCGTGTTTTTGTTCCTCACCATCTCGTTCGGCCGTATCGAGCTGAGCCTGCTCTCGTTTCTGCCGCTGGCGGTGGGCTGGATTTGGATTTTGGGTATAATGAACATTTTCGACATACGGTTCAACATTGTCAATATCATACTTGCCACCTTTATTTTCGGGCAGGGCGACGACTACACCATTTTCGTTACCGAAGGCATGATGTACGAGTACACATACCGCAAAAAAATGCTGGCGTCGTACAAAAATTCGGTGCTGCTTTCCGCAACGATAATGTTCATCGGCATTGGATCGCTGATAATTGCCAAACATCCCGCCATGCACTCGTTGGCCGAAGTTACCATCATAGGAATGATTTGTGTGGTGCTGATGGCCTACATTTTTCCTCCCCTTGTTTATCGCTGGCTCACCAAAAAACGTGGCGCCGACCGCCTGATGCCAATCACCTTGCTCAACCTGCTGAAAACGGTATTTGCTTTTGCGGTGTTTTTCGTTTTTTCGTTGCTGCTTTCGCTGATGGGATTTTTTGTGCTCACCATCGGCGGCAAAACACCCAAGCATAAGTTGTTCTACCACAAGTGTTTGTGCGGACTTATGAGACTTTGCGTGAAGCTGATGCCCGGAGTTTCGGCAAATGTGGACAATCCCGGTGGCGAGACTTTCGAAAAACCGGCCATCATCACCTGCAACCACCAGTCGCACCTCGACCTGCTTTATACCCTTGCGCTAAATCCCAAGATAATATGTCTGACAAACAAATGGGTGTGGAACAGTCCGTTCTACGGCTGGATTATCCGCTACGCCGATTTCTACCCCGTGGCCAACGGACTTGAGGAGAACGAGAAACAGGTGGCCAAGGCATTGCAGGCTGGCTATTCGGTGCTGATTTTTCCAGAAGGCACCCGTTCCGAGACTTGCGACATACTGCGCTTCCACAAAGGGGCTTTCCACTTGGCCAAAAAACTTGGCGTGGATGTGCTTCCCATCGTTACCCACGGCATCGGACATGTTTTCCCGAAACAAGAGTTTATGTTGCGCAAAGGACGCGTGGATGTGCAGGTTTTGCCACGTATAACCAACGAAAATCCGCTTATGGAAGGAGACGCCAACACCGTTGCCAAAGCCATGCGGCAATACTATGTGGAGCAATACGGACAGCTGTGCCGCGATAGCGAGACTGCCGATTACTACGCCGACCTTGTGTTGCACAACTATATTTACAAAGGCAGCGACATAGAGCGCCGAGCCCGTCGCAACCTGCGTCGCAACGGCAATTACCGCACTGCCATTGCCGCACTGCCCGACACCGGCGAATACCATATCGAGAACTGCGGTCAGGGCGAGTTCGCACTGCTTGCTGCCTTGGTGAAGAAAAACCTGCAAATCACCGCCTCCGACCCAAATCCAGAGCTGGTGGCCATCGCGGCCAACTGCATCAGCGTTCCCTACAATCTTAAATACATTACCGATGACAACGAATAAAATCAAAGTGGTGATTGTGGGCAGCGGCCTCGGCGGCCTTGTGTGCGGATATATGCTGTCCAAAAACGGATACGACGTTACTGTGCTCGAAAAAAACGCACAGATTGGTGGATGCCTGCAGACTTTCCGTCGTGGCGGAGTGAAATTCGACACTGGCATGCACTATATAGGCAGCATGCTCAAAAACCAGATTCTGCGCCGCTTTTTCGATTATTTCGGGCTTACCCGGACCGTCCCCCTGCAGCAGCTCGACACCGGGGGATACGATGTGATTTCGCTCGCCGGCGAGACTTTCCGGTTTGCCAACGGCTACGACCAATTTGTGGATACCCTTGCACAGCAGTTCCCCAACAATGTTTCAGACATACGCAATTATATCTCGCGTGTGCGCGAAATTGCCGACGCCTCGCCTCTTTACAATCTTCGGAAGATAAACAACAATATCTTTATCGAAGCCGATTACATAAAGACAAGCATCAACGAGTTTATCGCCTCGTCAACCTCCAACCCCAAACTGCAAAACGTTTTGGCCGGCAACCTGCCGCTATATGCGGGTGTGAAGGACAAAACTCCCACCTACGTCCACGCTCTTATTCATAACTTCTACATACAAAGTGCTTTCCGAATTATCGGTGGAAGCGACACCATTGCCCAATCCTTGGCCAAGTCTATCGAGAATTTTGGCGGCCGGGTGCGTACCAACGCCGAAGTGGACAAAGTGCTTTGCGACGACACCCACGCCACCGCCGTGCGCCTGACATCGGGCGAGGTGGTGGAGGGCGACTATTTCGTTTCCAACGTCCATCCGCAGGCTTTCCTCGGCAAAATCGACTCGCACATAATACGCAAAGCCTACCGCGAACGTATCTCAAGGCTGGAAAACACCATCTCCAATTTCACTGTCTATATCAAATTTAAGGAAAACGCCACGCCTTACCTCAACTGCAACTACTATTTATACGAACAGCCCGATGTGTGGAAATCCAACAACTACGACATTGGCAAATGGCCGCAGAGCTACCTGTACATGCACCAGTGCCATCAGAAAAACCCCGTTTACGCCCAAAGTGCCGAGCTTATCGGCTACATGCGCTACGACGAAGTGCGCCGATGGGAGGACACCCGCGTGGGGCAGCGCGGACAGGAATACCTCGATTTCAAGCAGCAGAAAGCGGAAAGGTTGCTCTCCAGCCTCGAACAGTCGTTCCCCGGCATTCGTGGCTGCATAGAGTCGTATTACACCTCGTCGCCGCTCACGTATCAGGACTACACCGCCACGCACGAAGGCTCCATGTACGGCATTATCCGCGACAAAAACTTCCCAAGCCAGACCTACATCTCGCAACGCACCAAAATACCCAACCTTTATATGACCGGACAAAACATCAACTCACACGGCATACTGGGCGTAACTATCGGCGGCGTTATCACTTGCGCCGAATTTCTGGGTATCAACAAGATAATACAGGAAATTTACGACAACGAGTAAAGGGTTGTTGAATTGTTGACGGTTTTAATTGTTTAAGTGCTGGTGGAGCTTCGGATTTTCTCCTGCGGTGGCTTCGGCAAGCTCAGCCACCGGCGGCCGTGCTCCCTTAGGCATACACAGTGAGTGGTTGGCTCATGGCAAAGGTCGGAATAGCCTTAAAGGGTGGGCTGTTTGGCAACCTGCTCTTTTTTTACAAAACAGTGCAAATGTCGTTTAACCAGTGTTTTTCATCGTTTTTTTCACTCCACCACTATTTTTTCCGTGGCGGTGCCATGCTTGCCGGAGAGTATGCAGGAGTAGATGCCTTTGGGCAGGCTTTTCAGCTGTAGCGTGAGTTGCGGCTCGAGGCCTGTGAGTGTGAGTTGCAGCACTGTGGCTCCGGCGGCGTTTACCAGCCGCAGCGTGTGGAACCGTGCCTCGCCGAACTCCAGCGTTACGCGGTCTTTCGTTGGGTTGGGGTAGGCGGCGATGTGGGGAGCGGATTCGGGGGAGATGATGGCGTTTGTGGAAAAGCATTCACTATTCTCCAAATTTTCCAGATGATAAACCAATGACCCGTTTTGAATATTGCAGAGATGCACATTATTGGGACACATATCGCAAGTAGGTGTCTCGCCATTGTAATACAACAGCCCGAAAGAAGAGCCGATGCCCTCTATCCAAGTAAAGTCCATATTTTCAAAATGGATTCTTTTCCGTAGCACTCCCCCTGTTTCGATGGTGTCGATGAGGGAAACGACATGGGCATCGGTATTTGTCATTATTTCTTGGTCGATAGTGTCTCCGACTTTTAGTGAAAAGTCGTAAAGTATGCAGGAATAATTGTTTGAATTGATAACGTGAACATCTTCGATATGGGGCGGTTTTTCCCCATTATACCAAACACGTCGCAAACTGTCTTCGTAAAGGCCTCCATAAAAAATTGCGTTGGCTGTGTCTCCGTTATAGGAGAAAAACAGTTTTTTGTGACATATACCAGATATTATAGTGTCTTCACCATTTAAGAATAATGTGTTACGGATGTGGAAATAGTCCAGCATTCCATTTCTATTCCCGACAGAATCGTATCGTTCGCACCAATAAGCCCTGCCGGTTGGGAAAG
The DNA here is from genome assembly GCA_937915785.1 of uncultured Bacteroidales bacterium. GTDB lineage: Bacteria > Bacteroidota > Bacteroidia > Bacteroidales > P3 > UBA1219. The sequence continues at coordinate 17,850 of CALGGY010000024.1, forward strand.
GTACAGGCTGATAGGTTTGCTGTGCTTGGGGCGGCGGTCAAAGTTGCAACCACCATTGCCATAAAAATAATTACTTTTTCATATTAGAAGCCAATAGTGTCCAAAATAATTTTGGGAGATTTTTGTGAATAGACAGAGAATGTTG
>CALGGY010000025.1 GCA_937915785.1 uncultured Bacteroidales bacterium
GGATTTCTTACTCCAATTGAGTGCTTTTTCCGTAACTTTGCAAAACCAAATTTTGGAAATAATCATAGTGTTGCATTTATAACTTGAATTCAGCTTTGGAAAGTAGGGCATTACGAAAAAAAACATCCGTCCCTTCACCATTCACTTTTCAGTATTAACCAAAAAATCGTACCTTTGCACTCTAATTTATTGATAGATGGAAATACACTATTCGAGCCAAAACAACACTCAATCAGGCAAATACGGCTGTTTGACGCAGACCATTGTGATGACCCTTACTCTGTTAGTTGTGGGGCTGATACTGCCGGGAGTGCATATCAACGACGTGCTTACGGCCGTAATTGCGGCCTTTGTCATTGCCTTGCTCAACAATTTTTTGCGCCCAATACTGCTGGTGCTATCGCTGCCGTTCACCATTGTAACCATGGGACTTTTTATACTGGTAATCAACGCCGTGATAATATGGCTGGCGTCGAAAATGGTGCCTTCGTTCCAGATAGACGGCTTTGGCACCGCCTTTGTGGCCGCATTGCTGATAACAGCCCTCAACTACCTGCTAGAGCTGCCCAACCGCCTGCAAAACCGCAAGCCATACCACGAAAACCACAACAACGACGACGATGACGACCGCGATTTCGACGAGTTTATCGAATACGAGGAAGTTCTGGACAAAGACGACGAATAAACGCTAAATATCTTAGACCAAATATATTACGACATCAAAAAAAAAACAAAAAGGATATGAAAGTATTCAACACCGTAAAAGAGCTTAGAAAAGAGCTTGAGCCATTGCGCCAAACCAGCAAAACCATAGGTCTTGTGCCCACCATGGGCGCCCTGCACGAAGGACACCTATCGCTGGCGCGCCGCGCCAAGCAGGAGTGCGACATTGTGGTGGTGAGCGATTTTGTGAACCCCATACAGTTCAACAACCAGCACGACCTCGATACCTACCCCCGCACCATCGACGAAGATACCGAAAAGCTGCGGGGCGTGAACTGCGACTTCCTTTTCGCTCCCAGCGTGGAGGAGATGTATCCCACCCCCGTGGCCGACAAATACAGTTTCGGCAAGCTGGAAGAGGTGATGGAAGGACCGCGCCGTCCGGGACATTTCTCCGGCGTGGCAGTGGTGGTGCGCCGCCTGTTCGACATTGTGGAGCCACAAAAAGCCTTTTTCGGCGAAAAGGACTTCCAGCAGCTGGCCATCATCAAAAACCTTGTGCAGCAGATAAACTACAACATAGAGATAGTGCCCTGCCCCTTAGTTCGTGCCGACGACGGTCTGGCGCTTAGCTCGCGCAACAAACGCCTTTCGGCCGAAAACCGCACCAAAGCCCCGAAAATCCACGCCACCCTCAGCCAAGCCACGCAAAAAGCTGGTAACATGAGTGTTGCACAAGTAAAACAATGGGTTATTGACGTTTTCAACGCCGACCCCGCTTTTGAACCGGAATATTTCGAAATAGTGGAGGACCAAACCCTTCAACCCATTGCCAGCTGGAACGACGCCGACGGCATTGTGGGCTGCATTGCAGTTTGGATGGACGACGTGCGACTGATAGACATAATACGGTTTAAATAACGCAACGCACTGGTAACAAAACGTTTGCAGTATAGTTGTGAGTTATTAACTTTTATGGCTCATAACTATACTTTTTTTGTGTGAAAAGAGCTGATTTTTTGTCGTATTTTTACATTGAGTTTTTGTATCGTATTGCCAAACGCAATGCATTATAATTCAATCATATACATAATTTAAACAACCAATAATCGACATCAACAATGGAGCTGCACGACAACAATGGGCATCTTTCGGAACTTTTGGCAGAAATATCGGCCAGCGTGGAACGCATTTGCAACGCAGAAACGCCTCATCAAATAGACAAAGATTTATTACTCAGCCAGATACGTGATTTTTACGCTACGGTGCTGAGAATAGACACTGCCAAAGAGGAAGCAAATTGGTTTGACCAAGACGACAACTGTACACAAAGTGTCCCCACCACTTTCGGCACTACTGATAACCAGAATGATGCAACAAAAACGGAACAACCCGCTGCAAAAGAAACTCCCGAACAGCCCGCAATCCCCACCGAGCAGGCAAACGACGAAACAACCGTTGCCGAGCCCCAAAACACCTACGAAAAAGCCGACCTCCCCGACAACCAAGTGTATTATAAAGAAATTGACAAAGAAAACAACCTTGCCGACAAAGATTTTGAAAACCAGCAGGATATAGAATCCACACCCATACCCGATGTTTATCACGAACCGATCGACGAAAAAAAAACAGAAACAGAACCGGAACCCGCTGCAAAATCGGAGCCAGAACCCCAAAAGCCAAGCATTGTGGATCAGTTGATAAATCGCAAAAACGCTATAGAACAACTTGTTTCGCAACAGCAGAACATAAGTGCCGAAACGCATGCCGGCGCGGAACCCGAGCCACAACGTCCTGCCGCTACCCACCCAACGCAGCACTCCGATGGTCATCCGCAGCTTTCGCTGCTCGACTACTTGCCAGGCGTTAGCCGTGTGGTGGAAAACGTGGAGCACCAATCTGCGCCAGTTGAGCCGACGACACCACCACAACCCGAAACGCACATACCGCCGCAACCCACACCAACACCTGCCCCATCATCACAACCTGCGGCACACAAACCCGAGCCGGAGCCTGAACCTCAACCCGTACACATTACCCAACCCACCCCTACCCCCACTCCCAAACCCGAACCCGAACCGGCACCAATGCCAAAACCCACTCCCGCACCGCAACCTCAGACCCCACTGAAGGAAAGCGCCCCGACACTTCCCGAGCTGCGCTCGCTGATAGGCATCAACGACAAGTTCACCTTTATCAACGACCTGTTTGAAAAGGACATGCGCAACTACAACGAGTTTATCAGCTCACTGAACAAGATATGCGACCTTGGCCAAGCACAGGACTTTGTGCAGCAAAACGCCACCATGCACCATTGGGACAAAGAGTCGATGGCTGTGCAACTGTTCATGTCGGTGTTCAAACGCCGCTATTCGTCACCTTTAATACTGCAATAAGCGATGGAAAACAACCAAAAAGTGATAATATTCTCGGCCCCGTCGGGCAGCGGAAAGAGCACCATAATAGGCCATCTGCTGAAACGGGTGCCCAACATGGAGTTCTCCATATCGGCCACCAGCCGCAAACCACGTGCCGGCGAACAAAACGGCAGGGAATACTATTTCCTTTCGCACGACGAGTTCAAACAACGGGTGGCAGCCGGCGACTTTGTGGAATGGGTGGAGGTGTACGAAGGTACCTGCTACGGCACGTTGAAATCGGAAATAGAACGCATCTGGCAGAAAGGCAACGTGGTGATTTTCGACGTTGACGTGCTGGGCGGCATAAGCCTGAAACAGATTTTCGGCGACAAAGCCCTTTCCATATTCATACAGCCCCCCTCGGTGGAAGAGCTCGAAAAACGGCTACGCAACCGTGGCACCGAAACCGAAGAGAGCCTGCACAAACGCATAGAACGCGCCGAAATGGAACTGCAATACAGCAACAAACACGACGTAACGGTGATAAACGACAACCTTGAAAAAGCCGTTGACCAAACCGAAACCATTGTAAACAACTTCCTGAACCGGCAATGAGGAACCTGCTGATTTTTTTCAAACGATACAGCTACGTGTTTCTGTTTGTAGCGCTGGAAACAATAGCCACCGTGCTTATTGTGCAAAACAGCTACTACCAGAGCTCAAAACTGATAACATGGTGCAACGCCATTTCGGGCGGCTGCTACAACGCTGTTTCGTCGGTTTCCAACTATTTCAAGCTGGCCGAAACTAACCGCCAGCTGGTGGAGGAGAACGCCCGCCTGCGCGAACAGCTGGCAAGCTCGTACACCCACTACAACAAAAAAGTGTTCACCGTGAACGACACTGTTTACAAACGCCAGTACACCTACATCGAAGCGCAGATTATAAAAAACTCGTACAACAAACGCTGCAACTACATAATGATAAACAAAGGCACGATGCAGGGCGTTAAAAACGACATGGCCGTGATGTCGCCGCAAGGCATAGTGGGCGTTGTGGTAAACACTACCCGCAATTTTGCCACAGTGATGTCGGTTCTGCACCCCGACAGCCGCAACAGCGTAAAGATAAAACGCACAGGCATTGCCGGCTCGCTGATATGGGACGGCAAGGATTTCCGCTACGGCACGCTGATAGACATACCCACCACACACAAACTGTACAAAAACGACACCATCATCACCAGCGGTTTTTCGCAGGAGTTCCCCGAAGGCATAGTGGTAGGATACGTGGAAAACGCGCACCAGAACTCCGGCGACGGGTTCTATACCATAAAAATACGTCTGGCCACAGATTTCAACAAAATCGACTACGTGTACGTTATAAACAACAGCTTTTATCAGGAACAGCTGATACTGAACAAAAAAATCGCCGAACAAGATGGACAACAAACCGATAATCAATAATATACTACGTTTTATACTGCTTATTGCCCTACAGGTTCTGGTGCTTAACCATGTTTATTTAGGCATCGAAGTGTCGCCTGTGGTGTACATACTTTTCATACTGATGTTGCCCACCAATTGCAACAAGCTGCTTATGATTTTTCTGGCTTTTCTGGCGGGATTGTGCGTTGATATCTTCTCCAACACACTTGGTTTCCACACCTTTGCGGCAACGCTGACAGGCTTTTTGCGCGTTACCTTTGCCAACCGCATGTTAAATCAGGACGATAAGGCGGTGGAAACCCCCTCCATACGCAGCGTGGGCATGAAACAATTCTCGCTCTACACGCTGATACTCACGGCAATATACTGTTTCACCTACCTGATGCTCGAAGCCTTCGACTTTGCCGAAATACTCTCGGTGCTACTGCTAACAGTGGTGAACACCGCAATCACCTACCTGCTGATACTGTTGCTCCAACACCTGTTTATACGGAAAAAAGACACTTGACAATGGAAAATTGAAAATGGAACACCCCATTTCACCTTCCCAATAGGCTACGCCGAGCTAAAGGTTCCGACCTACCAACTCCTAATTCCTAACTCTCAACTCCTATCGCCTAACTGCCTGCGGAACTCTCCTAGTGTTTGGCCAGTGTGGCGTTTGAAAAAGCGTATCAGCTGTGTCACCGACGAGTAACCAAAGTCCTTCACAAAATCCTTGAACCGTGGCTTGCTCTTTCACCCAAGGCTCCTTTTTATCAGCGCAAGGTTCTTGTTGTCCACCAATTCCATAACCGTGCACCCCGTCATCTCCTTTACCACAGCGCTGAGGTAGTTTTCGGATATTCCCGCCGCTTGGCGTAGTCGCCTATTTTTCGCGGATGCGGGCTGGAGCTGTTGAAAGTTTCAGAAAATCTGTGGCGATCTCCTGCCTGCGGTTTGCGTACAACACCGGCTTGGGGCAGACAACCATGTTTTCAAGATTTTTGATGTGCATCACAAGGAAAAGTAGACGTAAAGGACAAAATTAATGGTCGAACACGCATGGAAGCTTGATTTTATCGT
>CALGGY010000026.1 GCA_937915785.1 uncultured Bacteroidales bacterium
ATTCCGTTTCTTACATATTGCTCGTACCTGAACATGTTGTACGTTAGACATTTCAGGAAGATGTGTGCCGTGGCTCTCGCTGGTGCCTATCGTCCGCACGGTCAGCCCGTGCATCGCGCCTTCCATAAACCAGAACACGAGTTCCACACGCGAGCGTATGGTTGATTTCTTGCGGTTCTCCTCCATCTGCTCGTCGCGGCAATAATGGCGGCGATAGCAAATCATACTGTTTTTCTCATTTAGTTTTATGTTTTTAGATAGTGTGTTTAATTGTTATAATTGTTATCGTACTTTTATGCGGTGTTTGTTTCCGTAGTAGCTGTAGCCGGAGTTCACGTATATATACTTGGTGTTTTTGTCTAACGGCGGGTATGTTTCAATGAAATTAACAGGTTCGTCGCTGTAAAGGTTGGTTTTGTTTGGTGCAAGAGCAATGGTGCTATTGTTTAGATAGTATCGTTTTCCAGTGCTGGCATCTTCTATGTACTCATTTGTGGAGCTACTTATCCAAGTGTAGCTGCCTTTAGGTACTGCCGTTTTGTGCAATTTTGTATATTGGTCTGTCAGTTCTATTTTTGTCAAGATGTAGGTGTGCGTGCTGTTTTCTGTTGCAATGTTGTATCTGTTTAAGTCTATAGTGGTGTTAGAGGTGTATGATGTTCGGTCGGTGTTTCTTGTTGTACTTATTCCGTACCACTTCCATTCGCTTTCGCCCGGCTCGATGACGTCTATTTTTGTGACGTTCTGCGGAATAGGGGGGAAATAGAGTGTGAAGGTTAGTGTTTCGCCATAACGTGAAAATGTGGTTTTTGCCGGTGCTATTTTTATGCCGCTGGCACCGGTCATTGTGTATCGGCGGCCGTTTGCAAGGATGTAGGTGTCGCGGCTGATGTTGCACCATCCGTCGTAGTCATAGTGGTTGATGTATGTTATGTCAATGGCGGTGCTGTTGTTGTTGGCACGGACATCAGTTATTACAATGTTTTTTGCTGTTTTTTGCTGAGGTGCGTGATACAGAAGGATAGGAACGTCTCGCATTTTGCGAATATGTTTGGCTTCCGCTGATAGCCTCCCGCAAATTATCTTCCAAGTCGTATTTCCTGACATCGTTCTTGCGGGCGTTCATGGCTTTGTTGTACATCCTTTTGGCACTGTTTATGTCATTGCTTGTGGCATAGAACATTCCAAGATGCAAGGCTGAAAAATAAACGCAGCTGCGCATTTCCAAAATGTCGTCGAACACATCGGCACCAAATTCGGATACAATCTCATCGTACATGTCTGTCACCTTGGTGAAGTAATGTATTCCTTTGTCGATGTATTTCTCCGCATCAGCGTCGGGTGCGAGACTCATGCACGTGCTGCCGGCCTTGGTGTAATATTTGATGTTGCTCGGCGAGTTGGGATCGAAAGCCAGTCCGCGTTCGTAGTTGTCCAATGCTTTTTTGTAGTCTTTCTTGTTGAAAAAATAAATGTCGGCCAAAGTGTAGTATGCGGATTCCATAGGTTCGATGGACAGACTTGTTTTCGCGTTTTGCTCGGCTTGGTAACTGCGTTCCCATTGGTAGTCTATCTTGGCCAGATAACTGTAGCAACAGGCTTTGATGTGCTGCTGGTCTTGTTTATTGCCATACAAATTTACTCCTCTGTCTATCATATTTATGCAACGTTTGAATGTACGGTAGGCGGTATCCAACTGATTGTCGAAAAAAAGCATCATTCCCAGATGGTAAGCCGTATTTTCGTCGGGGTCGAAGTGCAAAGCCCCCGAAAGCATTTCGGCGGCTTTGCTATAGTTTTCCTTACCCGCAAAGGCGCGACCCAACTGGTAAAATAGCATTGCGTGTTGTGATGGATAGCTGTGGCTTGGCATATTTTCGGAGGCCTTTGAGCAACTCTCTATGGCCTTGTCGTATTCTTCGTTTTTGTTATAGTAATCGGCCTCACGTATGTAATATTCGAAAGTCGTGCTTCCGCTTGAATAATGGTTTGATTGCGATTCCGATGAACCCGATGGGTCTTGGAGTATTGTAAGTTTGTTGCCGTTAATCTGTATCGGTCCAAGCCGTTGTATGGCCGATTGGCCGAATAGCAGCGGGGCCGACAGCGAGTTGATGATAGTGGCGCTGACATTTCGCAACCGTATTCCGCCAATTTCTATCTCGCGCAGGTTTATTTCCATCCCTTCAACATTCTCGCCATTGGCAATGCTGTAATAATTGGTGTTTCCGATGTCTGTTTCGGACAGATATCCGTTTTTGACCATAAACATGGCCTCCGATAGCGACAGCGATACCGATTCGGCTCCAGTGTCGAACAGCATTTTCATGGGCAGCCCGTTAACTATGCACCTTACATAGTAGGCGTTGCCTTCGCGCTCCATATACACTGTGTTTTGGGCCATTAGGTTAGTGGCAAATGCTATGGTAAATAACACCGAAAAAAAAGTGTGTCTGTTCATGCTGTGTTTTTTTTCTGTTTTTTGTTATTCGTCTCCTTTCAGTCTGCCGCTGGCCACCAAAAGCAGTATGCATGGCGCATATATTATTGCTGCAATAATCAGCAAGACAAGGGCTGCCATCCCGGTCGATTGTGATGCCGATATAGCGCCTGCCATTGCCGGAAGCGATATTAGCATAACAAAAATGGCCACCACGCGTATCAGCACTTTCATCATGTGGTTGCCGTTGGCGTCGGTTGTTTCCTCAGTTTCATCGCCTTTCAGGTTGAAGCTTGTCCAGAAAAGCAATGTCGTCATGCCAATCATAAGTGCCCAGCCAATCGCTGAGCCAACTATTTCGGCACCGTCTCTCAAATGTCCGGTGTGCCCGATGGTTCTGATAAAATTCATCCCTATGGAGATGACGTAAAGTACTCCGTAAATTCTCAGCGCTATTTTCATGAGGTTTTTGATGTTTATGATTGATTTTTGTGATTAATTCTTGGTCAGTTCAACGATATGGTTTTTTTTGAAAAAATCATGAGTGTTGTTTTGTGGCTTTTTAATATGGACGGATTGGTTTGTTGTACTAATCTGTGCGAGGGCTATATGTCATATTCTGTCGATTCATAAATTGGCATCCATTTCTCTCGGATATTATTACTGAACGCGTGCAGCGCTTTTGACACATCATTGTTTACAAGACGACTTAATGTCTTATTATATGACGATGCTATTCTACCTCTGCCTATTACTTTGCCTGTGGCTTTTTCTATCAGTGTCCCTCTGTCTAATATATATTCATCATCATCATACAAATTGCCGTACTCATCCTCATACACATCATCAAATCCCCATTCCCCTGTTTTTATACCCTCATACACAGCTTGGCCTATTCCATACACAGTGCCGACAATATTGTCGACAAATGTTGTCCCGGCAGTTGTGAACAGTCGAGCCGTACCTAATCCTATCTTTGCCAGCCAACCTTGTCTTTCCGCCCTAATATCCTAATAGTTATAATAATCAGATGGACTGACAGCACCCACATCACCCTGACTTACATCATAACGCGA
>CALGGY010000027.1 GCA_937915785.1 uncultured Bacteroidales bacterium
GAGTTCAGACGTGTGCTCTTCCGATCTCCTGGATCTGGGCGCTACGCCCTGGCAGGCTTTGACCAAGGTCATTATCCCTCAGATCAAGGACGCCATCGTAGCGGGCGCGTTAATCGCCTTCACGATGTCTTTCGATGACTTCGTGATCAGTTTCTTTACCACCGGTCCCGGCGTCACCAACATTTCCATTTATGTTTACACGATGTACAAGCGGATCAATCCGACGATCAACGCTCTGTCCACCATCATGATCCTGGCGATCACGATCATCCTGCTGGTGATCAATGTCGTTCCGGTCATGAAAGCAAAGAAACTCAGAAAGAAGGAGGAAGCAGCATTATGAAAAAATTATTAACCTTATTAATTAAGGTTGCCTTTGGCAGAAGAACATAGAACTACACTCATTTTATTTACCTATGCAGAAATACTCCAACCCATTGGTTTTCAGCTCGTCGGGATTGTAGATATTGCGACCGTCGAAAATTACCGGACGTTTCATGCCATTTTTCAGGCGTTTCCAGTCGGGCAGGCGGAACTCTTTCCATTCAGTTACAACTATCAGTGCGTCAGCATCTTGCACCGTTTCGTAGATATCGCCGCAGTAAGTTACAGTTTCGCCTATGCGACGGCGGCATTCGGTCATGGCAATGGGGTCGAACACGCGCACCGTGCAGCCAGATTTCAGCAGCTTGTCGATGATAACCAGCGATGGGGCCTCGCGCATGTCGTCGGTTTCGGGCTTGAACGAAAGTCCCCACAGGGCGATGTTACGGCCTTTGAGGTCGCTGTTGTAGTAGCGGCTGAGCTTGTCGAACAAAACGGCTTTCTGGTTTTCGTTCACACGTTCCACGGCCTCTATCACCTGCATGGTGTAGCCGTTTTCTTTGGCTGTGTGTATCAGCGCTTTCACATCCTTGGGGAAACACGACCCGCCGTAGCCGCAGCCCGGGTAGAGGAATTTTTTGCCGATACGGGTGTCGGAGCCGATGCCCTTGCGCACCATATTGACGTCGGCGCCGATAATCTCGCACAGGTTGGCGATGTCGTTCATAAAGCTGATACGGGTGGCAAGCATGGCGTTGGCGGCGTATTTGGTCATCTCGGCCGAAGGCACGTCCATAAATATCACGCGGAAGTTGTTGAGCAGGAAAGGCCTGTAGAGGCGTGCCATAATCTCTTCGGCGCGCTGCGACTCCACGCCCACCACCACGCGGTCGGGGCTCATAAAGTCCTTGATGGCGTCGCCTTCCTTGAGGAATTCGGGGTTAGAGGCCACGTCGAAATCTATGTCGAGGCCACGTTTTTGCAGCTCTGCTTCTATGGTGGCGCGCACTTTTTTGGCGGTGCCCACCGGCACTGTGCTTTTGGTTACCACAAGTATGTATTTGGTCATGTTCTGGCCAATGGTGCGTGCCACGTCCATCACAAACTGGAGGTCGGCGCTGCCGTCGTTGTCGGGAGGGGTGCCCACGGCGCTGAACACCACCTCCACGTCGCCAAGACAGTCGCGAAGGCCGGTGGTGAAATGCAGGCGTCCGGCCTGAACGTTACGTTTCACCATGTTTTCCAAACCCGGCTCGTATATGGGTATTATTCCGTTATGCAGATTGTCGATTTTTTTCTTGTCGATGTCCACACAGGTTACATCCACGCCCATTTCGGCGAAACAGGTGCCTGTTACAAGCCCCACATACCCTGTTCCTACTATTGCAATTTTCATATATCGTTAGTTTTTAACACGTTATCAATTTTTACGGACAAAAAGTCCGAAACATTCAAACTTGCAAATATACAAAAAAAAACAAATATTTTCCAACAATAAAAATGCCAACGGACATGGATGGAAATGTGCCAAACTTTCTACAGCGGAAAAACAAACAGCGAAAACAAACAATCGGGAGCTCCAAAGCAAGCCCATATTATGGGGATTGGGTTCAAAATAGCCTTTTGCGACAGTTTCAGAAACTATAAACTGAAAAAAAACAGGTACCTATATAATAATTGCCTGTTGTTGTCTTCAAATTCTCGAAACAATAAAAAAGCAAGCTCACGGCAAGTCCACCAAATGCCCGAGACCTCTATTAACAGACACTTTCAACAATTTTCAACGATTGTCAAGCCATAGCGAACCCATTATCAAACAGGCCATTTCTTATGGGAATAAAATGGGATAATTTTGCAAAAAGTCGGTTTTTTGTTTCCAAAAGTCGCATATTATTTGTATCTTTGCATTTCCAAAAGATTGTAAAAAATGGAAGAAGGAGAAGACTTTTTGTGCCTGATGAGCGACGAGATTAACGACAAGGGCATGGTGGTTATAGAAAAGGTGGACCGTATGCCCGTTTATGGCGAGGCGTATGTGTCGCCGTTTTTCATCATTGCCATAAACCACAGCGGCACGGTTACTTTGGATTACGACGGTTTGGAGACAGTATTCAGGCCACACGACATTTCGGTGGTGTATCCCTACCATGAGCTGTTTTGCCACAGCACCTCGCCGCTGTACAAGGCCACTCTGATAGTGGTATCCAACGGGCTTTTCGGACAGCTTGTGAGCCTCAACACCGGGCAGGGACGTTTCCGGCACGAAAGTTTTCCGCATTTCCACCTTTCCGACGGCCAATACAACGATGTCATGAACATTGTGAAAGGGCTGGGTACAATTCTTCGGATCGAGCACTCGTCGCCAAACGATTTTGCCGTGTGGATGCTGCATATCCTTACCACCATTATCACTAAAATCCGCGCCAAGAACGAGAATCTCCCTTCGCTGCCCGACAGCCGCATTAGCCCGCGCTACTACGATGCCATAAAACAGCACTGCCGCCAGCACCACGATGTGGCTTTCTACGCCGGACTGTTCTGTCTTTCGCCAAAATATTTCAGCACCATAATACACGAGGAAACCGGACAGACCGCCGGCCATTGGATAAGGCAGCACCTTGCCTCGCAAGCCAAAATTGTGCTACGCACCGACAAAGGCATGCGTTTGGGCGATGTGGCCGAGGAGCTCGGCTTTCCCGACCTTGCCTCCTTCAGCCGGTTTTTCAACCGCGAGGTAGGCATGTCGCCATCGGAGTACCGGCAAAGCCTTAATACCAAAAAATAGACAGGGACATAAAAATGGCTTTCAGCCGTTGGCACGATACAGAAGATATGCCACGGCAAGGCCGATAAAAAGAAGTGCCAAAAACAGATAAAACGCTATGCTGCAACCCTTGTTGCCCTGCACTGCAACGTCGGTTTTTCGTTCGGCAACCCTTTTCTTGAAATAATAGGCCGCCATAAACACAACCCCTATCAGCACAATGCTGATAATCAGCCCTGTAACATTAAAATCGGTCATCACTCATTGTTGTTTTTGTAACACAACTTGCAGGGAGTGAGGTCCTTGCCTTCGGCGACATACTTGTCCACTTTCTTTATTTCTTTGCTGCAACTGCCCAACCCTCGACATTTGTCGGTTTTGTGGTAACGCTTTGCGCTGCCACCGGAACAAATGTACACCTGCGGTTCGTCGCCGCACATAGCAGCCGGCTGGGCAAAAAACATCTGCCCAATCGACAACACCACCAAAAGTGCTAAAACTCTTTTCATTGCTAAAACTTTTTCTTTCACTACTCAAATACAATACCGTAAAACGACAATTGCCATAAAAAAAACGCAACCATTTGCCTACTCCAGTTGCGTTCAGCGGAAAGAGAGGTACTAAAACCCTATATATCGCTGTCGTTTGCCGATGTGTTGAATTATGCACAAACTGCCTTTTAGGAAAGGGTCTTTTGTTTTCCTCTGATTTTACACGACATAAACAACACATAAACCAACAGTCTATTTTCGGGGAATTTCTGGGGAACTGTTGAGCAGGTTGAATTTCGACATCTCCCGTTCTTTAAGCTCGTCCACTATTTTAACGTAGGGCTTCATTGATTTGAAATCGCTGTGTCCTGTCCACTTCATTATAACTTCGGCGGGTATTCCAAGCCTCAAGGCATTAACAACGAATGTGCGGCGTGCGCAATGCGTTGTCAGAAGTTCATACTTCGGTATCACATCTTCGTAGCGAGTGCTACCCTTGAAATAGACAATCCGGATTGGTATGTCAAACCCAAGCATTTTTCCTATTATTTTCAAATAGTCGTTCATGCGTTGGTTGCTTATAACCGGCAAGGCTTTTGCGTTTCGTTCATTCCGCAAGCGGTCGGTTGTTACATGCTTTTCAAGTATTGATTTAGAAAAGTCGTTGAGCTCCACACGCAGTCCATCTGTCGTTTTTTGAGTTACAACGCTTATATAACCGTCCCGTATGTCCGACACTCGCAATTTTGCCACATCGGAATACCGCAAGCCGGAGAAACAACAGAAGCAGAACACATCACGAACAGCCGCCAGTCCAAGATGATTTGAGCCAAAATCATAATGGAACAGTTTGATTAGTTCTTCCCATTCAAGGTATATTATTTCCTTGCTGTTTCCATCAGTGCCTTTAAGTTTTGGCCGAAACATCTCGAAATCCCTGTTTTCGGAATATCCATGTTTTACTGCCCATCGCAAAAACCATCGCAGAATGTCAATGTCCTTTGCTATCGTGGTGTTTCTCATCCCTTTTTTCATAAGCGATTTTAAAAAGAGCATAAGCCCCTGCTCGTCGAGGTCGGAAAATTCGAGTTTCGGCGAAATGTCCATCAGGTGTTTCTTTATTGTTCGGATTTTCACTGTCGTTCCTTTTGCCCAGCCATTTTGTTCACTCATTGTCTCAGCGAACAAGTCCATGCAGTCGAACAATGTTGTAACGGAGTTGGCCGCCTTGCCTTTGCCAAAATACAGCCTTAACTCGCCTATCACTTTTTTCGTTGCAGGTGTCTCTCCTTGCAGGTGGCACCGTGAAAAAAAATCGTTAATAAAACTCTCCACAGCTGACAGCTGTTTATTCATGGCAGCTCCAGTCGCGCCATTGCTTCTATATTGCGAAAGCACACGCATATTGCCGTTGTCCCAATACCTCTCCGGGACCTGCAAGCCTATGAGCATTTCCACACGCTGACCAGCCCACGACACTCGCAGACGTATATGTTTGGTGTCTGAAACCGAATTTTTGCCTTTCAGGTCGAAACGAACGCTATATTTCATGTTTATTCCGCCATTATCTTAATTATTTTCCTTATAAGCTTGGACTGTTCGTCTATTTTTTCCTGAAGACTGAATATCAACGGCTGTATGTCATTGATGTTGTAATTATCACCATTTCCCACATGGTTTTGTCTGCCGGAGTTATTTACATCTCCAAAATTCTGCTCGTTGATTATCATGTTGCCCAGTCCTTTGATAAGCCAATTGGCATCGACTTTAGGAAATGCTGACAAAATTGTTTCGATGAGATTACCGCCGATAGCCTTAGACCCGTTGCAAATTTGACTTGTATAAGACTCCTCTTTGCCTAAACGCTCGGCAAAAATACGATTATCATCATCACAAAAAACGGTGCGAATTTGTGCAACACGGACACTTTTTTCGTCTTTTTCGGGGGATTTTGCCTTTTTTTTTGCCATAGTCAACCAATTATATATCAATAAAATAAAAATTATTTTCAAAATGATATTAATTTTTTTTCTTGTTAATTTACTTTTTTTCTGTATCTTTGCAAAACTATTTAGCCAACGCTATATGCAAATATACGAAAAAAAATATAAAAGGTTATGAGGCAGAAAAAAGTCATAAAAAAATTAGCCGGGCACGAGCTATCGAAATTGCCGAGAGCCACAACTGTGTGGCTGAGGATGTGGCAGCCCACTATACCGACAGTGAGCTGTGGGAAGTCCTCCGGCAACTAAATCTAACCCCGAATTTCTAATCAATAATATATACAAATATGAGTCTTATAAAAAAAGCTGCAGAGCTTATAATACCGCAAACGGTAAAGGCCATTATATATGGCCAAGCCGGTATGGGCAAAACCACATTTGCCCTGAGCGCACCCAAACCCTTACTCCTCGACTTCGACAACGGGGTGAAACGAGTGAACCTCGAACACCTCAACACAGTGGACATTGTGCAATTTGAGAAGTGGCAGGACGTGCAAGCCCTGTTCAACGAGGATTTAAGTCCGTACGGAACTATCGTAGTGGACACAATAGGGAAGATGATGGACTACATCATCAGCTACAAATGCGGAACACGCCAGCCGCAGGTGAGGGAGTGGAGTGGCATTAATCAAGAGTTTACTTGGTTCACTCGTAGCCTCTCCATGCTCAACAAAAACATAATCTTCGTAGCCCACCGCGACACACGCAAAGATGGCGAAGAAACCGTTTTTGTTCCAGCACTTCGAGAAAAGTCATACAATAATATCGTAACGGACGTGGACTTGCTCGGCTACATGGAGATGAGAGCCGAAAACGGCAGACAACGCCGCACAATAACATTCGACCCCACAAGCCGCAACGACGGGAAGAACACCTGCAACCTGCCAAGCGTCATGGAGATACCCACCATTATTGACAAGAACGGCAAGATAACGGGCAAAAACGACTTCATCGCCGAGAAAATCCTCAAACCCTACGCCGCGATGATAGAGAAAAAAATGTGGGAACGTGCGGAGTACGACGCAAAGATACAGGAAATAGACGGCCTTGTGCAGTCCGTTACCGACCCCGACACCGCCAACCAGTTTGTTGCGGCATTGGGGACTGTGAAACACATAGGCAACAGCCTACAATATGCACGTCAGGCGTTTGCCGCAAAGGTGGCCGAATTGGAATTGACTTACAACAAAGAAACCAAGTGCTATGAATAAATTTAGATTTTGGGCAACATTGCTCGACGCATACGACAACTTTGTGAACAGCGAGACTATTTGGGAACAGTATTGGGGCTGGAGCGAAAAACCGCCCCACACTCCCGAACAGTTCAAGGCATTGCAAAAGCAGAGCCTTGTAGACAGCATCAACCGTGTGGACGGTGAGCCGAGTAAGGCCGCCGACCGTGGGACATGTTTCAACGAGGTTATAGACTGCCTTATCCTCAACCAGCCCACCAAGCGCGACGACATCACTATTGCCGGCGACAAAGAGCGCGGCGTTATCGTGGCACAGATGGACGGTTTCACGTTTGAGTTCCCTACCGACCTTTGCAGGCAGTTTGCGGCGCAATACACCCAAAACGGGGCAAAGGCAGTGCCGCAGTTCCGGTGCGAGGGTGTGCTGCACCTGTCCACCGCAGACGTAACGCTGTACGGATACATTGACGAACTTATGCCGTACGGTGTGCACGACATAAAGACCACCAAGAGCTACACTGTGGGCAAGTTCCGTAACCACTGGCAACATAGGGTATATCCCTATTGCCTTGGGCAGATGGGCATACGGAGCGACTATTTCCAATACGATGTGGTGGAGTTCAGCGGCAAGCAGATTAGCACTTACAAAGAGTTCTACCCCACCTTTGACAAGGGAAAAATAGAGGTGGAGCTTGAACGCCAATGCACCGAGCTAATAGCCTTTATCAACGACAACATCGCCGATATTGACCGTTCTACGACGACCATATTCGGCTGACGCTATCGGGGGTTAAGCCTCCCCCCTCCCGAAAAAAAGGCTGAGTTCTTCCATTGTATCGGGGCGGAATCCTATCTACTTTTTCGTCGCATTGTAAATTAGCATTTTTCAAACATAATCACCATCAAAGCGACATTTTAATTCCGCCCCGTTTTCGCAGGGATAGCGCGCTAAACGGATAGGCGCGACGATAGTAACGGGGCACGGCACAACCATAAAGTTCCAGTACTGAAAAATTGGCTGCCGTGTCGCTCTGGAACCTGAGACATTAGGCGGTTCGACTCCGCCCCCTGCGGCTGGTTCGCCAAAACCTGCAAGAGGTACCCCATCCGGCAAGAGCCGGACACCGCAGAAAGCCCGTAAAACAGAGCAACGGGATGACAACAGTAGGATGAGCGTGGGAGCGTTGCCCACCTGCGGTGCGAATACTAACAAATAAAAAACACAATATAATGGAAAGAGAAACGATGACACAAATTGAAACCGCAGTCGAAAACTACTGCCAAAAAAAGATAGAGGTAGCGATAGACAACGAGAACTATCGCCCATTGTATGACACTGGCGGCTGGCTCACTGGCCTGCCTTCGCAGTACAAGCACCTGAAAGACCACTGCATAGGCGAATACCTTTGCGAGACCGACAGCGAGATGATGCCGTTCTCCGTGTATCGTTTCAACGGAACGAGCTTCGACACCTTCCAGCCAATACGCCAATGGCGAGTGATAATGTTAGACGAAAAACAAAAATGAAAAAAATAGAGCTTTTCAACGACCACTTCCAAAACTTCAAGGTGTACGGCATACCACACGCGCAGCTGATTATTGCCGACCCGCCATACAATCTTGGGGTTAATGCCTACGCCAGCAATCCGGCATGGTACAAGGACGGCGACAACAAAAATGGCGAGAGTGAGTTGGCGGGCAAGGAGTTTTTCGACACCGACAAGGACTTCCGCCCAGCCGAGTTCATGCACTTCTGTTCACAAATGTTGGTGAAAGAGCCGAAAAATGTAGGTGAAAAAAGCCAATCTCCCTGCATGGTGATATTCTGTGCTTTCGAGCAGCTGCATTATTACATCGACTTGGGCGAGCGATACGGTTTCAAGCACTATATTCCGCTTGTGTTCCGAAAAAACTTCTCTGCACAAGTTTTGAAAGCGAACATGAAAATCGTGGGCAACTGCGAATACGGGTTGGTGCTGTACAAGGACAAACTCCCCAAGTTCAACAATCAAGGCCGAATGATATTCAACTGTTTCGACTGGGGCAGGGATACCAAAACGCCGAAAGTGCATCCAACGCAAAAGCCCGTTCCGCTGCTGGAAAAAATCATCGAACTATTTACAGACGAGGGCGATGTGGTGATTGACCCCACAGCGGGGAGCGGAACAACACTGCTTGCCGCCGGCAACTGCAACCGCAGGGCGTACGGTTTTGAGATAAAAAAAGATTTCTACGCCAAAGCCACAACGCAGATACTTACGCTAATATGCCCGAAAATGAGCTTTATGCCACAGAAAGAAAATAAATACAAACAATTGAATTTAATGTGATATGATTACAGGAAAAAGAAACCGGAAAGAGACAGATTTCCAAAAACGCAAACGCAAACGCCACGAAAAGGTGGTGGAGCTATATCAGAAGTACGAACGCACTTACACCTCCAAAATGGACATCTACGAGGATATAGCCAAGAAAATGCACATGCACTGGGTTACAGTGTATAAGATAATAAAGAAAGAGTTATGATAGACGAACAACGGGCAAGGGAGCTCGACAACTCCATGATGGTTACGATGACACGGGGCGAGCTGGCTAAATTGGTTGGCGACATACTCGAAGAAAAGCTTTCGGAAATACTCGACCAAAGGCAGGACAGCAATCCGCCAGCCGAATATGGGCTGATATATGGAGCGAGCAACATCGCCGCCGCGCTGAACATAAACCGCAACACATTTTACAGGCTGTGGGGCGAGGGGAAATTAGGCGACGCAGTATTTCACATTGGCCACAAGGTGGCAGCCGACAGGGGAAAATTGTTTAAAAACATATCCGACAATGGAGAGGGTTATTGTAAAAAAGGATGAAGGCGGTCTGTTCGACATCAGGCCGATAGCCAACTATTTTGCGTCGGCCAAAAGCGGAAGCTATATGGTGGAGGTGAAACGCATACGCAACACCCGCTCGCTCGACCAGAACGCTTGGCTGTGGGGCTGCATATACCCCCTGCTTCTCACCGCCCTCAACGCCGAAGGCTGGGAGTTCACCACCACCGACGAGGTGCATGAGTTTTTCAAGGGCATGTTCCGCAAGACAAGGCACGTGAACAAACTCACTGGCGAGGTAGTGGAAATAGGAAGCAGTACAGCAAATATGGACACGGCTATGTTTAGCGAGTATTGCGAACAGTTGCGTAACTACGGCAGGGATTTTCTCAATGTCGAGATACCCGACCCCGATAAATTATGGAGGGAGAAAGAATGAGCGATACATTAGGACAACGAAAATCATTTATATTTTACAGAAGTTTCTACGAGGCGATAAAGGATTTGCCGAGAGATATTCAGGGAGAAGTGTACACGGCCATAATGGAGTATGGCCTAAACGGTATAACAACTGAAAATCTGAAGCCCGTCGCTCGTAGCATTTTCACACTGATAAAACCGCAGCTCGACGCCAATGAAGCCAAGCGGTCTAATGGTAGCAAAGGTGGTAAAAAAGCAACCGAGCCACAAGCAAACGGTAAGCAAACCACAAGCAAGCCACAAGCAAACGGTAAGCAAACCACAAGCAAACCACAAGCAAACGGCAAGCAAACCACAAGCAAACCACAAGCAAACGGCAAGCAAACGGCAAGCAAACCACAAGCTAATGAAGAATGTATAATTGATAATGTAAATGTAAATGATAATAATCAATCAAAGATTGATTCGTTGAAAAATGAAAATTTTCCAACGCCGCAGACAGATGAAATCAATTTTGAAAAGCTGATAAGCTTTTTCAATCAAGAGACAAACTGCGTCTTTGGGAGAGTTCTATATCCAATCTCCGAGCAGCGGAAAAAAAATATCCGCGCCCGGATACGCGAACACGGCAAAGAGGCTTTTGTCCGGATGATAACGAAAGCTGTCGCAAGCGATTTTTTGAAAGGGCAGAACACAAGCGGTTTCCATGCTACATTTGACTGGCTTATTAAGCCCGCCAATTTTGACAAAGTGCTTTCGGGCAACTACGACAACCACAAGACCCCGACAACCAACGACCGCCTGCACGTAACAAAGCCCACAGGCGGATATTCAACCGATTTTTAACCAATAAAGCACAAAACCATGATAACACACCCACAATATTGCGCTATAAAACGCTTGCCTAAACAACAACGTTCCGACGAGCAGGCGAAACAGCTGGAGGAATACGAGCGTTATGCCGACAGCATTGCCGCCGAAGCAAAACGGTTGCGGGAGCAGCGACAACGGCAGGCCGAACAAGCAAAGGCGGAGCGTGAGCAGTGCAGCGTGGAGTACTTCATTCAGCAGCTTGCCGCACGCACACCGCAACAGCAGCGTTTCACCCTCGCCCGTTTTGGCGAAAAAGTGCCGCTGTACGTGGAGCATGCCTACCGCTCGCAGGTGGCACAGCGTGGCTGTATGTACCTCTCCGACAGCTACACACAGAAAACCATTGCCGACATAGCCCGATGGCTGACAAACCGCCCAAAGGTGGGGCTGTTGCTTGCCGGATATGTTGGAGTCGGCAAGACCACTATGCTCCGCACTATACAGGCGGTGGTGCAGATAGCGGCGCAGCAACCGATGAAAATCGTAACCGCACAGGACATCGCCGACGCCGCACGGCGTGAAAGCGACCTGCTGAAAAAGATGGTAAGATACCCCTTGCTCGGCATCGACGACCTCGGCGTGGAGCAACTGGCGGTAAAGGTGTACGGCAACGAGTACAACCCCCTTGTGGAGCTGATAGCCAACCGCTACGACCGCCAGCTGTTCACCGTCATCACCACCAACCTCACCCCCGACGAGATAAGGGAGCGATACGGGGAACGCACCGCCGACCGCCTGCGCGAGATGTGCAACACCATGACCTACGACAGCAACCAAAAATCTTACCGCAAATAACCAAACAATGAAAAAAAACGAGGAACACATAAACCAGTGCCTGAAACTGGCCGAACAGAGAAGAAAAGCCGAGGCCGAGCTTGGCGAACTGTTGGACACCGGCACACCTGAACTCACCGACAAGCAGCTCACCGACATCCGCCTTATTGTTGAGACATCGACCGCCGGCGCTTCCGACTGGATGGCGCGACGTGTCGAGATTTTCTCGGTGGCATGGTGCCTCCAGCGCGAGGTGCTTTTCTACCGGCGGAGGCTCAACGGGAACATGGAGCGATACCTGCGCGGGATAATGGGCATTGGCAAAGCCACACCGCTGAAAAGAGACCTGCTTTTCCTATACCGGCGGCAGACCGATTTCGCCCTGCTGTGCGACGAGTGCGTGGCCGCCATAAACAAATACTTGGGAGAACAGCCGAAGGGATGACGGCTATTCCGGTCGCTCCTCACCCACCGCCTTAACATAAAGCTCTATCTTGCCGCCGCAGTGAGGACAACGGGAAAACGGCGAGTGAACCACAACAGGCTCATTGTCGGTGGTCGGAGTGCCGTCCGCCAGCAACGCGGCCACCGGAACGCCAAGCCCGGCGGCTATCTTTTCGAGGGTGGAAATTCGGGGGTCTTTGCCTGCCTTGAGCGTGGCGTTCAAACTTATCTCCGTTATGCCTATCTTGCCCGCAAGCTCTTTCTGCGTTATGCCCTGCAGCCTGCAAAGCTCTTTTACTCTTTTTCTTATGTCCATATTGTCTGTTTAAAAATTGATGTGCAAAAATACGAAAATTATTTGAATTTACAGCAAAAAATTAAAAGAAATGCGATAATAACAATGTTAAAAATGCGATATTGACAACAAAATTAAAATGCCAATATTAAATATATTAAAATAATTTGAGTGTTAAAATTAAAAAATAAACACAAATTTATTTTGTCAATTAAAATAATAGTTGTAACTTTGCATTATCAAATTAAAATTAAAAAAAATAATAACAATAAAAACAACAAAGAAAATGAAACTGATAACAAAAGAAATCGAAAAGAAGCTGAACGCTGTGCCACTGTACAGCACAGAAAGCAAAGCAGAGAAAGAAGTGATATGCAAATTTTTCAACCCCTACGGGGCAGGCACTTGGTACGTATTTGAGGCCGAAAGGCAAGGCGATGGCGACTGGCTGTTTTTCGGACTTGTGGATTTGTTCGATAAAGAAATGGGCTATTTCACCCTTTCAGAGCTTGAAAGCGTGAGAATAGGCAGGTTTGGCGGCAAAATAGAGAGAGACAAATATTTCAACGGTGTTTACAGACACGGCGAAATAACAGAGTGCTGACAAAACAAAAACAACGGTGCAGAGATACGAAAAAAAATCGTATCTTTGCACCGATGAAAAGGATACAACTTACCAAGTGCGAAAAACAAGTGTTGAGGAGTGTAGCCACGGGCAAAGAATGCCCCAACACATATCCCCGCAGCACCTACATAGCAGGGCTTGCAGGGCTTGAGAGAGAAATGCTTGTTGCTGTGGCAAGGGACGATGGCCGTGCCGTTGCAGACACACGGCTAACGGACTACGGCAGACAGTACATAGCCGAAAACCCCGGCCTGCACAACCCCGTAAATTGGAAATGGATAATAACCACGGCAATGTCAGCAACAGCGGCCTGCGCCTCAATAGTGGCACTTTTTATCGCATGCCTAAAATAGAGAATAATTATAAACCAAAATAAATACACAATGGACAAGACACCCAAAGAAATGGCGAAAGACCTTGAAAGACAAGGCAAAAAAGTAATACAGCTAATCATCAAACAAAAATGGTTCGACCAGATTTTGAGCGGCGAAAAAACGCAAGAGTTCAGAGAGATAAAGCCGTTCACCGAGAAAAAACTGGTACAGATAGACAAAGACGGATATGCTGTGAATGACGAACACGACAATGCTATACCCATACACTACGATGCCATATTGTTTTTTGTAGGCTACAACAGAGAACGCGACAGTGCATTGATTGAGGTTAAAGGCGAACACACCGAAATTTTTGTCGATGAAAATGGCGAGATTATACAGTTCGAGCTTGAAGATGGCGGTTGGTGGGTGGCCGAACAGGTGGTATATGACCTCGGCAAAGTGCTTTGTAAAAGTGTAATAAAAAAATGAAAGGCAGATACCCGCACATATTGCTGAACATACCCCATGCCTCGATTGGCGGCCTGCACAATGCAGGCTGGGCAGACTACGGCAAACTGTCGGAAAGTGTGCTATACCTTACCGACTGGCATACCGACTGGCTTTTCGACCAAGGACAGCCGAATGTGGCGGCAGTGGCGGCGTACCTATCCCGTTTTGTGGTGGACTGCGAGAGACTTGAAAACGACCCGATGGAAAAAAACGGACAAGGCATCTTATACACCGACTTCGACGGCAACCACAGGACAATAACCCCAGAGCAAAACAAAACGTTGATGGACTATTACCAAGCCCACAAACAGAAACTTCACGACAACCTGACACCCAACACGCTCTTGCTGGACTGTCATTCTTTTCCCTCCGACAAGTCAGATGTGGATATTTGCATCGGCTATAACGATGACTGGTCGAAGCCCGACGACGAGACTTTACAAACAGTCAAAAACACATTTGAAAAGGCAGGTTACTCAGTCGCATTCAACAGCCCTTATTCCAACAGCATGGCGCCCGCAATGCCTTTCAAGTACCAATCAATGATGATAGAACTTAACAAACGCACGTACATGGACGAAAAAACCTTGAAACTGCTTCCCGAAGCCGAAACATTGAGAAAAAACATTTCATTTTTATACAAACTGTTACTGCCATGAAGCACACTAAAGAAGAAATTGAGAGTTTCCGCAAAGCTGTGATTAATGAAATTAAAGAAATACCTGTATATGAGGGCAAACATCCAGCTAACTACGATGATGAAATCAACGCAGTTAAAAATTATCCCGAACATGTGATTGAAAATGCGATGGAGTATAACTCGCCGCAAGAATTTGCGGCAATGTTGGTAATGTGAAATGGCAAAGAAAAGAATATACAGGGTTACGAATATCCATCGTGCGAGAGCCCTAAGCCTAAAAGTGGACAGGCTGTTAAGGGCAAATGGAATAACACCAACAAACCAATCCATAACAAGAGTTTCCGCATCGCAATTCCACAAAGCAATATCAGCAGGCAAGAAGAGCAACAAGCACGGTTGGATGGTAGATGTGCATACGGTGAAAGAATATAGGGGAATGCGTTGCTACCTCACAGCAGATGGCAAAAGCGGCATCGCCATAAAGAAAGACGGAGATGTTGTGTCTTTGTTCAGTGCGGGCGGAGGCGGAAAACTTGGCAAACTCCTACCGTTTGCAGTGGCGGCTGGTGGTAGAAAATTAGACTGCTATGGGGGCGGGTTGCAGAATATGTACGCAATATACGGAGCGAAAGCAACTGGCAAAACACCATTTCTCGAACAATATGCTCCTGACGACTGGACACCTTCAGATGGAAAACCAGACATTGTAGCCATGATACTTCCAAACAACATTGACGAAATTATTAGAAGATACGATAAAAGTGCGAACATACAGCTCGCAACTGTTAAGACATACAACAGCTACGACGATATGATAGCAGACAGGGACAAAATTGTAAAACAAAACAGAAAAATACAGCAAAACGGCCTCATTTCCGGCTAAAAAAACGCACCTTATCCTTGCTTTTGCTAAAAAAATCACCTTTGCAACCCACTGAAATACAATTCGTTGAAAAATACTTTGCAAAAAAGATGAAAAAAAATTTTGCCAATCGAAAAAAACGTCGTAACTTTGCGGCGTTCAAACCCATTAAAGCGGCATAGATTAACCGCTGTCGATTGACGCGGATTTTTTTATGCCAAAAAACGAAAACTAACGCTTGGTGTGTGGTAGCGGTAACGCCCACGAGGTTTTTGCTTTAATGAACCTGAACAACACCAAGCATTTTTTATGTTCTTAAATCATTAAAGTACAATGAACAAAAACGAAAGTCAAGCCCAGACGGTAAACGGGCAGGTGCAAATCTTTGAAAACGCCCAGTTCGGGCAAATCCGCACAGCCGGGACAAGTGAAAACCCCTTATTCTGCCTCGCAGACATCTGTAAAGTACTGGAAATCAGCAATCCGTCAAAAGCAAAACAGCGTTTAAACGAAAAGGGCATGCAACTTGTTGATTTACACGCCCTAACTTTGAGTGAGGGCGGGGGTAATCAACTAACTACCTTTATCAACGAGCAAAATCTTTATCGCCTAATCATGCGAAGCGACAAGCCACAGGCCGAGCCTTTCCAGGACTGGGTATGCGGCGAGGTGCTGCCCTCAATCCGCAAAAACGGCGGCTACATAGCCACACAGGACACCGACACGCCAGAAATGATAATGGCGAAAGCCTTGAAAGTGGCAGACGAGACCATCAGACGCACACAGCAGCGCCTGCAGATGGCCGAGAGCACGATAGAGGCGCAGACAGAAGAGATAAAGCAGCTTGCGCCGCTGGCAGAGTACACGCAAGAGGTGCTTCAAAGCACATCGACCTACACCCTCACGCAGGTGGCCAAGGATTTGGGATTTCGCAGTGTCGGCGGCTTTATACAGGTGCTATTGCAGAAAAAAGTACTTTACCGCCAGAGCGGCCAGTACATGCCCACGGCAAGATACGCCGGGCAGAAGCTTTTCGCCACGCGCACGGCAAAATTCTTTCACAAAGACGGCACGGTAGGCACGAGCCTCACCACGGTGATAACAGAGAAAGGCCGTATGTTTCTGCAAGGTTTCATCAACAAATAACGGGGGGGGCATGGACATGACACAGAACGAAAAACAACAACCCTCGATATTCAACCGGCAGACATTCGGCAACATCACTAACAGCGGCATTTTCATTAACCACATCGGCAACGGTGACACATACACAATCAACGAGCTACGAAAGCTGTTCGAGATTGTGGCAGAGCTGAAAGCCGAGATAGCAGACCTTGCCCGCGCCTTGCAGGACAAATAAAACATAACCGGGGGCGGCAAAGTCCGTCCCCCCTTTTCAAAAAAAAACAGTAATAACAATAAAAAAAACGACATAAAGATGAAAAAGACAGCCAAATATACAGCAAAGACAAGACAACAGTACAACATTTCGCAGCGCACCAGAGACCTTATGGCCATAGTGGACGTGAGACAGCAGTTGGATGAATTGTGCCGCGAGTTCGAGCACCGCTACAAGCGAGACGAGCTTGCAGACTGCACCAGCGTTATAGGCTTTGAGATTGACGATGTGGACGACATGCTGTCGGCCTCTATGCAGCTTGACATAGCCGACCGCAGACTCAACCCCTGACAGCCTCAACACCAGCACCAAAGGCGGCCACCGAGCCGCCTTTTTCATTTTTTTTTGCCTTAACCCGTTAAGTGCCGAAACCGCACACGGCACAGCCGTTTTTTATAGTATCTTTGCAGGCGAGAAGTAGTACTAACTTTATTCAACAAACACACCATGGCAAAAAAAACGGTAAAAGCAAAATTGAGTAACAACCCTTCAATTTCTACCGGCAGAGGTCAAAACTATAAAGGAGGCTACCAGGCCGCTACCGATGTGTCCTCTCGCTATGGCAGAAACCCATCCAACGGGCAGTTCTCCAACAAACTGCGGGGCGATGGCGGAAAAGTTGGCCGTCAGGGGAGAACAATCTCCCGCCGCCAGCGTTACTACGACATGCGTGTTGCTTTCGGTCTCGCAGGAGGCTGAACAACAACCAGCAACGCAACGAAAAAGGGACTGTTTTGCAGTCTCTTTTTTTTATGCCCCACCAAACTTTTTTACTTAACTGGAAAAGTAACGTTTTGCCCGGCAAAGAATGGCGTTATCAGCCGTTTGCTCTGTATCTTTGCAAAATCTTCAAGGATAAAGACACCCATGAGCAAGTTACAGCAGGCACAGGATACAATAGCGTTTGTCCGTCAGCAGGCGGACGAGTGCGTTGTGTTCAACTCCACCGGCAAGGACAGCCTTGTTACGCTCGACCTCGTGGCGCCGCGTTTCCGCCGTGTGGTGTGCGTGTTCATGTACTTTGTCAAAGGCTTGGAGCATATCGACCGTTTCCTCAACGCCTCGCTCGCCAAATACCCAAACGTGGAGCTTATGCAGGTGCCGCATTGGAACATCTCGTATATCCGCCGCGCAGGGCTTTACTGCACCCCCGACCCCAAGCAGAAACTCTACAAGCTGTCCGATGTTGTCGGCATGGTGCGTGAGGCCACGGGCGTTCAGAACGTTTTTCTGGGAATGAAGCAGGCCGACAGCCTCAACCGCCGCCTGATGCTCGGCACATACAAGGAGCGGCACTACACCAACAAAGGCATGTGCTACCCCATTGCCACGTGGACGCAGAAAGAGGTTCTGGCATATATGCGGCAAAACCGCCTGCCCTCGCCCGTGCGATACGGCAAGAACGCGAGTAACGGCGTGGGCTTCAACCCCGACTGCTACCTGTGGATGGAGCGCAACGCCCCGCAGGACTTGGAGAGGATGTACGAGGCTTTCCCGATGTCGCGGCGCATTTTGTTTGAATATCATTACAATAACCAAAATATAGGAGATTAAAATCATGGCAAGAAAAAGAAAATCAATAACCGATATAGCCAGTCAGCTGGAAAGAATACGGGCAACAATAATAAAGACAAGAGGGGTGGACGGGACTCCTAATGATATTAAAAGGTATCACAGATCGAGAATGATAGCATCGCGCTATATAGAAAATATTAGGAGAGCTACGGGGATGACAAATCATGAGGCAGCAGGTAATAGATTTGCGGGTACTCAAAATGAGAACGAAAGACAATGGCCCGGCAATCATGGACCTGGATTTATTTTTCACGACGACGACCCCAAGGTATCCCGTTCCACTTACATGGGTCTCACAAACGGATAAATTAAAATTATGGCAAGAAAGAAATCAGCATCAGATATTGCAATACAGGCTCTCAACTTAGCAGACAGTGCGGTTAAGAGCGGGAACAAATCAAGGGCAAGTCGCATCGCCGACATTTCAAAAAGATATATACAGAATGCGCACAACCATATCAGAGCAAATTTTGACGGCTCCGCATACTACAACCGAAGGGATAGAGCTCTGGCATTGACGCGTGAGATGGACATAGGCAAGGTATCACGTTCCACTTACATGGGACTGGCAAACGGATAAAGCAAAACGCCATGTCGGGCGACAGCGGAGATATATACCAGTATAGAGCATTGCATGGGGCGAGAGCAAAAATCCGCTCCATGCTTTCCGAGATTCATCAACTTGGATATTCAAAACGTCAGCCGTTCTCTATAGGACGTGTAGAAAAGAGGATGTCAGATTTTGCCGATAATAACGGCATACGCCTTTCGTCAAAGTCAGTATACTTCTCAGCGAAGGGTATAACTCATGCTTTGAGGGAGAGTAAACAAGCAAAAGGTCTCGTTGTTTCCGACAAGGATTTTATTCGATTTCCCGACAGTCGTAAAACTATGGATTTATATTATGATGGCGATAAATTCATTTACACAGATTATAAAACCAAGTTCATTATTCACCCGAATTATGAACTAAAAATAAAAGGGAGAAAAACGACAAGAGTAAACCTTGTTACTGCCGGTAAAGTTACAAACCCAATTGAATTTCAAATGAAAAAGTACAGAAAAATATAAAAAAAAGGTTGAGCGGCAAGGTCGAATTGCTCATCATCTCTTCTTGGCAGAAGCCATGCCACCGTTCCGCACATCGTGGCTCTACCCAACCTTTTCAAACTGCAAAGTTACGACAAATATTTGAAACAACCAAACAATAACAAAAAAAAAAAAAATAACAATGGGCAAAAAGAATGGGCAATCTTACACAGCCGAAACGCTGTCTGAATACTACACTTCGCAGAACGTGGAGATGCTGCGCTCGCAGATACGTTTTGCGGACTACAACCCGCGCCGCATCACAGCCGAGAACCTGAAAACCTTGAAAAAAGGCATCAAGACATTCGGCTTGGTGGGCGGCATAGTCGTGAACAGCCGCACAGGCAACACCCTTGTTTCGGGACACCAACGACTGACCGCAATGGACGAACTGCAACATTACAATCCCGAAACCCACCAAAACGACTACTCTATACGTTGCGACCTCATCGACATGGACGAAACGGCGGAAAAAGAGCTGCTCATCCTGCTCAACAACCCCAACGCACAGGGAGAGTGGGATTACGACCGTCTGGCGGATATGGTGCCGGATATAGACTACACCAACGCAGGACTTTCCGATTACGACCTCTCCATGATGGGAATGCAGGTGCAGGAGGCAGTAAACACCCTGACCGACGCATTGGTTGAAAAAGAAGCACTGGCCAATTACACCCAAAGCCTGCAACCAACCGATGATGTTACAATACCTTTTGAGAATGACGAACCACCCACAGAACCGACACCAGCCCACTCCACCGAAGAAGAACGGCAGGCCGCCATAGACCACGTAAAAGAAATAAAAGCCAAACAGATGGAACAGGGCATGGAAAAGGCCGGAAAACAAATGGCCTATCTCATGCTCTCTTTCGACGACACACGCAACATGACCGAATTTCTCGAAGCCTTTGACTTCCCGCCAAACGCCTATATCATAAAAGGCGAGGAACTGATTATGAAAATAGCATCCGATTTCGAAGCAAACGATACGCAAAATACTGGAAAATAACCAACAAAAACAACAGTCTTCACGCGCACACGCGCGTAAGAGGCTAAACACAAACATATTATGGCAGAATACAAAAAACCACCACTCGAACAGTTGCAGGAGGCGCTGAAACAGACCGAGGGCAACCTCACCAACACCGCCAAACTACTGGGGGTGAACCGCACAACGCTCTGGACTTGGGCGAAGAAAGACCCCGATTTCGCGCAGGCCATCGATGAAAGCCGCAAAAAGCTCCTCGACAACTGCCTCACCACAGCCCAGATACTCGCTTTCGGAGTTCCGATGAAAGACGAGAACGGCAAATTCATAGGCTGGCAGGAACGACCCGACCCGCAGATGTTGAGATACTTCATCGCCACTCTCGGCAGAGAAGAGGGCTTCGGCGAGGAGGTAACACTCCGCCACACCACCGACGAGGGCGTGGACGTAGGCCGCTGGATTGAGAGGGAGATAGAACTTAAGTCGAAGCAAAACACAGAGGAATGATAAGCACACACCCCGTCTATTATCCGCTGTACAACGACACGGAGAAGCCCATAATCCTGATTACAGGCGGACGTGGCTCCGGCAAGTCGTTTGCCGTATCAACGTTCCTCGAAAGGCTCTCTTTCGAGGTGAAACACACTACAAACGAACAGGGAGAGCGCGAAAAGGTTGTCCACAACATACTTTTCTCGCGCTACACGATGACATCCGCCGAGCTTTCGGTGATACCCGAATTTATGGAGAAAGTGGAGACCGACGGCACAGAGGCCTATTTCCGCGCCACAAAACAGGACGTGGTGAACGTGCAGACGGGAAGCAAGATAATGTTCCGTGGCATAAAGACCAGCAGCGGCAACCAGACGGCAAAGCTCAAGTCCATACACGGCATAACCACCTTTGTGTGCGACGAGGCGGAGGAATGGACATCCGAGCGCGAGTTCATGACAATAATGCTCTCCATCCGCCAGAAAGGAATACAGAACCGCATCATCATAGTGATGAACCCCACCGACAAGCACCATTTCATCTACCGCGA
This sequence comes from uncultured Bacteroidales bacterium, assembly GCA_937915785.1. GTDB lineage: Bacteria > Bacteroidota > Bacteroidia > Bacteroidales > P3 > UBA1219. The sequence continues at coordinate 21,451 of CALGGY010000027.1, forward strand.
CTACATAGAGCAGACACACAGGATAGAATATTTTGACGGCGTTCCGGTGCAGATAAGCACACACCCCAGCGTGCTGCACATACACACCACCTATCTGGACAACATGGAACATCTCGGCGATGAATTTTTGAGAGAGGTGGAACGGATTAAGGTGACCAACCCCAAGCTCTACGCACACACCATAATGGGGCGTTGGGCGGACGAGACCGAGGGCGTGGTGTTCGACAAATACGACATTGTGGACGAGTTCCCAAAGTGGGTGAAACACGAGGCCGTTGGGCTTGATTTCGGCTACACCAACGACCCCACAGCCGCCGTCAGGTGCGGAATAATAGGCGACGACCTTTATTTAGACGAGCTTTTCTACAAAACAGAAATGCTGTCCTCCGACATAGTGCGTGAGCTGAAAGCCAAAGCCGACAGGCTGAAAGTGATAGCCGACAGTGCCGACCCACGTCTGATACAGGAGATAGCCAACAGCGGGGTGCTAATATATCCGGTGCGCAAGTTTGCCGGCTCCATTGTGGCGGGTATCGACAAGATGAAAACAATGAACCTGCACCTAACAAAACGAAGCCTTAACCTTATAACGGAGATACAGAACTACACATGGGACAAGGACAAGGACGGGCAGCTGATAAACCAGCCTGTGGACGCGTTCAACCACTGCATGGACGCAAGCAGGTATTATGTGCTTGGGGAGCTGCTGGGGTGCATTATGATAAACCAGCCGATGGGCGGAGACCTGCCTATTTTTTAGGGGACTTCTAATTTTACATTATTTTTGAACAGGTTCCTTGTCAGATTTTCCTATTACCACAAAACCATCGCGTTCCAACAAAGCTACAAAGTTCTCCAGCTTGCCGTTTATCGAGTGTCCTTTAAATTCGAGGTGCTGTGCGTGCAGGCACATGGAGCAGCACACTAATGCAATAAAAAATGTTTTTTTTCATCTGTGTTTTTTTGCAAAGATATATTTCTTATAAAAACGACAGAAAAAACATTTTTTTTGAATTAAAAATTAGAAAAAAAAAAAACTTACAAAAATAATAACACGAATACAAACAACTGAAAAACAAGCAATAATCAAATTTATTTTTATTTTATTTACCCTTTTGCTTGCTTATTCACTTTTTTTCTGTATCTTTGCAAATGCAAACTAAAAAAAACAAACAAGATGAAACAATTTTTGCAAAAGATTACCAAAATCTATTACCGCATCGCCATATTCCAAGGCAGAGGCGGTATCGTCAATATCGAAGCCGATGATATGAAAGAACTCCAAATGATTTTGGATTTCCGAGGCTACGATTTGAAACATAACACGTGGACACTGTACAAGTACGGTCCGCTGTGTTTGCCCGAACGGGAGATTGAAAGAAGTAATCACTAAAAAAAACAAACAAGCAATGGACAGAACATATAATTCATCAGACGCTCCTTGGAACGTGGAGCAACCAGAAGTAACGTTCAAAAATGTTAGAGTAGTAACCGTCCTTGAAAAAGATGGCGACATAACCACTGATGACTATGAATGGGCAGGTGACGAGGGAACACTTGAAGTAACTGCCTGTAAAGACAACTTTGGCGACCCGCAAAAACTTCTCGAAGCCGCGGAGCGTAATCTCTTTGATTATGCCGAAATGCTGCACAAGCAAGGAGATGACTACGCCGCAAAGTTAATCCGTGAGCTTGCGGATAAATGCCGCGGCTGGATTTCAACAGAGTACTACATCGAAGAGGGTGAGAGATACATATTCCGTGAGCCCGAAAGAAAAATAAAGTTTGACTAATAAATAATACAAAATGGAAGAAAAGAAAAATCAGAAGGCCACATTTGCTATGTGGAAAAAAATAGTAAAGTTCGCTGACACCATATTGGATGACAGTGAAAGCGGAGAAGCTTTTACGCATGACTGCATAGAATGGCAGTCTGATAAGGGGCAGTTCAGAATAAAAGTGTGGAACAACTTCACACTGCAAGCTCTCAACAACGCTTGCGTCACAGCGGAGATACACCCCTTTGATGTACGCATCATTAAAAGTTATGATGTGTGGTTTATTACGGTAGATATAGAAAGAGAGGTATGAAAATCGAGGAATTTGTTGAAGTGCTGACAGATTTTTGCGACAGACTAACCAAAAAAACAGAGAAATAACATGCCGAAACTTACAAAAGACCAACGGGACGAACTTATCGCCATGCCCGTTTTCAAGAAACTCAACAAACTCATCAGCGGCGTATATCTGCTCTCGTCAATAGCAATGGACTGGACAGACGAGGTGGAGATTGAGCTCCGGAAGATAACCCTTTCCAACGGGCACTCGCTCCGCAGCGGAAAGATAAAGAGCAAGATAGACAACCTCAACACCTCGTTTGACGCTTTCGTCAGCACATTTGAAAGTATGATGGGTGTAGATGCCAAACACTATTTCTCCGAGGACTTCAAATCAGTTGAAAAGGCTCTGCGTGGCTTTGTTGAGGGGGAGGACAACGAACAGAAGGGAGAAAAACAATGACAGCGATGGAACTGCGGCAGGCCATTGACGCCTTGCCAGTGGACGTGGCGGTATGTGTCGGGCACTGGTGCTGTAGCGGCACACACCACATACAGGTAACCGCCAACCCCGACCTCATGTTCGCCGACCCTCTGCTGGAACTGCTGACAAAAAGCGGCGCGGATTGGCATGTCGCAGACAAAAACAAAAACTGGACCTCAATACTCATAAGCACAAATTAAACATCTGCAATTGTGAAAAAAAGAAATGACAGAGGAACAATTTGACAACATTCGATTTGGCGGGAATGACGAGATAATAGTCAAACACTATCTTTGCACTCTAAGGCTAAAAGTGGAAAGTGTTGATTTTTCAGAACAAACAATAAATGGCTATCCGCTTGATAAAATAATAGAATACATAGAGAAATGAGACACCCCGAACACCAACTGCAAACCGCCTGCGTCCGCTGGTTCCGTCTGCAATACCCCGAATACGCCTCACTGCTAATTGCCGTCCCCAACGGGGTGCGGACATCGGCGACACAGGCGCGTGTGCTCAAAGCCGAGGGTATGCTGGCGGGCGTTGCCGACCTGCTGCTCCTGCTCCCCCGACACGGCTACGGCTGTCTGTGCATCGAGATGAAAACGGACAAGGGCAGGCAATCCGACACGCAAAAGGCATGGCAACAAGCCGCCGAGAAAGCGCCGAACAAATACGTGGTGTGCCGCAACATTACGGAGTTTGTAATACAGATAAAACTTTATCTTAAAACCGGATAACACAATTTTTATTTGTTTTCACGGCGGAGGGCACTCACCTCCGCGTGCTTTTTTACCCTTAACGCAATAAGTGCAACAATGACAACTGCGGACTTTCAAAAAGTTAGTATTTTTGCACAAATTTATCCCGATGAAATCTAACTTTGTAAGCAACATACAGGCGTTTTTCAAAAACATTATGCTCAACACCGTCGGCTCGGAACGCACAATTTATGAGCTGTTGGCTGACAGTGATGTTACCGCAGCCTTAAACCTTATGACTTCCAACGAGGCTGACGTGGACAACGCCCTGCGCGAGTATTATCCACAAAAACACGAGATAATGCAGCGTCCCAACAAATTCCCGAAAAACAAACAGCCTTACATAACCTGCAAACTGCCCCGATGCCGGCAAAGGTATATCAACGAGGTGGAGTTGTTCTTCCTGTTCGGCAAGCCAGTGATTTGGCGCAAAATAGAGGGCGACGACGAGGCTTTCAAACTGTTCACCGATTTCCTCGACACCAACCGGTTCGACAGCAAGATGCGCACAATAAAACGCCTTGCCGGCGCCGAGACGGAATGCGCCAAACTTTACCGCCTGTACAAGGACGATGACAACAAACCGCATTGCGACGTGGTTGTGCTTGCGCGCTCCAAAGGCTACGAATTGCGGATACTCAAAGACCAGTACGATAACCTTGTCTGCATCGCATACGGCTACAAACTGAAAGGCTCTGACGGCAAAGCGGTGCAACATTGGGATTTCCTCACTGCCAACGCCACCTACGAAACCGAGAAAGGCATTATAGGCTGGAATGTGAACCTCTACCCCAACCCCACAGGAAAAATCAACCTCATATACTACACACAGCCGAAAGCGTGGGACGGCGTGGAACCACGCCTTAAACGCGAGGAGGAGATTGACAGCAAGATAGGCGACACCAACAACTATTTTGCCGACCCCGTGGCAGTCGCCACCGCCGATGTGGTGCAGTCCATGTCCGATCCGATGATACCCGCTAAACTGTTGCAGGCGACCGGACAAAATTCAAGGTTCGAGTATGTAAACCCGCCGCAGGCCTCGGAACTCAGGCAGGCCGAGAAAAAGGACTTGGAGACAAGCATCCTGTTCGACACCTTCACCCCCGACTTTTCATTTGAAGCACTGCGTGGAATGGGAACGCTTTCCGGTGTAGCGATAAAAAACGCCATGGCTCTGGCGTACCTAAAACGCGCCAACCGAATGGAGATATACGGAGAGCTGATTGACCGCGACAAAAATGTCATGCTTGCCGTGCTTAAATTCCTGCATCCGGAGATGGCGGCAAAACTCGACGCGTTGAAAATAGCCTTTGAGTTCGCCGAGCCTTTCGACGATGACGAAAAAAGCAACTGGAACGCACTTGCACAGCTGTACAGTGCAGGCCTTGTATCGTTGGAAGAGGCTGTGCGCCGACTGGGATTAACCGATGACGCTCAAGCGGAGATTGACCTCATCCGTATGCAGCAGATAGAACGCACAATGGCGGAGCAGGAATTGCAGACAGAACAAGCACAACAGAACGGCACATCAGCCGGCAACAGCGATGAACCCGAACCTGTGCAACAAACGGAGGGCGAGGAATGAAAACGCTACACTGCGCCATCAAGCGTGAGTATCTGGACATGATACAGGCTGGCACAAAGACCACCGAATATCGTGAGATAACCGCATACTGGGTGGAAAGGTTGTGCCGGATACCCGCAGGCAGAACCATCGAGGACTACCGCTCCGACCTCATCGGCGGCAAAGTTGAACCCGTTTACAAGCCCTACACGCACATCACATTCCACTGCAAGGGCGACACGCTTACGCTCCCCATCACCGGAATACGCACCTACAGGGGACACCGGTGGTTTGCCATAGGGCTCGGAAAATAGTCTCTCTCATCTTTGTTATATTACGTCCACAGCCACCTGCTCCGGGGGCTGTTCTTTATATGTGTTAATTTCACATATAAGTGAAAAAATATTTGGTGTTTTGAAAAAAGAAACGTATATTTGCAAAACAAAAACAAATGAAAGAAAATAATGAAAGACACTAATCACAGCGACATAGTGCGTGAGGTTATGGAGAGCATAACACCGTTGGAACGCTCAACAAGCGACTTGACCGATGGAATTGCCGCCCGTATCGACAGCGTGATGAAACGCAAGGGTATAAGCAAAGGTCAACTTGCCAAGATGACCGGACACCGCCCTTCGGAAGTTACAAGGTGGCTCGGAGGAGGGCATAATTTCACCTGCAAAACCATAGCCGCCATTTCACAAGCACTGGGAGAGGATATAGTCAAAGTTGTAAAACCGCACCAGAGGCGGAACAAATAACAATCCCCACACCCCACACCCCATCACTGACAATACTAACACAGCCGCCTTTGAGCGGCTTTTTCCGTTTCATGGCGTTTTGGATTTCACATAGTGAGCCTTATCCGCTCCATCACTTCTGCGGTTGTTCATCCTCATCTCCCCTTGCGTACAGGTGTATTTTGCCGCCGCAATTCGGGCAGCGGAGATAGGTGACTTCTTTCGTCTCTATTCGGGGGATTATCTCGTCCGTCTCGCTCAACAGTTCCGACAGCGACACCCCCAAGCCACCGGCGATTTTAGCAATTGTTTTTAGTGCCGGATTGCCGTCTGGTCGTAATGATACATTAAGAGCATTTTCTGTTATGCCGATTTTTATTGCTAATTCTTTTTGTGTTGTGCCTTGTAACTTGCACAGTGCTTTCACTTTGTTTCTTATGTCTATCATTTGTATATAGTTTAAAGTTTTTGCAAAAATACAAATATTACAGCAAAAAACAAAGAAAAAAATTAAAAAAGTATTCAAAAAACACAAAGAAAAAGCAATTTTATTTGTTAAAAATCAAAGTCAAACACAAATTACAATATGTTAATATAAAATAAAATATAATTTTTACAATGTTAAACTTTGAAAATAATTACAATTTAGTTTTGCTAAATCAAAAATAAAGCGTAATTTTGTGGCACAAATTAAAAGTAAAAACAAAGAATATAGTAACAATAAAAAAACACAAAGAAAATGAAAACGACAAAAGAAACATTAAAAGGCATCATGCTGCTGGCATGGCAGTTTATAAAAAGAAACGGCTACACAAAGAGTGAGGCGTTGAAATGCGCATGGGCTAACTTCAAGCTCAAAGCAAAGATGAAAAATCAGATAGTAAAATTCTACTTTCAAAAGGTAGATGGCAGTATTCGCGAGGCATACGGCACACTTGCAGAAAACATGCTGCCTGCAACACAAGGCACAGGCCGCAGGGCGAACGACACACTGCAAACATACTACGACACAGAAAAACAAGAATACAGGTGTTTCAAAAAGGCAAATCTACTGAGTATAAACATTTAAACAGTCAAAAAGATGATATTGAACTACATTATAGACCTTGCGGGGCTTGCGGTAATAACATACTGCATAGTGACAATGATAAAAGAACACAAACAAGAAAACAAATAAAGTAATAACATTAAAACAATACAGATATGAAAACTTTGAACGAACAAATTGAAGAAGTGATGAACGAACGCGGCACAAAAGCCGCAAAACGCGAAAAACTGCTGAAAATCGGCATAACCAACAACGACATTGAACAGCTGTTTTTTGTCGAAAGACAGATTGCAAAACGCAACAGGGCCGAGCAAGGCGTTGAAAGACGCAGGGCAATAGACAATATCATCAGCCGCTACACTTTCGGCGTTGAGATAGAGTGCTACGCCGTGAACAGGCAAGACGTAATAAACAAGGCCGCCGCAAAGGGTCTGACGCTGCAAAGCGAAAACTATAATCACAGAACACGCCCACACTACAAATTGGTTAACGATGCCAGCATTATGGGGGCTAATCCGGTCGAATGTGTGTCGCCGGTGCTAAAAGGGAAAAGAGGCCTCAACAGCTTGAAAAAATGCTGTGAGGCGTTGAACGAAGTGGGCGCGATGGTCAACAAAACAACAGGTCTGCATATACATGTAGGCGGCAACATAACCGAACAACAATATGTAAACACCTTTTCTAACTACGTTTTTTTAGAAAAGTTAATTGATACTTTTATGGCAGACAGCCGCAAAAACAACCGTTTTGCAAAATCATTACAGCCGATGGGGTTTGGGTTGTATCATTCGCAAAACAGACACGACATAAAGAGAGTGTTGATGGGCGACAGATATTACAAAGTGAATTGTCTGTCAATAGAAAGGCACGGCACAATCGAGTTTCGCCAGCACCAAGGCACCACAGATTATGAAAAAATCAGCTATTGGGCAAAGTTTTGCATCAAACTTGTCGATTGGTCGAAACAAAACAGACTTACGGCGTATGTTGCTTCAATAGACGAAATACCCTTTTTGTCCGACAGCGAAAAGGCATATTTTAAAGCAAGGGCAGAACACTTCGCTAATAACAGATAACAAGGTAACCATTAAAACGACAGAAATATGTGTTGTATATTGTACATACCCAAGGGCGTTGAAACGCCCACAAAAGAAGAACTTTTCAGCGTTTTTTTGCACAACCGCGACGGGTGCGGATTTGCCGACAGCGACGGCAACGGCTACAAAACACTATCCTTCGACAAGTTTATAAAAGAGCTTGAAAAACGCAAGATAACAGCCGCTTGCATTGTGCATTTCAGATACGCCACACACGGCAGTATCAAGCCCAAAAACTGCCACCCTTTCACCGACAAAGAGACGGGTATAGTTTTCGCGCACAACGGCGTTTTGCCGATTGTTTCGCACAATGATATGACCGACAGCGAAATATTTTTCAGAGAGCGTTTTTTGCCAAAACTCAAAGAACAGGGCAACGACTACGACAGCGAGGCGTTATGGCGGTACACCGACAATCAAAGAGGCGGCTCAAGGTTCATATTTATGCGAGGCGATGAAGTGCGTTTGATGGGCAAGTGGCACGAGATTGACGGCGTTTTCTACTCAAATCTTAACTGGTGCTATTATAGATAGTTGTTTTCATAATCTTTATTGTTTTGGATTGGCGGGTGTGAAACCCGCCATTTTTTTCTTTTTCAGACCCCTTGCGGGCGATCTTTGCACTTAATCGGTTAAGTGCTTTTTTCGGACAGCCAAAACGCAAATAACACGCCTTTTTGGTGTACTTTTGCAAAAAAAAATATATATATGAAAGAAAAAGTTTTTAACGGCTTAAAACAGGCGTATGCCCCGCTTGGGTTAGGCGACACATTCCTTTCGGGACTTGCCGACATGATAGTTGCAACGACGCAGGTAACGGACGAAAATTTGCAGGGTATTATAGCAGGTCAGAAAGCATTTTTGGAGACTATGCAGAAAACCAACGACAAGAGGGTTCAAGAGGCTATTGGCAAAGCCACCCGCGAAAGCGAGGACAACGCCAAGAAGCTGAAAGAGGAACACGAAAAAGCCATTGCCGACAAGATGAAACAAATTGCCGAGCTGGAAGCCAAACTATCCTCCCCGACACCTCCCGTTGAACCTCCCAAGCCACCGAAAGCCGATGACGTGCCGGAATGGTACAAGCGCGAAAAAGCTGAACGCGAAAAACGTGAGCAGGAATGGAAACAGCAGCTCCAGAGCCTGAGCGAGGCAAAAGCCGCCACCGAAGCGGAAATGCAGAAAATCAAGGATGAGAAAAGCCGTCAGGACAAAGAGCGGGCAGCGGCAGAGCGCACAAAACACATCTCCGAAAAAGCCTTGGAGAAAGGCATACCGCAATGGATGGTCAATCACGGTTTCGCCGACATTCCGCAGGATGCCGACGACAAAAAGATTGACGAAATCCTTTCCGGATATGCCCAGGAAATCCAGGCGAACTTTCTGCCGGCAAAGGGAGCGACGCCACAGTTTGACGGAAAAACGGCCACAAAAGCCGAGACCGATGCAATAGTGGCGAAACTTTTCCCCGACGCGCAGAGGAATGAACAAAAAAAGTAAAACCAAAAAAAGACAAAAAAAAATGAGCAATTACGCAAAATTTAATAAAGAGGAAATCCAAGTCCTCGCAGGGAAAGACGGAGTTATACTCTGCAAGCACATCGCAGGACTCACAAGCGGGCGTGTCCTTGACATGACGGACAACTCCGAAAAAGTCATCCCCTGCGGACTTCCCATCGCCACCGACGGAAAAGGCAGTTACAAACCGATATTCCCAGTGGACGATGCCGCCAACGGCGGATTTGTGTTGCCGGAAGGCTATCACTATGCCGGTCTTTGCGGCGCAACAGAGCTTGCCACCAAACCTGTTTCCGTTGTTACCGCAGGCGTGTTCAACGAGGAGGCTCTACTCGCAAACCTCAAGCAGGTGTGCCCAACCCCCAACCGTGTGCTGACACTCTCCGACCTGACAGCCATAAAATCGGCTCTGCCGCATCTTATTTTTGAACATGACGAGGCAGGCGACGCAACCATTACCACATTGACAGGACTTGTCTATATCTACGACGAGACGAGTTTCAACGCAAACTTCGCGAAACTGAGCGACTATTATGCGCAAAACCCCACTGCCGGTGGCTACGACGGCAACTATCCCGGTGTGAAGTGGATTGTGGCCAACTTCAGCGGTTTGTCGGGTACTATGGTGATAGCCTACGACGGTGTTGTAAAGGCCACACTGCCGGGCATAACCACAACCAGCACTTATGTCATAATAGACCCTCTTTCAGACCTCGGTGTCGCCTATACGGATTTCAACCTGTCAAAAGTTCTCATAACTGTTGGAGCTTAGTTCAAATGATTGTCTAACCTGAAAAAACACAAAAAAATATGGCAACAAAATCTCTTTTCCCACAATATGTGGACAAATATTTTCCGAGCTACGTCGCTTCTGTATCCGAGAAGTTGAACGGACGCAGTCTCAACAACCAGATACCATTTCTTTTCCCGGACATGCTCACCCCACGGTTTTCCGCCGATGGCCGCTGGGAGGCAATCTCGGCTTCTTACACGCAAGTAACCGCCGATGTGGTGGCGCTGGGTTCCCCCGTGCCGCTGAAAAGCCGCGACAGTCTTCGCACCCTTGTAGGCGACATACCGAAAATCGCTGTGAAACGCTCGTTGAATGAGGTGGAGCTGAAAAACATAGACACTATGATAGCACAGAACCGCCCGGAAGCTGACATCGTGAACCGCATTTTTTCCGACATCCCCTTTGTCATAAACGCTGTGGACGAAAGAATCGAGGATTTGTTCCTCTCCCTGCTGTCGAAAGGCGAGGGTATGGCTACGGACAACAACAATTTCGCGATACGTTTCGGGCTGTCCTACCCCACTGGCAACCAAAGCGGTGTCCGCAAGGTTTGGAGCGACAGCTCCGCTGTTCCCGTGGATGACATTCAGGACATCATGGACAAGGCCGAGAAGACAGGCGGAGCGCGTTTCTGCTACACCGACGACACAGCGTTGAAAGCCATGTACACCAACACTCAAGTGCGGGGATTATTCGGATTCCAGCAGAACTATGTGGGTGGCGGCTCCAACGTGCCCAACCTTTCTTTCATGCAACTGCAGCAGGTGTTTATGAACATGTGGGGCATACAGCTTGTAAGAGTGGCGCGCACCACCTACACCGAGACCAACGGAATGGTGAATACCCATAAGGCGTGGAAAGACGGCACTATGGTGTTCACCCGTGACGCACGTGTCGGCGACTTGGTTTACACTTCCACCGTTGAGGAAAGCCGCCCTGTGGCAGGCGTGGCCTATCAGATGGCAAATCCCTACTGCCTCGTGTCGCAATACAGCGAGCAGGAGCCTTATGTGGAGTTCACCAAAGCGCAGGCCATGGTTGTTCCCATTGTAAACAACGTGGACGCCATCTATACATTGGACACCAAAACCGCCAACGCATGAAAACAGTAAGATTCACTGCCGAGTGCAGGGACAAGTTTGACTTTTCGCATGTTTTCCGCATTGGCGAGGAAGTGTCGTTTGACGATGACCGAGCCGATGACGTAGTAGGCAGGGGGTTGGCCGTAATGGCCAACTCCGTGCCTGCGAAAAACATGAAAAAAGCCGAAGAAACGAAAGAAGTTCAGGAGATAAAGAAAAGCACCAAGAAAAAAGCCAAAGTGAGCGATGACCAACCTTGAAGCTTTGAAAGCCAGAGTGAACTATCCTCTATCCGACAGCCAAGCGAAAGAAAAGCTTGTTGGCCGCGGCGTGGATATTGACGACGATTTCACACAGAGCGTTGCCAAAAGCAAAGCCTTTCAACTGGCCTACGCCGACACACTGCGTTTCATCATCACGATGGTGAACCTGTCCCAGGGCGGAAGCGTAACGGCGCAGAACACAAGCGGCATAAGGGGTACTGCCAACGCCATATACAAGAAATATGGCGAGGCGCTCATCGGCGAGACGGGCGACACGATTTCGGAGTTGAAGGACATATCACACATGTGGTAAATTATGCAGATATTTCCCAACGGATATATGAAATACAGGCTGGCGGACAGGGGAAACGACCTTGACGATAACGGATATGCCGTGTCGGACACGGGATTTTCCGGTGAGTGCCGCTGCACCATCACCGTCATAACCGACAACCGGAAGGGCAGGTACGATGACGGGCAATACCGCAACGCCAGCTACAGCATAACCTGCAACATGGAAGACGTGTCCGACACTTTCAACCCCACGGCGGTAAGTCTGACGCACGACAACAAAGGCAATCTTGGAGTGTTTCAGGTGCAGAGGGTGGAGTATTACAACCTAACCGGAACAATAGAAGTATGGGTATAACGATAGAAAGCAGTCTTGACAAGCGTTTTGCCGAGATACGGCAGAAAATACAGACCTGTTCCACCGATTATCTCAAAGAGGTGGGCGAGCGTTTGTATGCCGATGCCATAGAGAGCAAGACGTACACCGACCGCACTGGCAGGCTTACAGCCTCTATCGGTTACGGGGTGGTGCAGGACGGCAAATTGGTACACACAGGCGGTTTCGGCGGCGGAGAGGGCGGACAAGAGGGCTTGCGGACTTTGGACGACGCCATCAGCGGTTACTCCACTCCCGGCACAACGGCACTCATACTCGTGGCGGGAATGCCATACGCAGTATATGTCTCACGCAAAGGCTACAACGTGCTTGACCACACTCGCCTTTCTATACACCAAATGCTATGACGGGCGGAGAGATGGAAACATACCTGTTTGAGCGGATAAAGACGCTTGCACCGCCGATAAGCGGAAAAGTGTATTATCGCGGCACCCGACCTGTGCAGAACGACCGCAACACTGGCACAGAGGATTGTGTGGTTGCAGTAACCACCGGAACGGGTTTGCAGATAGAAAAAGGCACATGTGTAGTGAACATATACATTCCCGACATAAGGGTGGCAAGCGGCATGTTCATTTACGACAAGAGCCGTTGCGACGCTGTGGGGAGATGGCTCGACACCCTGCCCGACACCCTTACGGCGATGGGCGACGTGAAATTTGAGCGCAACTCCATGGTGCTGACCCTGCCCGAAGAAAACCTTAAAGAACATTTTGTCTCACTGAAAATGGATTTTAAATTGTTGGAAACTTAAACAAGAAAGGAACAAATTATGATTTTATCATGGGGTAAGCCTACCATACAAAAGGCTACAAGCACAAACGGGGCGATGACAGGCTCATGGACCGCCATCGACACCCCGAAAGAAGACTCCACCCAGCTGCAATCCTCGACAGGCGATAACGTTGAGGCCAAAGAGGAAGGCGGCGACCTTGTGGACGTGATGTTCAAGAAGAACACCTACACTCTGGAGTTCGACATCTTTGTGAAAAAGGGCGGCTCGCTGCCTTTCAGCGACACCGACGGCATTGTCGCAGGCGAATGGGCTATCAAGGTGATACCCGAAGACGACCAGTGCGTGGGCATTCAGATAGACCGCGCCACCGTACGCGCCGAGACAAACTACACCTCGCAGGACGGCATAACGGTGCATTACACTGTAACACCTTTGAAACCAGCCAGCGGTACGATGGTGAAACTGCTCACATCAGGCGGAACGGCTTTTGCCTCGAACGGCATAACGCTCGACAGAAGCACGGCCTCGATAACGACATCTGGCACCGTAGCCCTCACAGCCACAACAGAACCCGGTTCGGCAACTGTTTCATGGACTACGACCGACACAAGCGTCGCCACAGTGAATGCCGGCCTGGTGTCTGGCGTTGCCGCCGGCGTGGCGGTGATTACGGCAACCATTGTAGAAGACGGCGTGGTGTATTCCGCAAGCTGTATCGTTACCGTAACGTCAGGCTCGTAAGAACAATCTACTCTCATTGTTGACGGGGGGAAGGGGCGAGATGCCGCGGTCCGAAGCCGCCCTCCCGTACTTTAAAAACCAATCCCGATGAAACGCAACAGACAAGACAAAGACACAAAGACAACGGAGCAGAAGGTAGCCGACGCGCTGTTTCAGCGCCAGCAGGAGATAACCATTGGCAACCACACATATAATTTTCCACGCCCAAGCATGGCAACGCTTATAATGGCGAGTGAGGAGATTAGCAAACTGCCCAGCGTGAAGATTGACGAAAACGGCTCTGTGATAGTGGAGACGTTGAAAAACGCGCGGCACTACCGCAGTGTTGGCAAGATAATAGCAATATTGCTGACAGGTGCCAAGCGCCTGTTGCCCACACGGAACATCTTTCACAATTTCCGCACCCGTATCCGTTTGCGACGCATCACACGCGGGATAATGACCGACCTGACACCGGGCGAGGCCAAGGCGTTGATAGTGTCGCTTTTGGAGCAAATGCAATGCGCCGATTTTTTCGCCGTTACCACTTTCCTGCAAGGAATAAATATAACAAAACCGACAAGGAAAGTGGAGACCTCAACGACAGCCTCTGGGCAAGCATAGCCAGTTTCAGCAAGTGGTACAGAGTAAGTTTTGAGTATATTCTTTATGAGATGAGTTTTGAGAATTTTGTGATGTACAACAGCGTTGTGCCGAGCTACGACACCGACAGGGACAAGGGCAAGAAAGGGAACGACGACGGCAGGCGGCTGAACGCCGACGACCCGAAAAACAATAAAGAGATTATCGACTTTTTGAAAACAATACGGTGAAAAATGGCGGATGAATTTATACATATTGATGTTGATAGCGATAAAGCGAAAAAAAACATTGAAGAACTGCGACAGCTTTTCTCTAAGCTGGGCTTTTCTACGGATCAAGCAGGAGAAAGGCTCGACCATGTATTTGGGGAAGGAGCTGTCATAAAATTTGAAAAGATTTATCGCGGACTATATGTAAACGAAAAAACATTAAGAAGCCTCAACGACACTGCTCAAAGAGGGATAGACGGTAGCAAGCAGCGAATAGAGCAATTGGAGACGGAGCTGTCATTGACTGACGAGGCCGACAAAAAGAAAAGGGCTTTGTTGGAGCAAGAGAAAGACAGGATGGGAGTCAACCTTGAGATGCACAAAAAAATTGCCTCCGCCATCTATGAGCAAATGAAGGCTCAAAAAGAGTTGGAAGCGGAACTGCAAAGCAGTATAAACAAGCAAACGTATCAAGCCAACCCACAGGCAGGCGGTGTGCTAAATTCATTCAAAGAACTGAAAGCGCAGGCGGATGCCGCAGGGGTTATTTTTGATAACCTTGACGCAAGAACAACAAGGGCATTAAACCATATCAACGACGGAATAAATGTCAGCGCTGGAGATTTAAAAAAAATAATCAACGACAACAAAGAAACAATAAGACAACTTGAAGACGAACAAGACAAACTGGGGAAAGTGATAAGTGCCGCCGAGATGGACAAGGGCATAAAAGAGCAGGCGAAAAAACGCATTGATGTCATTAATGATGAAATTACCGCAAGAAAGAAGCTGGGAGAAGTTGTGGAAACCGCGCAGAAGCAGAAAGCCACCGGCAACGATGCAGAAACTGTCCGCATCAGAACACGCATAATGAACCTCAAGCAGGAAATTATGGAGTACCGCAATGCAGGAAAGGCAGGGTCTGAGTATTATCAAGGCCTCATAAAAGAAGTGCAGACCCTACAGGCCGCGCAACGCAAGCTCAACTCCGAATTGCAGCTGTTGAGTTCCGCACATCCAATGACGCAGAGCATAATAACGGGATTGCGTGGCATCAGCGGCGGTTTCGCTGCGGCGCAGGGTGCTATGGCCTTGTTCGGAAGCGAAAACAAAGACCTGCAAAAGGTGATGACCAAACTGCAAGCCCTGATGAGCATAACGATAGGTTTGCAGAGCGTGCAGGCGGCATTGGACAAGAGCTCCGCCATGGGGCTTGTCTTGCGTACCAAAGCGACCAACGCGCTGAACAAGGTAAAGGAGTTTTTCAATGTCCTCATGGGCAAGGAGACGGTGCTTGTAAACGCCAATACGAGGGCTACCATTGGCAATACAGCCGCCATTCAAACTAACAATGCAGCATTAACAAAACAAGTGTCTGGCTTGAGGGGAGCATGGGCTATGCTAAAAAACGGTATAAAAGGGTTAAAATTTAATCCGCTGATAGCGTTAGGTGCTGTTGCTGCCGGGATTGCATATAAAATGGTCAAATCAATAAAAAATGTAGTTAAGGCTAACGAAGAGTTTAAAAAAAGTGCTGCCGAAATATCGAAAGAACCGATCAGCCAATTAGAATTACTCTCTGCTAAATGGAAAAGGTTGAGTACATTAAAAGAACAGAAGCAATTTATTAAAGACAATAAAACTGCTTTCGATGAGCTGGGAGTGTCAATCAATAATGTAAGGGAAGCTCAAGATTTATTGGTAAAAAACAAGGATAAATACATACAATATCTTATTGATATAGCCACAGCACAGGCATATTTGAAGAAAAACGATGATTTGGCAATTAAGAGAGCCGAACAACTGTTGACGTTAAATCAATTAAAAAAAACAGAAAAGAAAGCAAGAGAAGCGAGGGATAAAGCAAGGTCTGAAGCAGCAAAAAACAGCCAAAAAAATGCAATAGCTGAATTATCAACGCCAATGAGAGGCGGTTTTGGTGGAGATGCTACGATGGGTGGGACTTCCACATCTGTATATAATGTCCAAGAACAATTTCTTAAATCCGCAACAGCAGATGTAAAGAAGGCTGAAAAAGCACTTGAAGAAACTGAAAAAGAGTTAGCTGAAAATACCAGAGCGGCATTAAATATTGAAGAAGGAGCTGAAAAAATGAAAAAAGAGGCTGGTTTTAAAGAATCAAAAAAAGATACCAAAACCAAGCAGAAGCAGGAGCAGAAGCAGGAGATAGAGCTCGAAAAACAGACCCTTGAAACTCGCATTGCATACTATAAACAATTCTACAAGGAACGACGCGAATTGCTTGATGAAGACAACATATCAGGGTTGAAAGTGTTTGACGATGCCGAAGTGAGTGTCGTGGGAGAGTTGTACGACAAACTTTTTGATGTAGAGAAAGCCGCACTTGAAAAACAAAAGGCGGAGTATGAGAAAACAGCCAATAAAACTATTACCGACGAGCAGGCCAAAGCCGAGAAAATGGCAGAGATAGAAGAATGGTACAGTGCGAAGTTGAAAAAGATAACGCAAGAACAGGACAGCAACAAATCGGCGCTTGGCGGGACGGCACAGGCGGCAACAGAGAAACTGTTTGCCGAAATGGTGTCGGGTGCAGACACGACAGAGAAGAAACTCGAATTGCTGAACACGCAGATTGGGGAACTCCAAAAGGCCGACGACCGCACCAACGCACAGAATAAATGGTTGAAATCGTTACAAAAACAAGCCAACGACCTCAACGCCGACATCGCCGCCAAGCGAAAGGCCGACCTCGAAAAACTTTTGCAGGAATACGGCGAATTTACCGACCGAAAACGCGAAATTGACAAGCAGTACGCCAACGACGTAGCACTTATCGACAAACAGCTGGAGCAGGCAAGGGAGAAAGGCAGCGAAGAGCAAATCGCAAGTCTGGAGCGGACGAAACAGACCATGACAGAGGGCTACCAAGCCGCAATTAAAAACCTCGGCTACAATTACATCCGCGGCTTTTTCACGAAAGCCTTCGACCCCAAGGCCAGCCTCAGAACGATTAAAAAGGCCTTGAAAGCCGTCAGCGACCTCGCCACGAAGGAAGTCCCCGATGAAGGCATTTTAAAACAATACGACCTCACACCCGAACAATGGGAGCAGATAAAAGAAAAAATCCAAGAAATTAAAGAGGAACTCGAAGACCTTGCGGAACAGAAAGAAGGCGGAACCATACAAGAAACCATTTTCGGGAAAGACATTGTCGGCAAGTTTAAGGAATTAAAGAAGGCCATGGAGATTGACCCCGAGACTGGCAAGATAAAAGACCTCGGCAAGGCGTTGGAGTCGGTGGCCGCAATAGGGCAGTTTGCCGGCGAACAAATAAGCAAGCTCGGCGAAGCCTTCTCACAATGGGGCGAGTTAACAGACAACAGCACACTAAGCGAATACGGGCAAGCATTGCAGGACTTCGGCACTGTGGTGAGCAGCACCGCCTCTGGCCTTGCCAGCGGCGGCGTTTACGGAGCAATAGCAGGCTTCGCCGGCGGCGTTTTTTCTGTTATACAAAACGACATGCAAAAATTCGCAGAAGAGGCAGAAAAACGTGCGGAAATAGAAGAGCGTACAAGCGAAGCGTTATCTGGATTTAAAGACAAAATCAGTGGCGTGTCCGATGCATTACAAAGCTTTGAGGACACGCTCGCATCACTAAATTATTTAGATTTTGACAAAGCCATCCTCGACCTAGAGCGAAGCTTTACGGAAAACAGGTACACAGATGGATGGGGAGAGGACAGTCTCCGAAGCTTGGTAGCTGCGACTTCTAAAGCTTTATTTAACACAGATCCTGACGGTTTGTCGGCATTAAAAAAATTTTTACAGCAATACGGCTACGACTACGAGCGTGATGTTTTTGATATTGTCGCCGAAGACGGGCAAGCAGATATTGAAGACCTCAAAAGGCGAGTAAATGAGATTTTGCGAAATATTTACAGCGGCTACAACGATGACATCGCACAAATCATTGATGAAATAAAAAACATGCAGGATGACCCGAACACAACGACCCTGCAAATATTCAACAAAGTCCTTGAGGCGAGACGCAAAAATCTGGAATTTATGCGTATGCAATTGCAGATGATGGAGACTGCCGGACTGGACACCACCGCCCTGCGTAACGAGATAGAACAGGAAGAACTCGCATTAAAAGAGAGCATATCTCAGATGGTCGGGGCTTTCGCAGGAATTGACGTGGCGGCGGTCGTCGAT
This sequence comes from uncultured Bacteroidales bacterium, assembly GCA_937915785.1. Classification (GTDB taxonomy): domain Bacteria; phylum Bacteroidota; class Bacteroidia; order Bacteroidales; family P3; genus UBA1219. The sequence goes on from CALGGY010000027.1 coordinate 40,017, forward strand.
GATTGGATAAAAATTTTTGACGAGTTCGGAACGAGCGGACAGACCGCGATGGACAAGATAAACCAGAGCGTGGACAATATGGTCGCCAATATGCTAAAACAAAGGCTCGTAGTCAAAAAATTGCAGGAGGAAATCGACAATATCTGGTCTGCCGCAGACCGAGACGACGACGGCCAGCTTACCGAAGATGAGATGGAAGAAGCAATCGACAGCACACGCAACGCCGCCGAAGCCGCCCGAAGATATTACGAGCAACTCCAGCAGGCACTCGCCGAAAGGGGCATCAGTTTAGACGAAACTACAGGCAACAGTTTTTCCTCCGCCGTCAAGGGCGTGAGCGAGGAGACGGCGGGCATTATAGCGGGGCAGATGAACGCAATACGTGTCCACCAAATAGAGATACAAGACATATTGCAGAACAACATCGCCGGCAACATTCAGATTATCGCCGACAACTCGCGCTATTTGCAGGTGCTGCCGCAGATGAACGACCGCTTGGGGCGTGTGGAGACGGCTATAAACAACAATTATCAGCAAAGAATAGGGTCAGGAGTTTAAAGTTATGAGACATATTTTTTTCATATTATGTGTTTTATTGTCTGTTATTTTTGCGGGCTGTTCCGTTGAGCAACGTTGCCAGCGGCGGCTCGTTTTTTTGGAAAACAACTGCCCCGACTGTTTCACAACCGCGACAGTACGGGACACCATCATACGCGAGGGCTGGCGGCACGATACGGCTTTTATTATCCATTCTCTCACCGACACCGTGGCGGACACCTTTGTCTTGGAGCGTGAGCGTGTCAGTGTGCGCATTATCCGCACCTGCGACACATTGCTTGTTACCGCCGATGTTCTTGCGGACACCATATACATAGAGCGACAGGTGGCAGTCCCCACCCACGTCAAGACAGTCGAAAAAGGGCGTTGGCTGTGGCGGCTGCTCCTCGTTCTGTGTGCCATATCGGGTATCATCATAGTGGCGCGATGGATAAACAAACGTTTTTAAGGCATTACAGAGGCGAAAACCTAACACAAATATAATTTATCAACCAACAAACAAAAACACGTCAAACAAGCTAAAAACACACAAAAACGATGGAATGGAGCACAATTTTAATGGCGCTGTTGTCGGGTACGAGTATCGGGGGCATTGTTGAGGCTATCCGCTACCGGCAAATGAACAAACAGATGAAAGAAAACGAGGCTATACAAAGCACCGTGGAGACGCAGGAAAAGGAAATAAACCTTGCCAACCTCTACAAGGAGGAGATGCTGAAACTCTTCGAGCAGATGAAACAGAACCAGTCGGAGAACGTGGGAAACCAGAAAGAGATGATTGAGCAGCTGACCAACCTCGACAAACGCCTTGACGGAATGGAAGAGCGCATGGCTGTTGTTGAGCAGAAAGTCAAAGGCATCGACGAAAGCACGTCCAACCTCGTGGAGTTCAGCAACGGAGAGTTCAAAGCGTTTATGGACAAAAAGAAAAAGGCAAAGAAATGACAAGCACACTCACGGCGGACGATTTCCGCGCACTTGGATTTGTGGACAATGCCTTTTGGAAGGATGTAACGTCCGAAATCCACCTTATCACCAATCCCGACGCCGACAGTGCAATTCGGGTAAGGGAGAGCGGCTTTGAGGGTTGCCGTTGGTATGTGGAGGTGGAGACTTTCGGCAAGCGCCACCGATGGAACGCCACCGGACACATCAACACCCTTGCCGAGCTGAACCGAATGCTTGACTTTTGCGAACTGAAACATTTTTGATTATGGATTACGACGAACTGACACTTTGGGCAATATGAAAATAACAGACGTAAAGATAGGCGATGTTGAACTTTATAAATAAAAGCGTTATGGAACTGCAAAGCAAATATTTTACATTGAAAGAGATGCTTGCCAGCGAGACGGCGAGGACAAAGGGCATTGACAACACTCCGACATGGGTGGTGGTGCGGAACCTCAACGGGCTTGTGGTGAACCTTTTAGACCCGATAAGGGAGTTATACGGCAAACCGCTGTACATCAACAGCGGCTACCGCTGTCCGAAACTCAACAAGGCTGTTGGCGGGGTGGCAAACTCCGAGCACCAATACGGCTATGCCGCCGATATAGACACACGCAAAGGCACAGCGGAGAACATCAGGCTGTTCAACCTCATAAAAGCAAGCGGACTTAAATTCACGCAACTTATAGACGAGAAACGGGGGCAATGGGTGCATGTGAGCTATAACGCCTCTAATCTGAAATGCCAAGCTTTTAAACTGTAACCGATATGGCAGAGCTTAATTACTACATATACAACACGGCGGATGGCACGTTGGACAATTTCAAGGATTACAGCGTGTTTGTGTCGGGGAGCAAGGGGCTGACGGATTTGCCGAAAGCCAAAACGCCTCTCACCGTTGACTGGCCAGACCGCAGCGGAAAGTATATCGACACTGTGGGCATGGTGTACCAGCCACGTGAGATAACGCTTGACTGCTTTGTCATCGCCGGCGGATACACCGACTTTGTCCGCAAATGCGACAATTTCACACGCCTTTTCCGCAACAATGCGGGGTCGTTGAACTACATACGCCTAACGTTGGACAACACTATGGCGGGGACTTTGCACCTGTTTGTTTATCTCAACGGCGGCATTGCTTTCAACAAGAATTGGAACGAGGTGAAGATGTTCGGAACATTCTCGCTTAAGCTCACCGAACCCGAACCTATCGGAAAGGCGGTGTGCTACGAGGTGCGGCAGGGCAGCGCCATAACGGCAACGGTGGACAACGGCACACACCTTTTCCGCTACTGCCTTATGAAAGAGCTGACCAACGACACCTCCACCATCGCATGGACTTACAACCAGTTCGGCTCACAGAATATCACCATTGAGAACACCAACGGCGACATCAGCCGTCAGTGGCTGGTGGTTTTCGGCGACAATATAACCTACTCCGACCAATGACGAACAACAGCGACATATTAGGTTTCTATAAACGCGCCACGGGCAGTTTTGTCCGTTGGAACAGCAACGACCCCGCCACATTGCGGCAGATAACCAGCTGCAAGCACGATGTGCAATATATGGCCAGCGACACCATCACCGTTGAGGTGGACAGCGTGGCGAAGATAAACGACATCGAGGTGGGCGACTACATGAGGCACGGCGGCGCGACTTTCCGACTGAACCAGAGCCCGGCAATCAGCAAAACAGGTGAGCGAAAACTGCGCTACACATTTGTTTTCGAGAGCGTGAAGTATGAGCTAATCAACGCCATGTTCATACTTCCGGCAAACGAGGTGGTAACGGACGATTTCACAGGCACGATGTTTGAGCTTCTGAAACTGATTGTCAGCAACGCCTGCCGCGTTTTCGGAACAGGCACATGGCAACTGCCATTGAACGGCACGGCATGGGCAGGCACAGCCACGCTCCCCACCGAGGCAAAGACTGTGAGCTACGACAACCAAAACTGCCTCTACGTTTTGCAGAATATCTGTGAGGAATGGAGCAAGGAATCCAACACCTACGAATATAACATCACCGAAGACCCCGGCACGGGAGTGAAAACGATAGACATTGTCGTTTACGAGAAAAACACCGACTACATCGGCATCGGCACTAACAGAGACCCGTTCCAATACGGCGCCGGCAAAGGCCTCTACGAGATAGAGCGCACAGCCAGCAACAGCGACAGCATCGTAACGCGCCTTTTCGCCTTTGGAAGTAGCGACAACCTGCCGACACGATACTTTGCCACAAGGCTCGGACTCGCGAAAGCGAGGGGAACAGGCACAGTCGGCGACAAGGCACTCTCCTACGTGGAGACCTACACCCAAAACGGGCAGACGATAACACCAATAAACACCTACGGCCTCAGGGAGGGCGTTGCCAATTTTGACGACATAAAACCACACGCCACCTACCACGCAAGACAGGTGTCCGGCATCACCACCTCGCAGTTTTACGTTTATATTGCCACAGGCACGACCGAACCGGCGGCCTTTGATTTGAACGCGAAATGGAAGCATTACAACGCAGACAGTGGGGCAGATTATACCGAATATTTGAAATATCGCAATTTGGCGGACAACACCAACGTCCTACAGAGCTACGAGACCAACGTGGCCGACACATACAAGTATATCAGCACAGGAGAGACCCCGTCCATAACATTCAACAGCGGCGACATGGCAGGGCAGACTTACAAAATCAAGGCCGCCACCACGGGCGTGGAATACAACCACAGCCTGCTCCGCATAACACTGCTCACCAACGATGAAGAAAACGCCTTTGACCCCAGCACAGGAACGACCCAGCCGCACTACTACACCCCCAACAGCCAGCTCCAGCCAGCCACGGGCGACGCCTTCGTTTTCACGGGAATAAACCTGCCATGGAGCTTTGTCGCACAGGCCGAGCAGGAACTGAAGACGCTGGCAGACGAAAAATTTGAAGAGGTCAGCCAGCCCAAGGCGGCCTACAAGATTAAAATCGCAAACGATTTTATTCTCGAAACATACGGCATCCACAACGCAGATATAATCACCACGGGCAAGTACCTCCGAATAACAGACGCCGACATCGGGCTCACAGACAAGAAAATCCGCATAACGCAGTACTCCCGCGATTTGATAAAGGGCTACGAGTACGACATCACCGTCTCCGACTTCGCCCCCAAGCCACGAACCAGCCTCCTGCAAGCATACCGGGGGCAGCAGGCAAGCACTGCGACACCCACAGCGGGAACGACCATCGGCGGCACACCCAGCCTCACCGAAGGCGTAACCCTCGACATGGAGTTCACGGCCAGCAACAACGCAAGCAAACTCGACTTCTACGCAATAGACACGGGAATGAACGTCGGCACATTGCAGGACACGGGCAAGGGGATGCGGTGGCTCATTGCCAACGGCAGCGCACAGCTCACGCAGGACACGGCGTATTATATTTATATCAGCCTCAACAAGGGCGTACCCAGCACGGGCAGCGTTTACGTCCGCCCGTGGCAGCAAGCCGGAACGATACAAGGCGAGCTCGCGGAAAAAAACAACACCTACCTCGTCCTTGCCGGGAAAATATCGGCCCGGGCATACAGCGCAACCACCGCCACCCAGCCCTACCGCACGGTGGAGATGTACATCGGACGGGCCTTGAACCAAGCGCGGCAATTCATCGGCACGCAAATCGGCGACGCGGACGGCAACGTGGCAATTAAACTCGGCACGGGGCTGGCGGCTGTTGATTTGAAAAATCCCACAACGGGCTCGGCTTTCAGATTTAAAGCCGCCGGAGAATTAAAGATGATAAGAGCAGAGGTGGGCAACGACCCGGACGACGAGGACGCTACAAGCCCCATCGGGTGCTGGCGGGGCGACTTCGCAGAGGGCACGACCTACAACAACGGCGACCTTGTCCGTCTTTCAATACCCGGCGACCCCAACAACTACGCAACCTACCGCTGCCTCATTGACGGAACCACGACAGAACCGACAACCGAAGACCCCGGCTGGGCAGCGATGACACCGACAACGCCCAGCGGCGGGGGAACCACCGACTATAGCCAACTCTCCAACCAACCAACCTACGCCGACGGCACCACCAGCGGAACGTTTGTCGGACAAACCGACTTTAAGACGATAAATCAACAAAGCATTTTCGGAACGGGCGACATCGCAGTTAGCGGTGGCGGCGGCCTCGCTCTTACTATTGCAGGCCACACCCTCATCGCCGTAGCCATATCGCCGGCAACCGCCACAATAAGCAACCACACAATAACATTAACAACTTAGACGAAAAATGGCAACAAGAATCCGAGACTTCGACATCAACGGCACGGCGGCGGAGATTGAGACCAGCCAGCCCTGCGAGTACGTAACAGCGTCAGCCACCACCAGCGAGACCATCAACCCCAACGTGCTGTATGTTTTCCAAGGGGCAATCACAGACCTGACTATCAGCCTCAACGCCCCGGCGGACACCGACATCGTCAACGAATATCACTTTATATTTAAAACCAACACAGGGGCAACTATTAACTGGCCCACGGATGTGGCCGGGTTCGCAGGCGGCACCGCCCCGACATTGCAGGACAACACAACCTACGAGGTGAGCATCGTAGAGGGGATGGCAATTGTTATTGAATTTTGACAAAAAAAAAATCATGAACAGGCTACGAAGAAGAACAATGCTGACGCATGGCGGCAGTCCGACACCACCAATCCCCGATGGATGCGTTTTTTACGCACCTCTATCACAAACGGACACCTCCGACCACGTCAGCGGCACGACACCCGCACAACCGACAGGACAAGCCTCGTGGGACGCGACAGCCCAGATGTGGAGACTGACCGCGAGTGGGGCGAAGACAGGCGCATGGCATTACAACTTCCCCAATTTTATTTTAAATTTATACAGCCAAGACTGCACGGTGGTGCTGGACATGGCCGAGGAATTGGCGGACGGCAACAATTGGTTCACGCCAATAAAGGTCGGCAAATTTGACCTTAACACATACCCGGCCCAATTTTATCTCGCACACGTTTTTTTTTACAGCGACGCCACACCGAGGACAAACCTCGCGAGATACTCAACAATCTGGCACGCGGCAACCCAGCGGTGCGACAGCTATGTGAACGGCGCTCAGACGGACAGCGACAGACAAAGAAACCTGAGCACCGGCGACGTGGACTGTATCACCCTTTGTTTTTTGCCGGCGAACAACAGCATGTACCAAATTCTAATTAAAAATGTCTACATTTTCAACAGAGCGTTAACAGCCGCCGAAATTGCGGCACTTTGATTTTTTTATTATGATTTTGAAATATTACAAAAAAGGCAGCGAAAAACGATTTTTCGGCATTGAAAACGGCAAGGCAAGAACGACACTCCGTATCACAGGCCGGTGGGTGAGCAACCCATCAATCGGGCAACTCGAAGCAGACGGATGGCAGGAGACCACCCCACCCGACGCAGAGCCTGAGCCAGTACCCTCATACGCCGAAATGGTGGTCGCCAAGATACGCGAGCGGTACAGCTTAAATGACGAAATCGCAGCATTGAGGCAACGCGACACCAAGCCCGCCGAATTTGCAGCTTATAACTCCTACGTGGAGCAGTGCAAGGCAGAGGCGAGAGAATGGGCGGAGACGTTTTTGGAGGAGATTAAAAAATAACTCCACGGCTAAAACAATGAGGGCATGACCTATTTTGAAACGCTGTACCACCGCACGGTGTCGGCGATAGAGGATAACGTGCCTTTGGCAGAAGGCTGGCTGCAGAGCCACAGCTACGAGGCCACAATGGCAATGTTGTTACGACCATTGCCATTGCCAAACAGATTACCATTGCCCAAAGCAGCGAGAAAAACGATAGCCCACAGAGGGTTGTTCCATATGCCGTTCATCCCACCACCGTTCATAGCCATCATGGTAGCGAGGTCGTTGTTACTTCCGCCACCATCTACAAGATAAGATTTGATTGATTCCATTTTTGCAATTGATTTTATGCAATTGATTTTAAAGGTTTTACATTGAGTTGATTGTGTAACGTTACAATTGCAAAAGTACGGGCGTTTGAGAACGTGGCAAAATAATTTGTGTCCCAGTTTACGCCCAGTTTGTGCCCATGGGGGAAAGGGAAAAGCAAAAAAAAACAGGAGAAAACAATATATATAGTATTTAAAAAAAAGAGAGCTCCTCAAAAAAAGGGGAATTTTAGGGGAACGCTCACAGTAAAACACTGATTTACAGTGTTGGATAGCGGAAAGAGAGGGATTCGAACCCCCGGACCCGTGAAGGTCAACGGTTTTCAAGACCGCCGCATTCGACCACTCTGCCATCTTTCCAACTGCAAAGATACAATTTTTTTGCGAAACAGCAAAAAAAAACGAACCTTCACAATGCAATACACACTAAATCAAAACATTGCAAAACAGCAGTTTTTGTTCCCAAAAATCAAAACATCATTTTCTTTACGGCGAAAAAAAACAAAATTCCACCACCAACGTTATCAACAATGCAACGTTTATGAAAACAACATTGCCACAGCACACAAACAAAATAAACTGCGTATCTTTGCAAATCGGTTTGAACCACAAACAAACATCAACCCCATGAACAGAAAAATCGTTTCAATAGCCTTGATAACAGGGATTTCGCTTACCACAGCCTTTGCCCAGAAGCTGTCGGACACCGAGCGCACGCTAATCGTTGACGAGCTGCAGAACAGCATCAAAAACCTGTCGCAGTTCCGCTACGATGCCCCCGAGCTGCTTGTCGTTTACAACTCGCAACTTGCCGAGGCCGAAAAACTCGTGAAACGCCACAAGAACCATCGCGACGACACCCAAGTTTTCGACAGCTGGTACACGCTGAAAAACCTTGCCGAACACAGTCACCAGATGCTCGACTTTTTGATGCCCCGTGCCGCCGACCTCACCTACCGTCAGGGTATTATGCGACTGAAAACCAACGACACAGAACGCGCCACCGCACTTTTCAACAAAGCCATCACCCTCGACCCCAAACACATACCCTCGCACTACCAGCTGGCAAAACTCGACATAGACAGCATGCATCTGGCACGCGGCGGCCAACGCCTCAACAGCATCATTACCGACATGGACCCCGATCCCGACCAAAAAACCATGGTTTACAACCTTTTACACTACACATACAACAAAAACCACCTCTACGCCATCAGTCTTGCCAGCCAAGGCAAGCACGCACGTGCCATGGAGGTGTACAATGAGCTGGAGAAATTCTGCCAAACCGACACCATGAACATCTGCAACGACGAGGAACTGGAAAAATCCATAGCCCGCAGCAAACACCAAATTTACAGCGACCACCTGAAAATAGCCAAAAAATCGCTCAAAAACGGCAGAAACACCGTGGCCGAGAACTTTGCAGTGATAGCCTACGAATACTACGCCGAAAACAAGGAGGCCATTCAGGGCGACGCCGATTTCAAAGACATCATCCGACAGATAGCCAACAACTACATTGCCGAAGCCAAACAGCTCGAAGGCGACCGCAAAGCAGCACTGTACCAAGAATATCTCGACAAAGCCAAAATTCTGACACAGTTCCTCGAAAGCTACGAGCGCGACGACCTGAAAACACAGCTGGCCAAACTGGAACCCCTAAAATCCAAGCTGCAACAAAAGCAGGAGGCCATCGAGGAAAACGCCAAGGACACATCCTACGCCGACCGCTACAGCAACTACTCCGACGGCAACGACGACAAATCGCCCGAAGATGTGCAAAACGACATTGCCGACATAGAACAGAAATATGTGAACGAAAAGACAAAGACCATAGCCTCGACGAACACATCAATAAGCAAAGCCGTTGACGAAAAATTCTACGAAACCCGCTCGCTGCTTTCGGTAAACAGCTTCGAAAAAGCTCTCGAAGTGCTCGAAAAGGCCAACCAGCTGGCCAAGATAGAAACCGACAAGGCCGGAGTGGAGGAGATGTACCGCCAAGCCATACGCGAAATATCGGCCAAACGCATGTCCGCCGCCGAATATGCCGTGTGGCAGGGCAACACCAAGCAGGCCGACAGCCTCGTAAACCTCACCAACGACCTGATTCACAGCTATAATATGGAACGCGACACCGTGGTTGTTCGCATTATGAACTCCTACCTCGGAGCTCTGGACCAGAAAGTGTGCAGCAACCGTCAGGACCAGCTCAACACCTACGTGCTCAACCTGCTCGACTGCATAAAACGCAGCGACTACTACAATGCCGAAGCATACGTGCGCGAAGCCCTTGCCGTGCCCGAAACACGCACTTGCAAACTGGACAAAACCAAACTGAAAGCTCTGATGAAACAGATAGAAAAACCTCTGGAATACATCGATCGCCTCGACAACGCACAAACCCTGCTCCGCTCCGGCGACACCGCCAGCTACCTGCAACAGTACGGCACACTCGAAACAATGTACAACATGTACGACCTTGAGTCGGTGGGCGTGAACCACACACCACTGCGACAGATACTGAACAGCATCAACGACGCCGACGTATCGCTCCAAGCCATCGAAATACTGGTACGGCACAAGGACTACATGGTGGCCCTCGAAGCCCTTGGCTCGCTCAAGGACATGGGATTCAAAGATTCGGAAACAAAAAAAGTTCAACAACGCATAGGCAAACTGATGGCTTACGACATGAACAAACAAAACTACAGCCTTGCCGACGCCGTGGACACCATCGACAAATACGCCTCCGACAAATGGTACGCCACCTTTGCCAAAGAGTTCAAAAAAGAGATGAAAAACTACTCGCGCCAAAGCCGATAATTTCAGCAGCAACAAACACACCCGTTCTTTTGAAATGAAAAAAAAGTAATAGCAACAGCCGTTTTGTCGGCAATGATTTTGCTTGCCTGCAACGGTAATCAGCAAAACAACGCACAAATTCACGAAGAGCCGCCAATGACCTACGAGCTGCCTCCCGGCACAACGTCCGACGCCAGCCTTTCGGCACTGAACATCGTAGAGCAAGAGCTTGTGGGCAATTGGAGAATAACTTCAACTGAGTCAAACTCTTGCGCCGAAGGCGATGTGTGGGAGTTTAAATCCGACAAGACAATAACTATGCACTACCCAACAGGCGAACCTGCCACACTTATTTTCAAAGTAGAAAACGATTACGAACTATTCCTGTACAATGAATACGGCTATTCCCAAAAATTAGAAATTGACATATTACACAACAGCAACCTAATACTCAAAGAAATAGAAACCAACAACTTAATACACTTCCTAAAAAACGCAAGTTAAAAAAATGGACATGCGGGCGGAAAAGCTGAGATAAAGCACTTGAAATATCTGTATAATTTACTGAAAAAAAATAGCGAAATGCGTCTCTTGTGGGCACAATTACCCCACCCCCAACCTTAATGAATATGCTATAAAAAATCTGGTCAATTAAGAATAAAAATGTAACTTTGCAGAGGCAAAAGTGCCAAGTCTGCGGGCGTGGTTTTACGGGTTCGCTCCGTTTCAAAGATGAAAATTGATTTTATAGAGCCCTCCTTAAATGGCATTTACAAATCCTCTCCGTTGGATTGGTTGTAAACGTTGTCGTAATAAAGCAAGATGCCGTAACTGCCGTACGATTCATCTATCATAAACCACACCTGCCGTTTCGAAACTCTCTCTATCAGCCAATCTATTGCCGCAATACCCATCTCTGTGTTCTGCTCATTTTCGCTCATAGCGTAAAATTCCACCTCCGAATACTTGGAAAAGACTTTATCATTCACATACTTACGAATACCCGTTGTGTCGCTGTCCGATTCGGCAATTTGATAAAACGAGGCTTGGAAACGCTTGTTGTACAATACAATTTCGTTCGACACATTCACATCGTTATCTATAATGTAATTGCCGGCAACATCCGTAGGCATATACTTTTTGTCATTATCCAAAAACTGTCGCACCAATGTGTTGAAACGGTTTTTTATGTCCCTTTCGCTCGTGTAGTTGGCATCTCGCACCATTATGCGATACACCTTATTTCTATTTGTAACCACACTGATGTACGACTTCCGTCCATTAAACTCTCCTTCCAAACGGTCCATCCGAGCGTTGTAGGTAAACCCTTTGGCTTTGAGTTTCTGAATCATGGCCGTTTTGGTTCCGTCTATGGGTATGCCCATAAATTTGGTAATGTCTTTCTGTTGTGCGAAAGTAGCCGTTGATATTATGACAGCCATTGCGGAAACCAACAATAAACCCTTAATTTTCATATCATTACAATTTCTAAAACGTTATCTTCACACTTGCTCCAAGCGTGTAGGCGGGTGCGCTCCAAGCCATCCCGTCGACACACTGAAGGCCGGGCTCAATTTCCCAGCTCTGTGACGCATGCCAACCGCGCCCGCTGTTGTACTCACGCACCACACGGCCTATCCGCACTTTGCCCACTGTATTCATTATCACTCCTGTGGCAAAGCTCACCCCAGCAGCCATAAGCAACACCCGCCCGTTGCGTTGCATTATTTCGTTGGCACCCTTGAAATGCCATACTGCTCCCAAACCGGCGGACAAAACTCCGGCCGTGATAAATGCCGAACCCGTGCCAACCAGCACGTAAGCCGAGTAGTACTTTTTGTACAAGTCGTTCCCGAACAGTATTTTTGTCTGTCCCAAATCGAGGCTGCCCCGTCCGATGCGCAGGTCGCGCCCCACCCTTTTTATTTTGTAACGCACCACCTCCGACGGGTCTGCTTTTTCTTGGACCTTGCCCAACGACGATGCGTTGGTTATCTGCTCCACCGCCGACATGGGGTATTCCAGCAGGTCGCCATCGGCGGTTTTCAGCGTTATGGTGTCGTTGCGCATCTCAATCAGGCCACCGCTCACCTTAGTCCCGTCTTTCAGATGCACAACACTTTGGGTAGCATTTTGGGCTTGGGTTGCACCGATGGCTATAAGCAGTGCTGTTGCCCACAAAAACAGAATTCTTTTCATAGCTTCTTTTCGTTTTTTTCAACTTGATATTATTAAGTTTTTGCTTGTGCCGATAGCCAAAGCCAAACGGATTTCTTAAAATTTGCATGGCAAAATCGACGCAACAAATTTACTATTTTTTTTCGACAATTGGCATTTTTTTCTGTTTTTCAAAAAAAAATGTTTTTTGTATTTTTGCTAAGCAAAGAAAAACAAGGAAATGCCGATCATCATTTTGGTAATATGCGTCTTAACCCTATTAGTGCCCTTTTGCGTAATCGCAATAAATAGCACTAACCCCGATTCGCCAAGGTGGATAAGGTATATCTTTCCCGACAAGGGCACTCGTGGCGAAATGGCTGTGGCGGCCATCCTCGAACAACTGCCGGAGGAATATCATGTGTTCAACGACATTTACATCCATAGCAGCGGTCGTTCTGTACAAATAGACCATGTCGTTATATCGCCATACGGCATTTTTTCAATAGAGACCAAGAATTACAACGGTTGGATATTTGGTGGCGAAAAATCCGAGTTTTGGACACAAAACTTATATGGCAAGAAATACAAATTCCGCAATCCAATAAAACAAAACCTTTCGCATGCCATTGCTTTGGCCAACGTGCTTCACGTATATCAAAGCCAAATCACCCCTTTGACAGTTTTTACAGGAAATGGCACACTAAAAACAAACACTTCCAGCGCTGTAATCTACGAAAATCGGCTTCGGAACGTGATTCTCGGCTTTGCCGAACCGATTTTTGCACCCAAAAGAGTGGATTCGCTCATAAACACCTTGACCGAATCCATCATTACCGACGAGAACAAAAAACAGCTACACATACAATCCGTCCGCAACACTATTTATCGCCAAAACCAGCTGTCCAGCCACGGACAATGCCCCCGTTGCTACGGCAGATTGGTGTGGCGCCAAGGCAAATACGGCGGTTTTTGGGGCTGCGAAAGCTATCCGCGGTGCCGGTTTACAAAAAGGTGATAATCTGATTGTTACAGTGCTTCCACTATAGGATAAGTATGAATAACGTCTTTGTAGGTTCCAACTTGGCGAAATTTCTTTCCTCTCGGCAGCTTTACTACTTGGTCATCGTAGAAATTTGCTGTAGTATTATACAGTACAACTTCCAATCCATACCATAAACCCAATTCATCTTTACCTACCGCAATTGCAATTCCATTTTCCAGAACATTTTTCACTTTGAAACTTTTATTAGACAGCACATCACCTGGTTCTTCGAAGAAATTTGCCGAACCGTTTAAATTATTAAACAGATTGTTTATCAGACCATTAGCCATTTCGTCTTCCTCGTAACCACCATCACCATCCATAAGTTGCACCACAGGAACAGTTTTGTGCAAAAAGTTATTTGCCTTATATTTATATATTCCAACTTGTCGGAAACACTTTCCTTTAGGTGCAACTACCTCCTGATTATCGTAAAAAGATTTGCCTTCTTCATCATAAAGTAGGAAAACGCTTAATATATCACGCTGACCTGTTGCAAGGGCAACACCGTCATCAAGCACCTGAAACACATTCATAGCTCTTTCAGCCACCACATCGCCAGGTTCATCAAAAAATTTAGGATTCGACTTGCTATTCATTATCATAGCAATAATAAATAACACAACGAATGTAAGAATTACACCTGATAAAACGCCCAATAAAAAAATCCATATTTTTTTCATCCTTGAATTGTTTTAATATTTATTTCGAAAAATTTCAGTCATACATCGGTCTATTGCATTGTTTATATCATCGGCTTCTGTTTCACCATAACCTTCACCAATAGCTACACAAATAACTTGATTGGTTTTAGCAGACAACAATTGTATCGTAACTTCTAATGAAGATCCAAGTCCATTTGGTCTTCGTCCGGTTTCACTATAATTAACTACAATTGTCTCACTCTCTATTTCCGGTTTTACAGATGGAACTCTAATAAACCCCCTTTTTATAAAATGCCCACTTATTATGGTTGCCGGGTCTGCACTCAAAGAGGATGTGTATCCCCAACCATTGTACACCCCGCCAGAAACAGAAGTCCTTGAGGCCGTCGGTGTTATATAGACATATTTGTATCCAGTCATTGAAGAATGCCTCGTCACTTGTGTTGGGTTCAAACTAACACATCCACAAACAGTTGACAACACAAATATTAGCAAAACTACTCTTATTTTTTTCATATTCCCATTTTTTTCCTTTTACAAATCCTCGCCGTTGGATTGGTTGTAAACGTTGTCGTAATAAAGCAAAATGCCATAGCTACCGTACGATTCGTCTATCATAAACCAAACAAGCCGTTTCGACACTTTATCTATCAGCCAGTCTATTGCCGCAATACCCCATTCGGTGTTTTGCTCTTCCTCGCTCATGGCGTAAAACTCAACCTCCGAATATTTCGAAAACACCCTATCATTCAAGTATTTGCGAGCACCTGTAGTATCGCTGTCCGATTCGGCAATTTGGTAAAACGAAGCTTCGAAACGTTTGTTGTACAAAACAATTTCGTTCGACACATTCACATCGTCGTCGATAATGTAATTGCCAACAACATCCGTAGGCATATACCTTTTGTTATTTTCCAAAAACTGCCGCACCAATGTGTTGAAACGGTTTTTAATGTTTCTTTCGCTCGAATAATTGGCATCTCGCACCACAATTCTATACACTTTGTTGCGGTTGGTAACCACGCTAATGTACGAATCCCTGCCGTTGAACTCTCCTTCCAAACGGTCCAGACGGGCATTGTAAGTAAAACCCTTGGCCTTCAGTTTCTGAATCATGGCCGTTTTGGTTCCGTCTATGGGTATGCCCATAAACTTGGTTACTTCGCGATTCTGCGCCTGCACCCCCATTGTCATCGCAATGGCCCATCCTAAAAGCAAAACCCTGATTTTCATACTATTACCATTTATTCAGCAATCTGCGCTTTTTGTTCGGACTGAATACGTTTGGCTTCCTGCAGGGCTTTGCCAACTTCCTCGTTTATAACCTGTTGCAGGTTTTCGGGCGTTGCCGTTACCACCCTCACGCTGCTCATTTGCACGCTGTCGGCACTGCCGAGCTGTTCGGCGACCTCTTTTTCAACCATCTGCTTAATTTCCTGAGTGTCTGGCGTTTGCTCCGCAGCACAACTTTTCTGGCACACGCAACAACGTCCCACGAAAAATCCAATCAAAAGTCCCGCAACCAGCGAAACCACTGCAATAACAACATTTTTCTTCATCGTTTTTTTATTTTATCATTTCCAAAATTCAACAAATAAATGCACACGCATCGTTTATTTTTTTTCGACGCGGCACGCCACGTATTGGGTTATTTTTACAGACGCGGCACTCCACGTCTCTACTTTTTTAATGCGACCTATAAAAAAACAACTCTCAACTCTCAACTCTCAATTCTTAACTACTAACTACTAACTCCCAATTCCGAATTCACCAGCATTTCCGCAGCTTTGTAGCCGCTAATTTTGTTGTCGAGTATATCCTTTTTGTACTGCTCAATATTCTGGCTAACGGCAGGACTGTTGTAGAAACGGTCTTTCAGCATACTGTCGATAGTTTCGTACAATATCCTTATGTTCTGTTCCTGCCGCTTGGCGTAGAAATATCCGTTGCCTTTGGTGAAGGTAACGTATTCCATCACGTTGTTCCAGAGTTCGTCTATTCCCAAGCCGCTATAGGCCGAACAGAGCTGCACTTTGGGAGTCCAGCCCGATTCGGGAGCGGGGAAAAGGTGCAGTGCGTTGCGGAACTGCGTGGCGGCCAGCTCCGACTTGGTGGGGTCTATGTCGGCTTTATTGATAGCAATCATGTCGGCCATCTCCATTATGCCGCGCTTGATGCCTTGCAGCTCGTCGCCGGTGTTGGCCAGTTGCAGCAGCAGAAAGAAATCCACCATCGAGTGTGCCACCACCTCGCTCTGCCCCACGCCCACAGTCTCTATTATCACCACGTCGAACCCCGCCGCCTCGCACAGCACTATTATCTCGCGCGTTTTGCGTGCCACGCCTCCGAGCGAGCCTGCGCTTGGTGAAGGACGTATGAAAGCCTTGGGGTCGGTGCTGAGCTGTTCCATGCGGGTCTTGTCGCCAAGAATGCTGCCGCCGCTGCGTTCGCTGCTGGGGTCGATGGCCAGTACCGCCACTTGGTGGTTGAGAGCGGTAAGTTTGGTGCCAAGTGCCTCTATAACAGTGCTTTTGCCAGCTCCGGGCACACCTGTTATGCCCAGCCTCACCGACTTGCCGGAGTATGGCAAACAGCGTTCCAACACTGTCTGGGCTTTTTCCTGATGTGCGGGCAGGGTGCTTTCTATCAGCGTTATGGCACGACTCAGCAAAGTGCGGTCGCCGTGCAGTATGCCGTCCACAAGCTCCTCCACGGTGAGCTCCTTGCGACGGTTGGCACGCACACGCTCCAAGTAGGTGCTGCTCACCTTTTCGGGCTGTTTTATGCCTTTCTGCACGCTCAGCGCCGACTCGTAGTCGAAATTGCTATGCAAATGCTTGTCTTCCATAACCGTTTGTCCGACAAAAGGTTATAAATTTTTATTGAAAATCGTTGCCGATGCCTGTGCCTTGGGGGTAATTACAAGGTCGTTGATACACACATGTTCGGGCAATGTTGCCACATAATATATGGTATCGGCGATGTCGGCTCCAGTCAGTGGTTCGTAGCCCTTGTAAACGTTGTCGGCACGCTGCTGGTCGCCTTTGAAACGCACCACCGAGAACTCAGTTTCCACAGCACCGGGAGCCACATTGGTTACCTTTATGCCATGTTTCACCATATCGATGCGCATGGCACGCGAAAGGCTGTCCACGGCGCTTTTGGTGGCGCAATACACGTTGCCGTTGGCGTATGCCTCCTTGCCGGCGATGGATGCGATGTTGAACACGTGTCCGGCGTTGTTTTTCACCATCCACGGCAGCACCTTGCGGCTAACGTACAGCAGGCCTTTCACATTGGTGTCTATCATACGTTCCCAGTCGTCAATATTGCCGTCCTGAATGGGCTCCAGACCCACGGCCAAACCGGCGTTGTTCACCAGAATGTCGATGTTTTTCCATCCACTGGGCAGACTGTCGAGGGCTTTGTCCACTGCCTCGCGGCTGCGCACGTCGAAATTGAGCAGCATCAGGTCTATCTTGTATTTGATAACAAGTTCTTCGCCCAAAGCCTCCAGTTTTTCCTTGCGACGTCCGGTAAGGATAAGGTTGTATCCGTTTTTGGCAAAAATTTCGGCAGTGGCGCGTCCAATGCCCGACGTGGCACCTGTTATGCAAACTATTTTACTCATATACTTCTAAATTTCAATTTGTTATTTATAAGAATACAGATTGTTATCTAAAAACAAAAATAAGATTTTTTTCCGAAAAAAGCAATTTCCCATACAAAAAAAAGCAATTCATCGTTATTAAAGGACTTTTTTTTGACACAACACTGCGATGGAAGAAATAGACAAAAATTTGGACATGCCCATAAACGATGCTACGGCACTTGACAACGGCCAATCGGAACACAACGCACCCTTTTTCGACGAATATGGCAACCGTTTGAGCACCAGCGGAAAAATACTGCTGTCGCTACCCGAAAACGCCTCGGGACACATAACCATTCCCGAAGGAATAGAGCACGTGACCGCCGACGCCTTCAAACGCTGTGGACTAATAACCGAAATCACAATCCCCACATCACTTAAAACTCTGCACCACAGCAATTTCCGCAAGCAAAACTCGCTACTGCGATTCCACGTAAGCCCCGACAATGTGTTCCTGCACACCGATGCCGGCGGCAAGGCCCTGTTCAACCAAGACTACACTTTTTTGTTTAAAGTGGCGTGCGACGTGGAAGAAATCCAGTTCCCGTTTGGCATAACAGCCATTGGCAACCACGCTTTTCAGGGATGTGCCAAGTTGCGCACCATTGCCATTCCCGACACCGTGAACATGCTCGGAGCCAGCGCTTTTGCCGACTGCACCAGCCTTTCCGACATTACCATCGGCACTGGCGTGAAAAAACTGCCCGGCTGGCTGTTCAAGCATTGCACGTCCCTGCAACACATAGCCATGCCCGACAGCCTTCGGCGTATTGGCACCGGAACTTTTGCCCAATGCACAAGCCTTGCCCAAATAACACTTCCGTCAGACCTGCAAGCCATCAACGACGAGGCTTTTATCGACTGCTCAAACCTCAGGCATATTTTCATTCCTCGTTGGGTAAAAGCCGTCGGCACAGCCGCTTTCGAAGGCTGTTCATCGCTATCGGCAATAGATGTGGACGACGACAACGCCAAGCTGAGCTCCGAGGGCGGATTGCTTTACAACAAATATCAGTCGCAACTGCTCAGGTGCCCCGAGAACGCAAGCTTCGAGGCGTTGCCCGAGCTGCTGTCGTCATTCGCAGACGCGGCTTTTTCGGGCTGCAAAAAGATAACAAAAATCGCCATCCCACAATACATAACATCGCTGCCAAAATACTGTTTCGCCTTCTGTGAAAATCTTGAAACTGTGGAACTTAACCAAAACCTGACACACATAGGACAATCGGCTTTTGAAGGATGTAAGCGACTGGAAAACATAACGTTGCCACAGTCAGTGAAAACAATAGGCGACTACGCCTTCGCCTACTGCGCATCGATAGAAGAGCTGACTCTGCCCGAAAACCTTACCGACATTGGTAGCGACGAAAGCAAGGAAAACATGCGTAGCGGATGCACTTTCTACGGATGCAAATCATTGAAACACATCGAAATACCCAACCGTATAGCCAACCTTGGCGAATATTGCTTCGGCAACTGCGAAAGTTTGGAAACCGTTTCGCTGCCATACATGATAGACTACATCTACAGCGACCTTTTTGCCGGCTGCCACGCACTGAAAGAGCTGGTTCTGGCCAATCCCTACACCAAATTCGACGATGGGGCGCTGCCCGACAACACTTCGGTGGTTTACAAGTGATTAAACCCCGAAAAAACACTGATTTGTTCCGAAAAAAAAATCATTTTTTCCCATATCAAGACAAAAAACGTCCCAGCGACCACCTTACCAAACAATTGAATATCAAACAACTACCACACATAATAAAAAAAAAAGGCAAAAAAAATCCACAATTCAAAAAAAAAGCGTATCTTTGCAAACTGATTTTAAAGAAGAAAAAAGATATAAAACAGACAAAACTTATTAAATAGTATGTATTTAACAGCAGAAAAGAAAAACGAATTCTTTGCAAAATACGGTAAAAACGAGAACGACACCGGTTCAATCGAAGCACAGGTAGCCCTGTTCACATACAGAATCCAACACCTTACAGAGCATGTGAAAGGAGCCAAGAAAGACCTCACCACAAAACGTGCACTGGTTCATATGGTAGGCAAACGCAGAAGGCTGCTCGACTATCTGAAAGAAAGAGACATTGAGCGTTACCGTAACATCATCAAAGAGCTCAACATCAGAAAATAGTTTTTCATATTTATTTGGTTATGGTTGAAGGCAATTAGAGTCCTAATTGCCTTTCTTCGTATTAAGAGACGAATAATTAAACAGGCATGCATGACGATTGTATGCCGTAAGTATAAACGTAGAGAAAAAACACACGATGAACATTATCAAAAAAACTATCGATATGGGTAACGGCAACGTTATCGAAATCGAGACTGGCAAACTTGCCAAACAGGCCGATGGTTCGGCAGTAGTACGAATGAACGACACCATGCTTCTGGCCACAGTTTGCGCCAAGAAAGAAGCTGGCGAGAACGTGGATTTCATGCCACTTACAGTAGAATACCAAGAAAAATACGCCGCCACCGGCCGTTTCCCCGGAGGTTTCTTCAAACGCGAAGCCCGTCCGTCGGAACACGAAATTCTCATTGCACGCCTTGTGGACCGCGCCCTGCGCCCACTCTTCCCCGACGATTTCCACGCCGAAGTGCAGGTACAGATAACCCTTATATCGTGCGACAGGGAGACAGCCCCCGACGCCCTCGCCGCCCTCGCAGCAGCATCGGCCCTGGCAGTGTCCGACATACCTTTCAACGGTCCCGTCAGCGAAGTGCGCGTGTCGTACCTCGACGGACAGTTTGTCATCAACACCCCGCTCTCGAAAATAGACAGCGCCGACCTCGACCTGATAGTGGCCGCCACCGACGAAAACATCATGATGGTGGAAGGCGAGATGAAAGAGGTCTCCGAAGACCTGATGCTCGAAGCCCTGAAAGCCGCCCACGAATCGATAAAACTGCAGTGCCGCGCACTTGCCGAACTCACCGTGGAGGCAGGCAAAACCGAAAAACGAGTTTACTGCCACGAAGAGAACGACCCCGAACTGAAAGAAGCCATGAACAAAGCCGTTTATCAGCAGTGCTACGACTTTGCAAAACAGGGCATCCCCAACAAACAGTTGCGTGCCGAAGGCTTCGACAAGATAAAAGCCGACTACGTGGAATCGCTCAACCTCAGCGAAGAGGAGCTGGCCGCCAAACAGTTTATGATAGACCGCTATTTCCACGACATAGAAAAAGAGGCCATGCGCGACATGGTGCTCAACGAACGCACACGCCTCGACGGCCGCAAACTAGACGAGATACGACCCATCTGGTGCGAAGTGGACTACCTGCCCTGCGCCCATGGCTCGGCAATATTCACCCGCGGCGAAACCCAGTCGCTGTCCACCGTTACCCTCGGCACCAAACTCGACGAACAGGTTATAGACGGCGCAGTTATCGAAGGCACCAAAAATTTCCTGCTGCACTACAACTTCCCCGGCTTTGCCACCGGCGAGGTGAAAGGCAACCGCGGCCTCAGCCGCCGCGAAGTGGGACACGGCAACCTTGCATGGCGTGCCCTCAAACACGTGATACCCACAGGCCCCGAAAACCCCTACACCATACGCGTGGTGTCCGACATACTCGAAAGCAACGGCTCGTCATCGATGGCTACCGTATGCGCCGGAACACTAGCCCTGATGGACGCCGGCGTTAAAATTTCCAAACCCGTTACCGGCATTGCCATGGGACTTATCTCCAAAGGCGACAAATGGGCAGTGCTCTCCGACATCCTCGGCGATGAGGACCACCTCGGCGACATGGACTTCAAAGTAACCGGCACCCGCGACGGCATCACCGCCTGCCAGATGGACATAAAAGTTGACGGACTCTCCTACGAGGTGCTCTCCAAAGCCCTTGCTCAGGCACACGCCGGACGCATGCACATAATGGACATAATCGAAGCCACCATAAGCAAACCCCGCGACGACTACAAACCCTTTGTTCCGCGCATTGTGCAGATACAGATACCAAAAGACTGCATCGGTGCCGTTATCGGCAAGGGTGGCGAAGTTATACAGAAAATCCAAGCCGAGACCAACACCGTCATCAACATCGAAGAAGACGGCAACTTCGGCATCGTGGATGTGGCTTCGAGCAACAAGGACGACATCGAGGCCGCCATCGAATGGATCAAAGGTATCTGCGCCGTTCCGGAAGTGGGCACCGTTTACCAAGGCACCGTTAAGAGTATCGTGGAATTCGGAGCTTTCATCGAGATACTCCCCGGCAAGGAAGGTCTGCTACACATTTCGGAATACGACTGGAAACGCAGCGACACCCTTGAAAACCTCGTTCACGAAGGCGACACCATTGAGGTGAAACTGCTGGAATACGACGACAAGAGCGGCAAGATGCGCCTTTCGCGCAAAGCCCTGCTGCCCAAACCCGAAGGCTACGTGGAACCCGAAAAAGGCCCGCGTCGCAACGGCGGCGACCGTCGTCCCCCACGCCGCGACGGCGACAGCAACCGTCCGCACCGCGACGGCGGCGAACGCAACCACCTCAACAGTGGCGGCAACCACAGAAGATAAAATAAATTCATTTTTATAAAGGAACGGGCGGGAGCATTTCTCGCCTGTTTTTTTTGACAATAAGCGCAACCTAAACATCGAAATTATCAACCATCGGCCACCAATTGATGGTCGATTACCCCACACAAAAAAAACTCTTGCATTTTTCGCAAAAAAATCGTATCTTTGCAGGTTGAATTGTCGTGTTACACTCAATGTCGACATATCGCAAACACCGACAAAACAACACTTTATATATACAACAACACAATAATAACACTTTATAAAACCAGCAATTACCATGGGAAGAGCGTTTGAATACCGCAAGGCAAGAAAACTGAAACGTTGGGGCAACATGGCCCGCACATTCACCAAAATAGGCAAAGAAATAGAGATGGCCGTGAAAGCCGGCGGCCCCGACCCAGCCAGCAACCTGCGCCTGCGCCTGCTTATGCAGACCGCCAAAAACGAAAGCATGCCCAAGGAAAATGTGGAACGCGCCATAAAACGCGCCATAAGCAAGGACACAAGCGACTACAAAGAGGTGGTTTACGACGGCAAAGGGCCTCACGGCATAGCCATTGTGGTGGAAACTGCTACCGACAACCCCACACGCACCGTGGCCAACGTGCGCGCCGCTTTTGTACGCGGAAAAGGCGAACTGGGAACCATGGGCATGAACGATTTCCTTTTCGAACGCAAATGTAGCTTCGTGGTGGCTTGGCACGACGGCATCGACATGGAGTCCCTCGAACTCGAACTTATCGACTGCGACATAGACGAGGTGTTCCGCGACGAAGACGAGATAATGATCTACGCCGATTTCAAAAACTACGGCGCCATATCCAAATATCTGGAAGATAACAGTTTGGAAATAAAGAGCTTTAAGTTTGAACGCATACCGCTAACCCTCCGAGAACTCACTCCCGAACAGCAGGAGGACGTTTACGGACTTATCGAACGTCTGGAAAACGACGACGATGTTACCAACGTTTTCCACAACATGGCCTGATGACGATACCGTATTAAATCCACCAACAACAACGCATTTACAATGGACGAACTCAACGAAAAAAAGAACCTCAATTTTCTTGAAGAGATAATAGAAAACGACCTTGCCAACGGCACACACAAAAGCATACTCACCCGTTTCCCGCCCGAGCCCAACGGCTACCTGCACATCGGACACGCCAAATCTATTTGCCTAAACTTCGGGCTGGCCAAGAAATATGGCGGAAAAACCAATCTTCGTTTCGACGACACCAACCCTGTTAAGGAGGATACCGAATATGTTGATTCAATAATGGAAGACGTGCGCTGGCTCGGCTTCGAATGGGCAAGCGTGCACTACGCCTCCGACTATTTCGACCAGCTGTACGAATGGGCCATAGAGCTGATAAAGAAAGGGTTGGCCTACGTTGACGACCAGACCCTCGACGAAATTCGCAAAAACCGCGGCACCGTAACATCGCCCGGAGTGGAAAGTCCCTACCGCAACCGCAGCGTGGAGGAAAACCTCGGTCTCTTCGAACGCATGAAAAACGGCGAGTTCCCCGACGGCTCCAAAGTGCTGCGCGCAAAAATAGACATGGCTCACCCCAACATGCAGTTCCGCGACCCCATAATGTACCGCATACTGCACGCCGAACACCACCGCACCGGCAACAAATGGAACATCTACCCCATGTACGACTACGCCCACGGACAGAGCGACTCCATCGAAAACATCACCCACTCCATCTGCACACTGGAGTTCGACATACACCGCCCGCTGTACGACTGGTTCATACAGCAGCTCGGCATATTCCCATCGCACCAGTACGAGTTTGCCCGCCTCAACATAAACTACACGGTGATGAGCAAACGTAAGTTGCTGCAATTGGTAAAAGAAGGCTATGTAAACGGCTGGGACGACCCGCGAATGCCAACCATCTGCGGTTTCCGCCGCCGCGGCTACACCCCCGAGGCAATACGCAGTTTCTGCGACCGCATAGGAGTAGCCAAACGCGACAACATCATCGACTACTCGCTGCTCGAATTCAGCCTGCGCGAACATCTGAACAAAGTGGCACCGCGTATGATGGCCGTGCTCAACCCCGTTAAGGTGGTGATAACCAACTATCCCGAAAATCAAGTGGAGATGCTCACCGCCATCAACAATCCCGAGGACGAGAGCGCCGGCACACGCCAAGTGCCGTTCAGCCGCGAGCTGTACATCGAACGCGACGACTTTATGGAAAATCCTCCAAAGAAATATTTCCGTCTGGCTCCCGGTCAGGAGGTGCGTCTGCGCTACGCCTATTTCGTTACTTGTCAGGAAGTTGTTAAAGACGCCGACGGCAACATCACCGAGATACGCTGCACCTACGACCCAGCCACCCGCGGAGGCGACGCTCCCGACGGACGCAAGGTGAAAGGCACCATACACTGGGTGTCGGCACAACACGCCATCGAGGCTGAAGTGCGACTTTTCGACCGCCTGTTCAAAGTCCCCGCCCCCGATGATGTGGAAGAAGGCCACACTTTCCTCGAAAACCTCAACCCCGACTCGCTTAAAGTACTGCAAAACTGCAAGTTGGAACCATCATTGGCCAACGTAAAACCTCTGGACAAAATGCAGTTCGAACGACTAGGTTATTTCTGCGTGGACAAAGACAGCACCACGGAACACTTGGTTTTCAACCGCACATGCACGCTGAAAGACAGCTGGGCAAAAATAAACAGCTAATTACAAACCATTTACAGCAATAAAATAAGATTTTTCTCGTTTTGTTTACTAACTTGAAAAATATTTGAACATGAAAAAAATAGCATTTCTTACTGTGATATTAGCAGCCTGCACCATATTTCAGGCCAACGCGCAAAAACTGTTCCCCTCGCAGGCCGACAACGGCAAATGGGGCTATGTCGACGAAGATGACGAATGGATAATTCCTCCGCGTTTCGACGACGCCCTCTACGAATCGGACGGCGGCATGTACGGTGTTAAACAGCGCGGTAAATGGGGCATGGCCGGATACCACGGCGAAATTTTGGTGGAAACAAAATACGACCAAGTGCAAACCTGCATCGACTACACAAAATATGTGTACCCCTACGTGCTCGGCGCCGTGCAAAAAGGCGGCAAATGGGCTTTCGTAACCATTCAGGGCGTGGAAGTCACCCCCTTCAAATACGACGAGGTGCGCATCCATGCCGGACAATACAGTTTCAAAATCCGTCAAGGCAACACCGAAATCCGCGGACATCTGGGACGCGATGTGGAAGAGCTTATAGACGAGGAACGCGAGCTGCCAGCACGCAAATAGCACCGCAACACGCTGACACACACCGAAATGCTGCTCGTTTACTGCAAAAAGGTTACCAACCGTGCCGGATATGTCTTCAACCTGATTTTCGAGACTATACTCGGCACCGAGTTCGAAATAACCTCCGACACCGACTTTTTTGCAAACTACAACGGCTCTAAAGTGTGCTACAACAGCACTAAATTTACCGACGACTGCATTTTTGTAAAATCGACGGAACTGCTTTTCCAACACTCCATCTATATTCCCGACACCTATTGTTTCGACTGGGATGGAGTGTCAGCCTTTTTCGACACAAACAACAGCGACGCCGACCTGCCGTTCGACATTTTCGCCGCAAGTTTCTACCTTGTTTCACGCTACGAGGAGTATCTTCCTTTCAAAGCCGACAGCATGGGCTGCTACGATGTTTCTAACAGCTTGGCTTTCAAAAACGGGTTCCTCGAAAAACCGGTTATCGACATCTGGGCATGGCGGTTGGCAGACGTTATACACAAAAAATTCCCCTTATGGGGGATGCCCAAACGGTATTTCAACTTCATCACCACTGTGAACATCGGGCAGGCATACAAATACAAACGCATCGGCATGCTCCGCACCATCTACGGCTATTTCCACGACGCCCTGAAACGCGACTGGCCTCATGTGAAACAGCGTACACAGGTGTTGCTAAACCTTCAGCCCGACCCCTACGACAACTACGAAACCATTGTAAATATTTCGGCACAATACAGCCACAAGCTGGTGTTCTGGGCGTTGATGTGCGACTATTCGCCATACGACCACAACATATCATACCGCAACCAGCACCTTCGCGATATGCTGAAAAACTTGGCCGATTTCGGAAAAGTGGGCATAGCCATGTCGTACGAATCGGAAGGCGAGCTGCAAACACAAACCGCTGAAACCGAGCGTCTTGCCGACATACTGCACAAGCCAGTGATACGCAGCCGTTTCAACAACCAAAAATTCATGCTGCCTTTGGACTACAAAAACCTGAACAAAATAGGAATTGAAAAGGATTTTTCGATGGGCTACCGCAACACTGTGGGCTTTCGGGCTGGCACCTGCACGCCATTCCATCTTTTCAACATCGACGCCGACAGGGAGTATCCTCTTCTGGTGTACCCTACCCCACTCCCCGAACCGCTGCTCTCATCGCACTCCGCCTCCGAAGCCGTTGAATTAACAAAAAAAGTGATTGCCGAAGTGGACGCCGTTGACGGAACTTTTGTAAATACTTGGAAATTAGATACATTGTCAAACCCCGACAAAATCCAAGCCTTTGAGGAAACTCTTGCTCTCTGCAAAAGCACAAAAGACAATAACCAACTAAAAAACAGATAGATATGATTATAGTAACCGGTGCCGCCGGATTTATTGCTTCCGCCCTTGTGGGCACCCTTAACCAACAGGGAATAACCGACATTGCAATTGTTGACGATTTTTCCAAAGAACAAAAATCAAACAACTGGAAATCAAAAAAACACACAACAAAAATAGACCGTTCGCAGTTTGTGGACTGGTTCGAGAAAAACGCACAACTCGTTGATTTTGTTTTCCATATCGGAGCCCGCACCGACACCACGGAGTTTGACTGGAACGTGTTTGTGAAACTGAATCTGGAATACACCAAAAGCATCTGGACGATATGTTCAAAACACGGCATACCAATGATTTACGCCTCGTCGGCTGCCACCTACGGCGACGGTTCGCTCGGCTATCGCGACAGCCACGACATTGTGGAGCAGCTGCAGCCGCTGAACCCCTACGGCCGGTCGAAAAACGAGTTCGACAAATGGGCACTGAAACAGACGCAGCAACCTCCGTTCTGGGCAGGACTTAAATTTTTCAACGTTTACGGGCCCAACGAATACCACAAAGGACGGATGGCATCGGTGATACTGCACACTTTCGAAACGGTTCGCAAAACGGGCAAAATGCAGCTCTTCCGTTCACACAACCCCAATTTCGAGGACGGCATGCAGCTTCGCGACTTTGTTTACGTGAAAGACGTGGTCTCGGTAATTCTGCACCTTTACCAAACCAAGCAACAGTGCGGACTTTACAACGTGGGCACCGGTCATGCGCAAAGTTTCCTCGACCTTGCCAACGCCACGTTCCACGCCATGGGGTTGCGGCCCAACATCGAATTTATCGACATGCCCCTTGACATACGCGACAAATACCAGTATTTCACCGAAGCGGACATCACAAAACTCCGCTCCTCCGGCTACGAAAAGCCCTTCCACAACCTGCGTCAAGGTGTTGCCGATTACGTAAAAAATTATCTGATACCAAACAAGTACATATAATGAACTACAAAAGCAAACTGCACGACATAAAAGCCTTTGTGTTTGATTTCGATGGAGTTATGACCGACGGTTCCGTTTGGACTATGTTCAATGGCGACACCGTTCGCGCCGGCAACATTAAGGATGGTTTTGCGTTACAATACGCCAAAAAGAAAGGCTACATCACCGCGGTACTTTCCGGAGCCACATCGCTTAGCATCTACAACCGTATGGTGGCCCTCGGCACCGCCCCCGACGACATTATGACTGGCTGCGCCGACAAAACAGTGGCATTCGAGAAATTCCTTAAAAGGCACAACCTATCCGAAAAACAGGTGCTGTACATGGGCGACGACCTGCCCGATTTCCACATCATGCAACGTGCCGGAGTGGCCACCTGTCCCTCCGACGCAGCCGAGGAGATAAAACAGATTGCCGACTACATTTCCATCCACCCAGGAGGCAAAGGCTGCGTGCGCGACGTTATAGAGCAGACCCTACGCCTGCACGGCAACTGGTTCCACCCCGACGCTGTGGTTTGGTAGCTATAGTCTTATCTTGACTACAGACACAAAAAGGGATGCTCTATTGGCATCCCCCTTTTCTTTTATACATTTTTGATTACAAACTACTTGGTTCCAGTGTGCCCGAACCCTCCAGCCCCCCGTTCGGAGTCGGAAAGGCTGTCGCACTGCTGCCACTGCACTGTTTCGTGTTTGGCGATAACAATTTGTGCTATGCGTTCGCCGTCAACCATTTCGAAATCCTCGTTGGAGAAATTTATAAGCAGCACACAAATCTCGCCACGGTAGTCGGCGTCGATGGTGCCCGGCGAATTGAGCACGGTGATACCCTTTTTCAATGCCAGACCGCTACGTGGGCGTATCTGAGCCTCGTAGCCTGCGGGCAGCTCAATAAAAAGGCCGGTTTTCACCAATTTGCGTTCCATAGGACGGATAACAATGCTGCCGTCGGGCAGAAAAGCCCTGAGGTCCATGCCTGCCGAAAGAGCCGTGCCGTAGTTTGGCAAAGGGTGGTGCGAGGTGTTTACTATACGTATTTCCATACGGGTTACTCGTTGTCGTTGCGTTTGCTGAGAATCTCGTCAATCATGCCATATTCGAGAGCTTCCTGCGAGGTCATCCAGTAGTCGCGGTCGCCATCGGCCCAAATTTTGTCGAAAGGCTGGCCGGAGTGTTTGGCAATTATTTCGTAGAGTTCATGCTTCAGTTTGCCAATTTCGCGGGCGGTTATCTCGATGTCGCTGGCCTGGCCTTCTGCGCCGCCAAGAGGCTGGTGTATAAGCACACGCGAGTGCGAGAGGGCAGCCCTGCGGCCTTTGGAGCCTGCGCAAAGCAGCACCGATGCCATGCTTGCCGCCAAGCCAGTGCACACTGTCTGTATTTCAGGGCTAATAAGCTGCATGGTGTCGTATATCCCCAAACCGGCATACACGGAGCCTCCCGGCGAGTTGATGTAGATGGTGATGTCGCGGCTGTTGTCCGACGATTCGAGGAAAAGCAGCTGTGCTTGGATAACGTTGGCAACGGTGTCGTCGATAGGCACGCCGAGGAAAATGATGCGGTCCATCATAAGGCGCGAAAACACGTCCATCTGTGCCACGTTGAGCTGACGTTCTTCTATAATGGTGGGGTTCAGGTAGTTGGTTACAACCGATGTGTATTTGTCGAAAGCCGTGCTGCTGATGCCACGGTGTTTTATTGCATATTTGCGGAATTCGTCCATTGGTGTGTATTTTATTTGTTTTTAATTGATATTTAATTGTCGTTCAACAGATTTGGGCGGCGTTGGCGAGTGCGTTGCACCGACTGTTCGTAGCGCCACTGCTCTATTTTTTCATGGTTGCCCGAAAGCAGAATGTCCGGCACTTTCCATCCGCGGAACTCCATGGGGCGCGTGTAGGCGGGAGGCGAGATGAGGTTGTTCTGGAACGAGTCGCTCAGGGCGGATGTTTCATCGTTCAGAACGCCGGGTATGAGTCGCGTTACGCTGTCCACGATAACGGCCGCCGCCAGCTCGCCGCCGGTAAGCACGTAGTCGCCTATCGAAATTTCGAGGGTGATGAAATGTTCGCGTATGCGTTCGTCTATGCCTTTGTAGTGTCCGCACAGTATCATCACGTTGTTGAGCATCGACAGACAGTTGCTACGTTGCTGCGAAAGCAACTCGCCGTCGGGTGCGGTATAAATTATTTCGTCGTAGGAGCGTTCCTTTTTCAGGTCGTCGATGCACAGAGCCACGGGTTCTATACCTATCACCATGCCTGCCCCACCGCCATAGGCGTAGTCGTCAACGCTGCCGTAGTTGTTCTGCGAATAGTCGTGAAGGTCGTGCAGATGTATCTCGGCAAGCTGTTTGTTCTGCGCTCTTTTCAGTATAGACTCCTGAAAAAAGGACGACAACATGTTGGGGAACAATGTTATAATGTCGAAACGCATAATAGGGGCTGCGAATTATATGATGATTGACAGGTGTTTGCTACCTCACTCGAATTTTCTGGCCGAGACGCAGTGTGCTTGTGCGGCGTATGCCGTTAAGTTGGCAGAGACGTTTCACCGAAGTGTGGTTGCGGGCTGCAATGGCACCGAGGGTGTCGCCTTTGCGGACGGTGTGGTATTTGCCACCCGAGCGCGAGCCGCGGGCCACCTGTGCGTTGCTGTTTTTGTGGCGGAACAGGCTGTTGTTCACTTCAAGGGTTTCGCTGACGAGTTTCTTGTCGACGAAATCCACCACGGCTTCGGGATTCATGGCGGAACCGAGGTATCGGGTTTCGAAATGCAGGTGGCTGCCAAAGCTGCGTCCGGTGTTGCCAACAAGGCCTATCTGTTCGCCGGCTTTCACTGTCTGTCCGCTTTTAACATCGATATGCGAGAGGTGTGCATAATAGGTTTCCAGCCCGTTGCCATGACGAATAACCACGAGGTTGCCATACGATTTGTTGCGTTTTGCCACACGCACTGTTCCGTTGAATGCGGCATATACCGGGGTGCCGGTGGGCATGGCAAGGTCGATGCCGTAGTGGAAACGGCGGCGACGCGGTCCAAAACGGGAGCTGATATGGTAGTCGGCCAATGGGCATACGAACTTTTCCTTATTGCCGTTGACGAGCTGAAGCAGTATCGAAGAGTCGGCGCTGAGGTTCAGCATGGAGGCGTAGTGGATGGCGTTGGTGTCGAAACTGGCATAAAGGATGTCGGCTTCGCTTTCGGCACCAGGGTCGGTTTCGTCGTCCTCTTTGCTTTCCAGACGTTCAAATATTTTCTTTTTCAGATAATGCTCGGTACGCTGACGGTGCGCTGTGTCAGTTTTCCGCACTGACGAAACCACCTGACGATCGGTGGAGGATGTGGCTGGCTGGTTGCTGCCCGATATTTTAGGCATTTCGACAGACACATTTTCCGATTCGTCGTCGAAATACATCACGTCTAAACCATTAACTTGATAAACAGAACGTTGTGCGGTTCCTTTGTTGGTTTGTGCGGTTGCGAAAGTAGCTGTCAGAACAGCGGCAGCGGCTATCAAAATCGTTTTTATCCTCATAAAAATCAACGTTTTGAAAAAGAAATTACTATTTTAATATACCAATTGCAGAAGGTGGAGGACCTTCCACAAAAACGTTTGCAAAGATAGCATTTTTTTTTGAAACCACCAAATTTCTTGCGCATTTTTTAATTTTTTGTTTATTTGCGGAAAAAATCGTATATTTGCAATTTTGTATTGTCCATAAAAAAACGAAATAAAATGAGAGCTTACAGACTGTTTGCAACTGTGATTGCGGCCGCTATCGTAGCCACTTCGTGCAACAACGACTTTTCGCCAAATGCCGAATGGCGCGAAACTATGGTTGTGTGCGGACTGCTGGACCAAGACGAGGACACGACATGGATTAGGGTGCAGAAATGTTTCCTCGGCGAGGGCGACATGCTTGCCATGACCTCCATTATGGACTCGTCGAACTATGCAGAAGGCGAGCTCAGCGTGCGCATGGTTGAATGGAACGCCGACTCGTTGGCCAACGGATTGCTGAAAAAGACTTCCGAGACTGGAAAAGTATTCGATTTTGAATACAAACTGCTGACCAACAAGGCCGAAGGCGGTTTTTACGCTCCAAACCAGCCCGTTTATTGCTGCAGAACCAAAAACCAGCTGAAAACAAACAAAGTGTACGAGCTACGGATACACAACAACAAAACCGGGACTGCGGTGAACGCCGAAACCTCGCTCATTGGCAACCTCGACGCCAACGCCATAAAAGTGAACAACAACTCCATCGGTGTTTTCACCTTTTCGCAAGGGAAAGCCGCCATCACATGGCCACGCACACAACGCGCACGAGTTTTCCAACCCATGCTCCGGTTCTACTACCGCAATGTGGACAGCGACTCCATGCTGCACGCCGACATACTTTTCACGATGAAAGAGGTCACCAACGAGTTGCAGCTATCCACACAACTGAGCCGCGCCACTTTCGGCAACGAGCTTTCCAAAGCCATTACCGACCACGAAACGCCAAAAATCATGGGCGACACCATAACCCTTTTCCTTTTTGCAGGCGACGAAAATTTCAAGATGTACCGCAGCATCTCTGCACCGCCCTCCACCATTGTGCAGGAAAGGGGCATTTACACCAACATCAACGGTGGGCTGGGCATTTTTGCCTCGAGGCGCACACACATAAAACGAGACCTCGAAGTGCCGCCAAACACCAGCGACGCCAACTATCGCGGCTATATCAAAAGCTTGGACATCGGTTTCTGACCTTGGCTAGCCCCGTTGAACACACTCTCCGGCGATGAAAAAAACACAACAAGAATCCACAGCCAAAAAAGTGCTGAAAATAGTCGGGAAAACCCTGCTGGGCATTTTCCTGACAATATATATTGTTGTGGCCCTTGCAAACTATTCAGTAGTGCAGTCGATAGCTGGCTCGTGGGCATCGTCGTACCTGTCGAAAGAAACGGGCGGCGAAATACACATCGGGTCGATAGGTATTGGCCTGCTGAACCATGTGCGTCTTCACAACGTGCTACTGTGCGCCCCCAACGGCGACACCATTTTCGACATCGAACGCATTTCGGTGGCCTTCGACGGAATTCCCATAAGTTCCGATGGGCTCAACCTGCGGCGTGTTTCGATACGCAACGGGTACTATTTCCTCGGCATCAACGAAGACGGCTTCAACCTGAAATTTCTTATCGACTATTTCAAATCCGAGAAAAAAGAGAAAAAAGTGCACAAGGATTTTGTGATACGCTCCAACAGCGTAAGCATACACAACCTGCGCTACAAGATGCACCTGAAAAACTGGGACGAACACCACCCCGAACACGGCATCAGCCCTAAAGACATGGACTATTCGGACATTGACATACGCATGCGCAACGTGCGTGTGCTCAACGACCACATCACCCTGAAAATGGAATCCATGACCGCCAAGGAACGCAGCGGGCTTCACCTGAAAAATTTTTCCGGCTTTGTGTATGTAACACCTTACGGGATAAGCGTTACCGACATGGATGTGGAAACCGACGCCTCGCACCTGATGGGCGACGTGATGCTGCGCTACAACGGCTGGCACGACATGGGCAACTACATAAGCAACGTTCACATGCTTGCCGATTTCAAAGAAGGCAGCGTGGGCAGCATACGCGACGCCGCCTACTGGGCCCCAGTGCTATGGCCCATGGACCAGAAGGTAGAACTTTCGGGACTCTTCTACGGTCCTGTGGCCGACATGCACGCAAACAACGTTTCGCTGGCTTTCGGCAAACAGACCCGACTCACCCTCAACGGTTACATCACCGGACTGGCCGACATCAAAAACACCATCATCAACGGACAGGTTACAGACATGACCACCTGTTTCGAAGACTGGCAGCAGATACGAATGCCAACCAGCACCAAAGCCGTACAAATTCCCCAAAAAATAGCCGCACTGATGCCTTTGCAGATAACCGAAGCGTCGCTTATAGGCACCATCGACGAATTTATGGCCACCGCACAGATGCAAACGCACGCCGGAGACATCGCCGCCGACGCCATAATGCAGAAAGACACCAAGACAAACGATTACCAATATGTGGGAAACATCAAATCCGACAACTTTGCATTGCACAGAGTTTTACCAAACAACTATGTTTCCTCGTTGGGGTTCGACGTTACACTGCAAGGCTCCGGACTCGACCCGGACAGCATACAGCTGCTGGGCAACGCCATAATGCACAACATAAGGATGCACACAAAAAACATAGACTATGCCGAGCTCAACGCCGAAATAAACGGCCGCTCGGTGGAAGCCGACCTGCATATCGAAGACCCCCTTGCCGAAGCCGCAATCTCGGCCGCTTTCGACCTTGGGCAGGGCACAAAGAACTATTCTGCCACGGCCAACATATCGTCCATAGACCTTGCCCAGCTGAAAATAATCAACACCGACA
Organism: uncultured Bacteroidales bacterium; assembly: GCA_937915785.1. Classification (GTDB taxonomy): domain Bacteria; phylum Bacteroidota; class Bacteroidia; order Bacteroidales; family P3; genus UBA1219. Next base: position 74,395 of record CALGGY010000027.1, read on the forward strand.
ACCCTACGACAACCCTTTCGTCGCAGGCCACAATAAACCTGCAGGGCAGCACTTTCGACGAGCTGGTTGGCTCCATTGTGCTGAACAACACCACCCTGAGTCTGCCCGACCGAGACATAAAAATAGACCAGATTTCGGTGCTTTCACAAAATTTCGACAACTACAAAAACCTCTCCCTCGACTGCGACCTGCTTCGCTTTTCTGCAAAAGGATATTTCAAATACTCCGACTTCAAGACCGTGGCACAGAAATTATGCAACCTGTATGTGCCTGTTTACCACAATCCTTTCCACGGCACCACCGTCGACACCGACACCGCCGCCAAAGACCATGTCAACGACTTCAGCTTTGAGCTGGCATACATGGACTCGCTCAACACCCTTGGCAGCATTGTGCCCGGCCTGAGCATGGCAACCGGCACCACTCTGTCGGGACGATACGACGACGTGGAGCTTCTGCAGCTATGGCTACACTCCGACAGCGTACGCTACGGCTCGCTGGTGGCCAACAACATAAACATCGGCGGACGCGGCAACGGCTCGCAATACCTGTTGTCGGCCAACGCAGACAACCTACTGATGGGCTCCGCTGCATCGCTGCAAAACCTTGCCATAGGCATGGAAAGCTACAGCTCCGGCGCCAACCTAAACGTGGACTGGAACGACAAAAGCTCGCAACCCTCCCAAGGCGACCTCAACATCAACCTTCAGAGCAACCCACAATATAACATAGTAACGCTGCTCAACTCATCGTTTGCCGTGAATGGCGAACAGTGGAATGTGGCCGACCACAACCAAGTGACATACGGACCCCATCTGTTCACCGTGGACAACCTGCATGTAAAATCGCTGCAGCAATCGCTTTCGATAAACGGCTACGTGAGCCCCGACAGCACCGATGCCATCACCGTGGATTTCGACGAATTCGACATCAGCTCTTTCAACCTGCTGCTCGACGAGATTGGCCTTTCCATGACAGGCTCGCTCGACGGCAACATCGCCATTAAGGATTTCCACAAAACGATATACTACGACGCCAACATAGACATCGAGGACTGGCAGATAAACGACCGCGGCATGGGCAACGCCAAGATACTGTCGCGCTGGGACGCGGACAAAAAGAGGATTGGCGTGCTGCTGACCTCCGTAATGAGCGAGGACACCCTGGTGCGATACCCCATCAACATGAACGGATTTTACTATCCCGAAGACGACGGACGTCTCGATTTCCATGCGGCTTTCAACGGTTTCGACCTAAAATCGGTGGCACCCTACCTCAAATCGTTTTCGTCGCAGTTCGAAGGGGGACTGCACGGGACCTTCGCAGTAAACGGCACCCTGAAACAGCCACGCGTATCGGGCGAGGCAGTGTTCGAAAACGGACTGCTTAAATTGGACATGTTCAATACCGTGTACCGTTTTTCCGACACCTTGTTTTTCGAGAACAACCAGATTTTGCTGAAAGATTTCGAGTTCAACGACGCGTACAACAACACCGCCAAGATAAACGGCACCGTAAGCCACAACTATTTCAAGGACTTTGCCGTAGATGCCTCGCTGGTGTCGGACAACATCATGGTAATGAACACCACACCCAAAAACGCCGAATACTACTACGGCTCCGTTTTTGCCACCGTAAACGGCACAGTGAAAGGGCCGGTGAACAACCTCTCCGTTGTGGCCAACGCCACCACCAACCCAGGCAGCGCTTTCTCCATCCCACTTAGCGACAAACAACAAATTTCGGAACAGAATTTCATCAGGTTTATACCCAAGGAACGAAGAACCGGCACCGGCAACCGCCAAACCTCTAACAACATGCGCTACAAAGTGCTGGTGAACATTGCCGCCAACTCCAACGTAAGGCTGTCCATGCCAATGGATTTCAGTCAGCTCACCGCCATGGTGTCCGCCACCGGAAACGGCAACCTGCAACTGAACATCGCTTCGGGCAACAATTTCTCCATGTCCGGCGACTATATCATACAGTCGGGGTCGTTCAAGATTGATTTTCTGGACCTTATGTCGAGAGAGCTTACACTGGAGGAAGGCAGCTCGCTATCGTGGACCGGAAGCCCCACCAACGCCAACATCGACATAACCGGCGTTTACGCACAGCGTGTGAACATGACGTCGCTATATGCCGGACAAGAGTCGGTGGACCACACCTCCAAAACGGTGAACGTAGAAAGCATCATCGCCTTGAGCGGACAACTGCTCAACCCCACCATAAAATTCGATTTCCGTCTGCCAAACGCCGACCAATCCACCGAAGAGGAGGTGTTTGCCATAATAGACCGCACCAACGAGCGCGAGATGATTAACCAAACAGTGTCGCTGCTAACCATGAGCCAGTTCTATTCGCCTTCGACAAACTCAGGCTCGTTCAACCCTCTGTCGAGCGGGCTGGGCATAGCCGCCAACACGGTGAGCAGCGTGGTGTCGAGCATGGTGGAATTTGTTGACGTGAACATCAACTACAAAACGGGCGACGAGCTGATTACCAACCAACTGGACATAGACATCAGCAAAGAGTGGAAACGGTTCTATTTCGAAACCACCTTTGGAATAGGCGGCGACGCCCGCACCCTGAACCAGCTCGACGACGGCAGTGCCAGCACCATCATCGGCGATGTGCTGGTGGGATACAAAATCTCGCCAAATTTCCACCTTGTGGCCTTCAACCGCTCCAACGCCAACGACTATACCAAACAGGACATGCCCTACACACAAGGTGTGGGCATCAAATACAGCCACGATTTCGACACGTGGAAATCGCTGCTCACCCCAAAACGCAAAAAAACGGCCACAAAAAAAGCAAAGAAAAAATGACACTCCGGCCATTGAAAAAAATACTGGTCATACGTTTCAGCTCCATTGGCGACATAGTGCTTACAACACCCGTGGTGCGGTGCCTGAAAAACACTTTTCCCCAAGCCGAGATACATTTCCTAACGAAAAAAAAATTCGCGCAGGTGCTGGCCGGCAACCCATACATCGACAAGCTGCACCTGTTCGACGGCAATTTCGGCACCATGCTGGCACAGCTCCGCAACGAGCATTTCGACTTTGTGGCAGACCTGCACCACAACCTGCGATCACTGCGTTTCAAACTTGCCCTGCGATGCCCCTCGGCAACGTTCCCCAAACTGAACCTGAGAAAATGGTGGTACGTGCACACCAAACGGCTCGATGTGATGCCCAATATCCATATAGTGGACAGATATTTCGACGCCGTAAAAAAAATCGGCGTAAAAAACGACAACCTAGGCCTCGACTTTTTCACCACGCCAGAACCCGATTTTCATATCCCATTCGGCAACTACATAGCCATTGTGTGCGGAGCCACCTACACCACCAAACAGATTCCCCTACAGCTGATTTACAACATAACCCGTCGCGAGGTCTACAATTTCGTGCTTTTGGGCGACAAATCGGACGGCGAACGTTTAGACGCACTCCCTCTGCCCTTTGGCGACAACGTTTTCAACGCCTGCGGCAAAACCACACTTAACCAGTCGGCGCTGATGGTGAAAAACTCCGATGCAGTGATAACCTCCGACACGGGACTGATGCACATTGCCGCCGCCTTGGACAAAAAAACGGTGGCAGTGTGGGGCAACACCACCCCGCAGCTGGGAATGCACCCGTACATGCCGCAACACCCAGACTGTTTTGTGAACATCGAAACCGCAGGCTTGCCCTGCCGCCCCTGCTCCAAACTTGGCTACAACAAATGCCCCAAAGGCCATCTGAACTGCCTGAAATCCATCACCGCCGACGAAATTACGGCAGCACTGGAAAAACTTCTTGCAAAATAACAAACAACTGCAGACATGGAAAACCTCCCCACACCCACCACCACAACGGCAACAAAAAGCTTGGCGTTCATCGATTTGGAAACGGGGCTCACCGACGGCAAGGCTCACGACTTGGCTGCTTTCCGCGAACCGGATTTGCGCCTGCACACCAAATACAGAAAAGATTTTCTACAATTTGTTGAAAACGCCGAATTTATCTGCGGACACAACATCCTTTACCACGACCTGAAATATCTGCCCGAACTAACGTCCGACCAACACCATTTTATCGACACTCTTTTTCTGTCGCCGCTGCTATTCCCCAAAAAACCATACCACAAACTGCTGAAAGACGACAAGCTGCAGACCGATGATCTGAACAACCCTCTGAACGACTGCTTAAAAGCCCGCGACCTCTTTTTCGACGAGATAGGCGCTTTCAACGTCTTGCCACCCCTGCTGAAAGACATATACACCGCCCTGCTCAGCGACAAGCCCGAGTTCGAAGCCCTATTCAAATACGTGGAAATGGCACCACCGCCCAATTTCGACATAAGCCAATCGGTAAAACAGATGTTCGCCGACAGCCTCTGCCGCCACAGCCGCGTGGACCTGCTGACAAAGAAATATCCCGTTGAACTGGCCTACACACTTGCGCTGATATACGCCAACGACAGTTATTCCGTAACCCCTTCGTGGCTGCGGTACAACTATCCGCAGATAGAAAACGTGGTAAAACTGCTTTGCGGCACTCCATGTCATGCCAACGATTGCCCGTACTGCAACAGCAAATTGAACATCCACACAGGGCTACGCAACGTGTTCGGGCACGACAAGTTCCGCCTGTTCGACGGCGAGCCCATGCAAGAGATGGCCGTGCAGTCGGCAATGGACGGGGAGTCGCTGCTTGCCATTTTCCCCACAGGGGGCGGCAAATCGCTCACTTTCCAGCTGCCGGCAATAATGACAGGCCGTGCGGCACATGCGCTCACCGTGGTGATTTCGCCTTTGCAGTCGCTGATGAAAGACCAAGTGGACAACCTTTCGGCAAACGGGATAACCGAGGCAGTAACCATAAACGGCCTGCTGGACCCCGTAAGTCGCGCCGACGCCTTCGAGCGCGTGGAAAACGGCAGCGCCACACTGCTATACATATCGCCCGAAATGCTCCGCTCCAAAACCATCGAAAAACTTCTGATTTCGAGAAACATAGCCCGTTTTGTGATAGACGAGGCGCACTGCTTTTCTGCGTGGGGGCAGGATTTCAGAGTTGATTACCTGTACATAGGCGATTTCATACGCAAACTGCAGGAGAAAAAACAACACCCCAAACCTATTCCCGTATCGTGTTTCACTGCCACCGCCAAGCAGAAGGTAATCTCCGACATACGCGACTACTTCGACCGCAAACTCGGACTAACCTTGCGGATTTTCGCCTCGTCGGCGGAACGCAAAAACCTGCACTACTCCGTTATTTACTCCGAAACCGAGGACGACAAATACTGCAAGTTGCGCGAACTGATGCTCGCGAACCCGTGCCCTACAATAATATATGTGTCGCGCACAAGAAAAACCGCCGAGCTGGCCATGAAACTCACTCGCGACGGGCTGAAAGCTCTTCCTTTCAACGGGCAGATGGAATCCAACAACAAAATCTCGAACCAGAACGCATTCATTGCCAACGAAGTGCGTGCCATCGTGGCAACCTCGGCATTCGGCATGGGGGTGGACAAAAAAGATGTGGGGCTGGTAATACATTACGACATATCGGACTCCCTTGAAAACTACGTGCAGGAGGCCGGGCGCGCCGGGCGCGACCCAAACACCTCGGCAAATTGCTACGTTCTCTACAGCGACCACGACCTCGACAAACATTTCATCCTGCTAAACCAGACCAAAGTGAGTATCAGCGAGATACAGCAAGTTTGGAGAGCAATAAAAAATTTCACCCGAAAACGCGACTACATCTGCTGCTCGCCACTGGAGATTGCACGTGAAGCCGGATGGAACGACGAAGTGTGCGACGTTGAAACTCGAGTAAAAACCTGCGTGGCAGCCCTCGATGAGGCCGGATATGTGAACCGAGGCAACAATGTGCCGCATGTCTTTGCCACTGGAATAATGGTGAAAAACATGGACGAGGCCCGCCTTAGGATAACCAAATCGCCGTATTTCTACAACGACAACGACCGACAAAACGCCGCAAGGATATTAAAATCGCTAATCTCCAAGAAATACACCTCCGGCTCTCCCGACGACGAGGCCGAGTCGCGGGTGGACTACCTTGCCGACCGACTCGGACTGAGCAAAGAAACTGTCATCAGAGCTGTCTCCGCCATGCGACAAGAGGGCATACTGGCCGACACAAACGACATGTCGGCTTTCATCGACACTTCCGAACAGCAATCGCAACGCATTTTTGAAAATGCTACCAAACTGGAACGGTTCGTCCTTTCGCACATTGCCGAACAGGAAACCGAGATTTCGTACAAGACATTAAACGAATTGGCACAAGGCAACGGCATCCCTTCCAACATAAAGAGTATCAAAACAATACTTTATTTCCTGTCGGTAAAATCGTACCTGCGCAAAAACGAACATCCGGGCAACGGCATCGTTAATGTATCTCTCACACAGCCTTTCGAACAAACCCTGCAAAAACACGACAAACGTGTGAATATCTGCAAGTTCATCATTGGCCAACTGCATGCCGAAGCCAAGAAAAACCCGAACACCGACCAGAAAAACTCACTTGTGCAATTCTCCCTAACCTCGCTGCTGAAAGGATACATCAACGAACAGGAAAACAAACTTTTCACAACCGAAAGCGAGTGCTCCATAGGCGACGTGGAAGATGCCCTGCTCTATCTCTCGAAAATTGGAGCGATGAAACTCGAAGGCGGTTTTCTGGTCTTCTACAATGCCATGGAAATACACCGCTTGACCGACACAAAACACAGTTACAAACGCGAGGACTACCGCCTGCTCGACGAATTTTACAAACAGAAAATCAGACAGATACACATTGTAGGCAAATACGCCAACCTTATGGTGAGCGACTACAACGCCGCACTGCAATACGTGCAGGATTATTTCCAGATGGATTTCAAGAAATTCATTGCCAAATATTTCGACGGCGACCAATTGGCCCAGATAGAAAAAAACATCACCCCCGCCAAATACAAGCAGCTGTTTGGCGAGCTCTCTGCCCAGCAGCGCAAAATCATCACCGACAAGGAGTCGAAATACATTGTGGTGGCCGCCGGGCCGGGCAGCGGCAAGACAAGGGTGCTGGTGCACAAACTGGCATCGCTGCTGCTGCTCGAAGACGTGAAACACGAGCAACTGCTTATGCTCACCTTCTCGCGTGCCGCCGCCACGGAGTTCAAACAGCGGCTGATGGAGCTCATCGGCAACGCCGCACATTTTGTGGAGATAAAGACTTTCCACGCCTTCTGTTTCGACATTCTGGGCAAAGTGGGCAATCTGGAAGACGCCGGCAACGTGGTGAAACGCGCCACCGAGATGATTGAAGCCGGCGAAGCCGAACAGGGTAAAATAAACCGCTCGGTGCTTGTTATCGACGAGGCTCAGGACATGGATGCCGATGAGCATGCACTTATTAGGGCACTGATGCGCAACAACGAGGAAATGCGCGTTATCGCTGTGGGCGACGACGACCAGAACATTTACCAGTTCCGCGGCTCCAACAGCATGCACATGCAGTCGTTTGTTACCGAAATGGGTGCCGTAAAATACGAAATGACAGAAAATTACAGAAGCCTCGGAGCGGTTGTCGATTTCTCCAACTGTTTTGTACAGCGCATTGCCAACCGCATGAAAATCCAGCCCAACACCGCCGTGCGCAGCGGCAATGGCGCCGTTGTCATAACACAATGCATATCGGCAAACCTCGAAGTGCCAGTGGCAGACACCATTGCGGCAACGTACCACGGCCAACACGCCTGCGTGATCACCCGCACCAATTTCGACGCCGCACAGATGGTGGGACAGCTCTCAAAAAAAGGCATACCCGCAAAACTCATACAGTCCACCGAAGGGTTCCGGTTCTGCAACTTGGCCGAAGTGCGCTTTTTCTTGAAAAATATCGACAGCAAACTACAAAGCCCCGTAATAAACGACGAACTATGGGAAAATGCCAAGCAACGGACTCTGGAAGTGTACAAAACGAGCTCATGCATCGAGTACATACGCCAGTTTATAGCCACTTTCGAATCCACCCACCGCACCAAATACCGCACCGACTTAGCCGACTTTGTATTCGAGTCGTCATTGGAAGATTTCTTCAACGAAAACCAGAGCACCATCCTCGTTTCCACCATACACAAGGCCAAGGGACGCGAGTTCGACACCGTTTATCTGTACGTTGAGGGCGATTACGGAAAAACCGACGAGGAGCTGAGAGCACTTTATGTGGGCATGACAAGAGCCCGGAACAATTTGTACATTCATTGCAACACCAATCTGTTTACTAACTTGGAGAAATCCAAGGCCGTTTTCAACTACGACCCCACCCCTTACCCCGACCCCGACGAAATAACCATTCAGCCCAAACTATCCGACGTGTTCCTTGACTTCTGCAAACCGCACAAAGAAAAAATATTGGGACTGGCAAGCGGCCGCAGACTTGGGTTCGACAATGGTTTCCTGCTAACCTCCGATGGGCAGAGAATAGCCTCGCTATCGAAAAGCCTGCGCGACGAACTTGCCGACTGGTACTCCAAAGGCTTCAACGTGGTGTCGGCAAAAGTGGCTTTCATCATAGCTTGGAAAGGCAAGGACGAACCCACCGATGCCGAAGAAACCGCCGTTGTGTTGCCATACCTTTTGCTCAGGCAAAACCGCAAATAAAACCACATCTCCAAACGCCTCTCAGCATTTTTTTTCGGACAAGCCTCTGCTCCAAATCCCAACAGCGGCCAAAACCAACTATTCTGCGATAAGGTGAATAGGGGCAAACAACCAAAATTCCGGAATAAAACACATTTAATAAAGAATCCCCAATTCCAAGCACTATATAACTGTTCCGAAGCCGTTATGGTGATGCTGTCGTTTGCCGATAACAGCATCATCGTTGCTTTAAAATCGCCGGTGTGCATTGACTTTTCCAGAAGCATCTCTGTTGATAACTTTGTTGAATAATATTCCTGCCAAAAAGAGCCGCCGATGAAAAAAAAGTGCATTTTTAAATAGTGTATATACACTATATTATTAACCAATTTATTGAGAGCTATGCCAATACCA
>CALGGY010000028.1 GCA_937915785.1 uncultured Bacteroidales bacterium
GTCGGGAAACTCGGCAGCCAGCTACCCGGGCGGCGGCGGATCTGGCTATGTATATACCTCATCCTCGGCCAACGACTATCCTGCGGGATGTCTGCTGGGCAGTTTCTACTATATGACCAACGCCCAGACCATTGCGGGCGAAACAGCTTTCCCCAACGTGGCCGGCAGCGGCAACGAGACAGGACACGAGGGCGACGGCTACGCCATCATCACTCCGGGCATATCCGAATACAAGGTGGTGGTAAGCCCCAAACCTACCGTCAATGTTATCGAAACTACCTACGATATCTGCGGCAACCAAACCGCCAATATCGAAATCATATTCTCGGGCGCTCCGCCCTTCACCTATCGTCTCAACGGTGATGTGGCCGACCGCGTGGCAAACACCAACCGCGTCTTCGCTCAGGTGCAGCCCAGCACAAGTACAAGCTACCGAGTGGTGTATTTCCGCGACAACCAGTGCGAGGGCGACATCTCGCTCACCCACGCCGACGTTGTCGTGTGCAACCAGCCAATCAGCTGTGCCGGCGATACTGTTGTATTGCCCACTGGCAACTGGTACTACGATGCGGCTCGCACCAACCAGCTTCAGGATACATTTGTAACTCCTACGGTTACAACAACATACTACGGCGACAACAACGCCACCTTTGTGGTAACTGTCAACCCGAAACCCACCGCCACCTTGAGGCAGGAGACTATCAACATCTGCGGCGCACAGCGTGCCACACTGCATCTGCAATTTACAGGCACGGCTCCGTTCCGTTACCGTATTACTGGCGACAACAGCGACCGCATCACTTACAACAACACCGACAGCATCGATGTCGCTCCCGATTCAAGCACACGTTACCGCATCATTGCCATGCAGGATGTGTACTGTTTCGGCAATATAGCAAACAGCTCGGCAGAGGTCGTTGTTTGCGACCAGCCTATCATCTGCGTGGGCGACACTGTTTGGTTGCCCGCCGGTAATTGGTACTATGATGCAGCCAAGACACAACGCATAACAACTCCATACGTTTTGCCAAGCGTTACAACTACCTACTACCGTGATGCTACCGACACCTTCAACTTCCGCTACACCGGCGATGTACAGACCTACACCGTTCCCTCCGGCGTGGACAGCGTGATAATGCAGGTTTGGGGAGCACAAGGTGGTACGAGAAGTGGATATACCGAGGGTGGTCGTGGCGGATATTCAATAGGCAAAATGCATGTCAATGCCGGTGATGTTCTCAATGTCTATGTGGGTGGACAAGGATCTTCTGGGGCAAGCGTTCCTGGAGGTTTCAATGGTGGTGGATTGGGCATTTCTACCAACAGCCGTGTTATGACATCTGGTGGCGGTGGCTCCGATGTCCGTGTCAATTCCACATCGCTTTACGCGCGTGTAATCGTTGCTGGCGGTGGTGGCGGAGGATACGAGACTGGCAATAGCGGCAATGGCTCTACTGCTGCTTACGGCGGTGGTCTTATTGGCGGTAATGGTAATGGTTCCTCAGGACGTTGGGGTTCGGGCGGCACACAAACCGCAGGAGGTGCTGTTGCTACAGGATCTAACTCATGGGGAGGTACACTTAATCCCGGTGCATTCGGTATAGGCGGCTACGCTGTCAGCGCTGGTTATTCCAACGGTGGTGGCGGCGGCTGGTACGGCGGCGGTTGCTCCATACCCGATGGCGGTGCTGGCGGTGGCTCAGGCTACGTTTATACCTCGGCCACGGCAAGCAACTATCCTTCGGGATGTCTGCTCAACAGCAACTACTATCTTGCCAACGCCCAAACCATTGCCGGCAACACAGCCTTCCCCGACACTACATACAACGGCACTACCGAGACGGGCCACGAGGGCAACGGCTACGCACGTATCATAACCCGTGGCAACGCAGCTTTCAAAGTTACTGTCAATCCCGCTCCTACGGTTACCGTTAAAGATACCACATGGAGTATCTGCGGCGGCCAGTGGGCTCAGATCGAGATTAACTTCACCGGTACGGCTCCGTTCTATTATCGTCTCACCGGCGATGTGGCCGACCGAGTGGCTCAAAGCAACCATGTGGTGATTCCGGTGCGTCCTTCGTTGAGTACCAACTACAAGGTTGAGACCCTCAGCGACGCCAACTGCGAAGGTACGGCATCCATAGACCGCACCGCTGTTATGGTCTGCAACCAGCCTGTGATATGCGCCGGCGACACAGCTGTGTTGCCACAGCCGCGTCCGTGGTACTTCGACCAGGCTCTTACAAACCAGATTATCGATACTTTTGTAACTCCTACAGTTACAACCACATATTATGGCGCAAACAACGCTACCTTCACCGTTACCGTTAATACGCAGGCCATTGCCTCAATCAGGCAGACCACTGTGAACAAGTGCAACAGCCAGAGCGTTACGCTGCACCTCACCTTCCGCGGCACGGCACCCTTCACATACCGTATCACCGGCGATGTGACCGACCGCACTTCCTATTCAAGAACGGTTAATATTCCCGTAAATCCCGACACCACAACGCGTTATCGTATCACCTCGTTCCGCGACGACTACTGTCCCGGATTTATCGAAAATACCTATACCGATGTGGTTATCTGCAGTCAACCTATTGTATGTCAGGGTGATACCGTTTATCTGCCATCGAGTGCATATTACTACGACTCAGCCTTGACTCAGCCCGTTGGTGCCAACTTTATCATTGCCGACACCACGGTGATGCTCTATCTTAGCGTTAAGGACACCACCGATTTCGGCTATTCGGGAGCTACCGAGGAATACCAAATTCCCGGCGGCACCGACACTCTGCTGCTGCAAGTGTGGGGCGCTCGAGGAGGCGGACAGCACACATATAATAACTCCAACCAAGGCATAGCCGGAAATGGCGGCTATTCTGTAGGCACATTTGTTGTTCCACAAGGCGTTACATCGCTGTTTGTTAATGTTGGCGGCGAAGGCGACGCCTCGCCAGCAAGCGGTGCGGGCATAGCTGTTGGAGGATGGAATGGTGGTGGCACCACATGGGGAAGTTCTTATACAGAACCGGCAGGTGGTGGCGGAGGAGCTACCGATATCTCCGCCCAAGGCATTGCGGGTTCCACCACATGGAACACCCCCGACCACTTGTATTCGCGTATCATCGTTGCCGGCGGTGGCGGCGGTGGTGGTGAAGACTCAGGCGACCAAGGCGGATATGGTGGAGGCTTGACTGGCGGGCAGGGTAATACCACAACTATTGCAGCAGCCACACAGACAGGCACCGGCACAGGCGGCGTGTTCGGTTCGGGTGCAAGTTCACCTAACGATGGCGGCGCCGGTGGCGGCGGATGGTATGGCGGTGGTGCCGTAAACGGTTCACAAACCATACCTTCGAGTGGAACAGGTTCCGACTGCAATGGCGGAAGAGGCGGCTCAGGCTATGTTTACACCGTAGCCACGGCTGGCAATTATCCATCGGGCTGTCTGCTCAACAGCGATTATTACCTTATCAACGCGCAGACCATTGCCGGCAACGTGGCATTCCCCGACAGCACCGGCCTTGGCACCGAAACTGGCCATGCAGGCAGTGGCTATGCCCGTATAATAGCTTTTGGCTCAGGTACTTATAAGGTAACTGTGAAACCGAGGCCTACCGCTACGGTTGCTGCCTCTACCCAAAATATCTGCGGCACCCAGTCGGCTACCATGAATATAACCTTTACGGGCACGGCTCCGTTCTATTACCGTATTACAGGCGACACCGCCGACCGCGTGTCCAATTCCAACAGTGCTACTGTAACCTTGCGTCCTAACGCAAGCGGACACTACACCCTTACTTCTTTCAGCGACGCCAACTGTCAAGGCATTGCCAATACCAACTACACTACAGTTATTGTCTGCAACCAGCCTGTCATCTGTGCCGGCGACTCCGCGGCTCTGCCCGCAGGCACTTGGTATTTCGACCATGCTCTCACACAGCGGGTTACCACAGCCAAGGTGGCTCCCACAGTAAACACAACCTACTACGGCGCCAACAACGCCACATTCACCGTAGGCGTTAATCCCGTTGCCACTGCAACTATGCGGCAGAACAGCACCAACATCTGCGGCGACGAAAGGGCAAATCTTACTATCTATTTCACTGGCTTGCAGCCATATTATTACCGTATCACCGGCGATGTGGCCGACCGAGTGGCCTATGCTGATACGGTTACCATAACTGTAAATCCCGACAGCACAACGCGTTACCGGGTTACTTCGTTCCGCGATGCTTTCTGTAACGGAACCATAGCCCGCGATTTTGCCGATGTGGTGGTGTGCGACGAGCCTATCATCTGCGACGGCGACACCGTTTATCTGCCCACAGGACAGTGGTTCTACGACCAAGCCATGACACAGCCGGTAACTACACCGTTTGTTGTGCCCGGAGTTACCACAACCTACTACCGCAGCGTGGCAGCAAACGACACACTCAACTTCCGCTACACCGGCGATGTGCAGACCTACACCGTTCCCGCCGGTGTGGACAGCGTGATAATGCAGGTATGGGGAGCCGAAGGTGGTCAGACTAACTATTCTTCATATACGTGGAAAGGAGGACTTGGAGGTTATTCCGAAGGAAAGATGCCTGTAAATCCAGGCGATGTGCTGAATGTATATGTAGGTGGTATGGGTGGTGCCGGAACGACTGGCTCTACAGGTTCGGCACTTGGTGGCTGGAATGGAGGAGGCAACTCAGGACTAAGTACCAATTCTAGCTACTTCTATGGCGGTGGCGGCGGCGGTGCTACCGACATACGCGTTAATTCCACTTCGCTATATGCTCGTGCTATCGTTGCCGGAGCAGGCGGCGGTGGTGGATATGGAACGCAAACTGCATTGGAAATTTGTGGTGGCTATGGAGGCGGACTTTCGGGCACACAAGGAACATATTATAGTTCCTATACAGGAAGACGTGGCGGTGCCGCAACCCAGACCGCACCAGGAGCAGCCGGCACTGGCGGAACCAGTGGTTCAGGATCTGCTGGTGCTTTCGGCATCGGTGGCGCTTCGAATACAGGAGCGGCATCCGGCGGCGGCGGCGGCGGCGGCTGGTATGGCGGCGGCGGTGGTGCCGATGGCAACCAGTGCTCCGGTTCAGGTGGTGGCGGCTCCGGATATATTTGGACAGCGGCCACAGCAGCCAACTACCCCACAGGCTGTCTGCTTACATCGGCTTATTATCTCGACAATGCACAAACTATTGCAGGCAACGCTTCTTTCCCCGATACTACTTATAACGGCACTACCGAGACGGGCCACGAGGGCAACGGCTACGCGCGTATCATAACCAGGGGCAGGGGAGGTGCTCCCACTTTCAAAGTTACCGTAAATCCCAAACCGGCTATCACCATCAAGGATACCACTTATAATATCTGCGACAACGATACGGCATACATCAACCTTACTTTCTCGGGCACAGCCCCGTTCTACTATCAGCTTACCGGCGACGCTACGCCAAGGGTAACAAACAACACTACCGAAACCATCGTGGTTCAGCCCACAGTAAGCACCGATTACCGTGTGCTGTCGTTCTACGACGCCAACTGTGAGGGCAATCTTGTTTCCCAACACACACTGGTTATTGTCTGCAACCAGCCCATAATCTGCGACGGCGACACCGTTACCCTGCCTGCAGGCGATTGGTATTTCGACTCGCTCTATACCCGTCCTGTGCCGGTTGGTTTCGTAACTCCGCACGTTACAACAACTTATTACAAACGTGGTGGCGGCGTTGCAACCACAACCACCCACAATTTTGCCTACACGGGCGCAGCTCAAAGCTACACCGTTCCCGCTGGCGTGGACAGCCTCAAACTGGAGGTGTGGGGCGCTCAAGGAGGAGATGCCACGGCTCTCAATCTTGGCGGTAAGGGTGGCTATTCTTGCGGAACAATTGTCGCTTCTGTTGGCGACGTGTTGAACGTCTATGTTGGCGGAGCCGGCACAGGCTCAATGACTACTGGTCAGCCAGCAGGCAGAGTGTCGGGCGGTTTCAATGGTGGTGGCGATGCTAACCAATACTCCGGTGTGTTGCGTTCCGGCGGTGGCGGTGGCACCGACATTCGATTGAATAGCACTTCGCTATATGCACGTATGATTGTGGCAGGAGGTGGCGGTGGAAATGTCTATCAGTCTGCCGGACGAGCCTTCAATTCTGGCCATGGCGGCGGACTGTCGGGCAGTAATGGTAGCGAAGGCACTTTTGGTTATGGTGGAACTCAAACTACTTTTGGAGCCAACTGCAATGGAGGATACAGTGGATACACCAATGCCCAGTTTGGATTGGGTGGCACATACAACTCAGGTACTACAGCTTTTGCCGGAGGCGGTGGCGGCTGGTATGGCGGCGGCTATGGCAGTAGCGCCGGCGGCGGCTCGGGATATGTATATACCTCGGCCACAGCTGCAAACTACCCCGCAGGCTGTCTGCTTACACCGGCTTATTATCTTACCAACGCACAGACTATTGCTGGCAACACGGCTTTCAATGCTCCCGATGGTACTTCCGAAACAGGGCACTCCGGCAACGGCTACGCACGTATCACCGAATACGCTTCGGGCAGCGGCGCAGCGGAAACGCTCACCGTTACCGTAAGGCAGAGCATAGCCACTCTGCGGCAGGACATTGTCAATGTCTGCGACAGCAACAACACCGTAACTCTCAACATCAGCTTTGTTGGCGCGCCGCCCTTCCGTTACCGCATCACCGGCGACATGGCCGACCGTGTTACCAACTATTTCAACGAAACAGTTACAGTAACCCCCGATTCTTCAACCACATACGTGATAACCTCCTTCAGCGACGCACAGTGTCCGGGCGTTATCACCCGCAACCATGTGGATGTTATCTACTGCGACAATCCTATCGCTTGTAAGGGCGATACCGTTTATCTGCCTGAGGGCGAATGGTACTACGACGCTGCCAAGACACAACGTGTGAATAAACCGTATATAGTTGCCGACACCACAATGCTTATCTACAACAACATCAAGGTGAACGACACCATCAACTTCCGCTACACCGGCAACGAACAATCCTACACCGTACCCAATGGCGTGGATACCGTGATAATGCAGGTGTGGGGAGCTCAAGGAGGTAATTGTATAGGTTCCAGCTCATCTGTTGTTGAAACAGGTGGTAAAGGTGGCTATTCTGTAGGAAGAATGAAAGTTGCTGCAGGTGATGTGCTGAATGTATATGTCGGTGGCAGAGGTCCGTCGAATATAACTGGCGGCGTTGGCGTTGGAGGATATAATGGTGGCGGATATGGCGCAGCAACATATTCTAATGGAGGTACTTCATATACCGCTGGCTCTGGTGGCGGAGCAACAGATATTCGTGTTAATTCCACTTCACTCTATGCAAGGGCTATTGTCGCCGGTGGCGGCGGTGGTCCTGCTAATGGAGGTAGTACACAGGGCCGTAATCCTGGTTGTGGAGGTGGAATAACAGGTGGCTCAGCATCATTGTCATATACATATTCTGGCTCGTATCAAAATGCAACTGGTGCTACTCAAACAGCAGGAGGTGTATGGGGTGGTTATGGAAGTGGTTACACTATGGCAAGTGCTTCGTATAATGGATCTTTCGGACAAGGTGGTAACCCTGTGAACTATTCTAGCAATTCCAGTACTGCCTTTGGCGGCGGTGGTGGTGGCTGGTATGGTGGAGCAGCAGCTGCATGGGGACCAGGTTCCGGCGGTTCAGGATATGTATGGACTGCTGCAACGGCAAGCAACTATCCCTCGGGCTGTCTGCTTACACCGGCTTACTATCTCAGCAATGCCCAGACAATTGCCGGCAACACGGATTTCCCCGACACTACCTTCAATGGCACTACAGAAACGGGCCACGAGGGCAACGGCTACGCGCGTATCATAACCCGTGGCAACGGCGCTCAGAGCATCAAAATTACGGTTCATCCCACCTATCGCGACACCATAAAAGACACCATCTGCGCCGGTCAGGTAAGTATCTACGAAGATAGCATTTATACCCTTTCGGGCGATTACACCCACTCGCGCAACAGCACCCTCGGCTGCGACAGCATTACGGTGCTCAAACTGTTCGTAAAGGATACTTTCCATACCGAACGGTTCGACACCATCTGCCGTAGCGAGATTTTCAACTATGGCAACGGCCTGATGACTTATAGTCCGACCAATGTGTCAATGTACGATACCACGATTATCTATACACACACGGCTTTCAACGGTTGCGACAGCACCATCGAGATACGTCTGCACGTGAACGACACCTTCCGCACGGTACGTCACGACACCATCTGCCGCAACGCAACGTTCAATTACACTGGCAATAACGGCAACAGTATCAGCTACATACCGCGTCGCACCGGTTTC
>CALGGY010000029.1 GCA_937915785.1 uncultured Bacteroidales bacterium
GTTTTACGGGTTCGCTCCGTTTCAAAGATGAAAATTGAATTTATAGAACCCACCTAAATCTCATTCGCTGGTGTTCTTGCGCGCACAGAAGCAGCCGAGGGGCAGGTTGTCGTTGTATCAGGTGCATCGGTGCGAGGCGGTGCATATCGCTATCAGCAGTGTTTTTTTTCATCTGGTATACTTGTTTTGTGTCAGTTTAATAATCAGTTCCATCCCTCTCAGTGCGCTTGTTTTGCCATAATCCCGATATTTGCTTGCTGATTGTCTTGCGAAAGCTGCCATTGCAGTTTGCGAATGTTCCACCGGAACGGTTGTGTACATGCTTTTCTATTCTTTGCCGAATGTTTCGAGGCGTTGCGACAACGCTTTTTTGAATTGTGGATCTACATAAAAAACTCTGTCGAGAGGGAGAAATGGGCAAGCGAGTGCAGATGGTGCGTGTATTGCCCGATTTCTTCGTTGAAAATGCCACGGGGGTCGATTTTGTCGATTCGCACACAGCCCGAGGCATGGATAATCCGGTAATTTTCAAGGAGTATGCCCACATGGATAACACGTCCTTCGTTGTTTTGGAAAAAAGCGAGGTCGCCGGGTTGGGCATAGTTCAGGTCGGGCAGTGGGACGCCTTGCTCGGCTTGCTGCGATGCGTCGCGCGGGAGGCGGGTGTTGTGGGCGGCAAACACTGTTTGGGTAAACCCCGAGCAGTCGATGCCGAAGAGAGTTTTGCCTCCCCACAGATAGGGTGCGTTGAGAAACGACATGGCTGTTTCGGCCAAAGACGTGCTGGCAGGGGTGTAGTTGTGTTGGAATTCCAACTCGCCTAAGCGGAATTTTTTCTTTGCCGGCAGTTCGCTGCCCAAAGGTATGTCGAATTTTATGCCTTTGCCTACCCGAGTTACGCGCACACGGTGCTTGTTCACTGCACGGCGGTCCGAAAGGGTTTCGAGGTTTTCTTTGGAAACGTGTACATATTGTTTGCTGCCTATGTAGCCTTGGTAAAAGTCGGAGTGGCAGCGTATCAGTGTCCAGCGGGGATTGGAGTTGTCGAGGATGTCGAACGACTGTCCGAAAAGGAGTTGCGACACCATTTCGGAGGTGTCGTCGGGTTTGGCGCGCATGGGTGCGAGTGGCAGATGGCATATACCGTAATGATCCATATGTGCAATGGGTTTAGAGCTTGCCTTGTTCCACGGCGGTGGCAATGCGGTCTATCATGCGGTCTTTTGAGTTGCCTTTGGGGTTGAATTTGTCTTTCAGATTGTATCCGAAAAGTTTGGCGAAAGTTTGATAGAAGAATGCCCTGAATTTGCCTCGCAGGTCGCGCACCAGCTCGTAGGAGGTGTTGCCCGTTTCGCGGTCGATGAGCTTTATCAGGACGGTGCCTTGCGAGAAGGTCATTTTTTTCAGCTGTGGTCCGAATTCGGCTTCTATCTCTTTTTCGGCTTTTTTCATCATCGACTTGCGCTGTTTTTCGGACATGCCGGCCATCTGCCGTTCGTATTCGTCGAGCTTGCGTTTGGCGAGTTTTGCGTAGGGCAGTGTGTATTTTATGTTGCGTATAAGGCGTTTGTTCTTTTTTATTTCGGAGGGCGAGAGCATGTAAACGTATGCTTTTACGTTTATCTCGTTGAGGTGGAAACAGGGTATGGTGTCGCCGTCGACCACGGCACCGAAGCATACTATGCGTTCTTGTGCCTTGGCGGGCTGCCATATTGCTACGGCCATTATCGCCAGTATGGCACAGATGGTGGATGTTGTATTTTTCATGCCCGGTAGTTTATTATAGTAACGAGCAATTGGGAAAAATCGTTTGTGGGTGGTGTGTTTTTTTTTATTTTGAGGGTTTGAATCCCTTCATCAGCCCCACTTTTGCGTTGTTTATAAAGTCGATTACGCTTTTACCTTCGGGGGTGTTGCCGTATTTTTCCATCACTATTTCCTTGGCATGCGACACGGCGTATCCGTTTTGGAAAACGATGCGGTAGATGTCCTGTATGGTGTTGATGGACTCTTGCGAGAATCCGCGGCGGTTGAGGCCAATGGAATTGATGCCGGCGTAGGAAATTGGGTAGCGTGCTGCTTTCACGTAGGGCGGTATGTCCTTGTCCACGAGGGAGCCGCCGGCGGTGATTACGTGTGCGCCGATGTGTATGAACTGCAATATTGCTGTTTTGCCGCCCATTATGGCGTAGTCGTCCATAACGATGTGTCCGGCAAGAGTGGTGTTGTTGGCCAGTATGCAGTGGTTGCCAACAATGCAGTCGTGAGCTATGTGCACGTATGCCATTATCAGGTTGCCGTTGCCTATGCGGGTTTCGCCGGAGGCTTTGGTGCCGCGGTTTATGGTTACGTATTCGCGTATCACGTTGTCGTCGCCGATGACGGTGATGGTTTTTTCGCCTTCAAATTTCAGGTCTTGCGGTATGGCGGATATCACGGCTCCGGGGAATATCCGGCAGTTTTTGCCGATGCGGGCGCCAGGAAAAATTGTTACGTAGGGGCCTATCCATGAGTTGTCGCCAATTTCCACATCGTCGTAGATGGTGGTGAAGTTGGAGATTTTCACATTTTTGCCAATCTTGGCATTGGGATGGATGTCTTGCAAGTTGGTTTGCATTACATATAGTCTTTTTGTTATTGTCTTTTTGATACTTGTGCCATGAGCAGGGCTTCGCAAACGAGGGTTGTGCCCACGTAGGCTCGTCCTTGCATTTTTATTATTCCGCGGCGCATTGGTTCAGTGAGTTTAAGCTCGAGTACGAGGGTGTCGCCGGGAACCACTAATTTGCGGAATTTAACGTTGTCGATGGTGAGGAAGAAAGTGGAGTAGTTTTCGGGGTCGGGCACACCTTTGAGCACCAGCACTCCGCCCACTTGCGCCATGGCTTCGATCTGCAGAACGCCGGGCATAACGGGCTGGTTGGGAAAATGGCCTTGGAAGAAAGGCTCGTTGGTGGTTACGTTTTTAACGCCCACCACGTAGTCGTCGCCAATATCTATTATTTTGTCGATGAGCAGGAATGGGTAGCGGTGTGGGAGCAGTTTTTTTATGCCGAGTATGTCGTAAACGGGTTCTTTGTTGAGGTCGTACTGTTTGGGGCCTTTGGCTACTTTGTCGAGGTGTTTTTTTATCAGTTTGGCAAAAGCCACGTTGGATGTGTGTCCGGGACATTTTATCAAAAAATGGCCTTTGAGATTTTGGCCAACGAGCGATATGTCGCCGAGGAAATCGAGAAGTTTGTGGCGGGCTGGTTCGTTGTCGAAATGCTTTTTCACATTGTTGAGCACGCCTTTTTCCACTTTTATTTTGGAGATGTCCTTGTTGAACAGCTGTGCAAGGTGCTGCAGTTGTTCGGCGGAGAGCTGTTTGTTTACAAAAACGAGTGCGTTGTCCATGTCTCCGCCTTTGATAAGGTTGTTGGCGACCAGGAATTCCAGTTCGTCGATGAACACGAAAGTGCGGCAGGGGGCTATTTCGGTTGTGTAGTCGGTTTTTTCGGAGTATTGTGCTATCTGTTCGCCGAGCACTTGTGTTTTGTAGTCGATAACTACGGTAACCTTGAAATCGTTGGATGGCACCGCTATCATCTCCACGCCGTCTTGTTCGCTGTTGTAGCTAATGTTTTCGGTTATGGCGGTGTATGTGCGTTCTTGCGGCAGTTCTACAATACCGGTTTTTCTTATTTCTTCGGCCCATACATGAGCGCTGCCGTCGAGGATGGGGATTTCGGGTCCGTCCACTTCAACAATGGCGTTGTCCACTTTCATTCCCTTGAGGGCGGAGAGCAGGTGTTCCACGGTGGCTATTTTGGCGTCGCCTTTGCCAATGGTGGTGCTGCGCGATGTGTCGACCACATAATCCACGGAAGCAGGTATTTCCACTGGATTTTCGAGGTCTATTCGTTTAAATATTATGCCATTGCAAGGGTCGGTTGGTTTGATTGTAGCACTTACTTGTTTGCCTGTATGCAGGCCTTTCCCGGATTTAGTTATCTCTTTTTTGAGTGTGGTTTGGTATTCCATAAACAATTTGCAAAGATACTATTTTTTTTTGATATTATGAAAAAAAAGTATAACAGTTTGTTTTTTAGACCATGCCGCTTGGTTCAGTTTGCAGGTTGGAATTGGTATTTGGCATTGAGTTTGTAGAAATATGCGTTTTGGTTTTCGTAGCCTTTTTCGGGTGCGGAGCGTTTGAAATAGAAGTGGTAAATCATGTTTTGCCTGCGGTCGGTGTTGGGGTCTTGCCAGAATTTTGCAGTGCCTTTGGCCTTTATTCCGGAAACGAAATGTATGATAATGTCGTTGCCCAGAGCGGCGAGGTTGCCTTGAGGCTCGGTTTTGTATTTTTCTTTGAAACGTGTTACGAAGTCTTTGTGTTTGGTATTGTTTTTGTCGAGGAAGAAATTGGAGCAGAAGTGGTAGTTGAGGCGTTGCAGCTGGGCAAAGTCTATGTCGTCTTCGTATCGCGAGGCCCAGTTGGGGAGGGTTATCAGCGTGGGGGTGTTTTTCTTTATCGAGAAAAGGCGGTTTAGCACGAGGTTTGACTGGGTTTTGTTTTTGTCTTTTGTCTGGTCGTAAATGTCCACCACTATATTGTCGCCGGCGGTGTTTTTGAGCATGTTTACGAGTTTGGCGTTGGCGCTCCAGTCGAAAATGGTGTATTTTATCTTGTTCTGTGCAGAGAGCTGCTGCTGGAATTCGTCGAACAGGCGTTTTTCGAGCTTGGCGTTGGAGTGCACCAAAAACAGGTTGGGCGAGGCATAATTTTTGGCAAGCATGCTTAGTATGGACGACACTATGCCCTGATACGAGGGATATAGTTTCACCACATAGGGGTTGTTGTCCAATATTTCGGGGCGGGTCGACAACGGATTGAGTATAAACACGTTGTTTTCCATTGCCAATTGTGCGGCTTTTTCGAAGGCGTTTTTCTCAACAAGTGCTATTATAAAATCAGACTGGGCGACGTTTTGTGTGGCGAAAGCCTGTGCCACGCGGTCGGGCAAGTCGCCGGGTATGTCCACCACATTGAGCACCACGTTGACCCCTTCGTTTTTCAGCGATTCGAGGCCAAGCATTATGCCTTCGTAGAACTGTATGAACTCAAAACTCTTGTATTTGCGGCGTTTGCGTTGTTCTATGTCGAATTTCGATGTGGATATTTCGTCGATATTTGCCAACGAGAGTGGCATCATAAGTGTTATGTTTATGCTTGTGTTGCTTACGCGGTCGCGGATAACCACGTTTGGTGCCGGCACGCTGCTACCTATGTTGGGTGCTGTTTGCAGTGGCAGTTCGGGGTATGCCGATGTGCCTGGCGCTGTGGTTTTGGGTGCGGACGATGGTGCGGGTTGCAGTTTGGCTGGCACCGGCTGGGCAGCGGGTTCGGGCTGGGTGGTGGCGGCTTGTTGGGCAGCAGGCTGAGGCTGAGGTTTTGCGTCCGGTTGCTCTTCTTGCTTTTCGGGTTGTGGCGGGGTATAGGTGTAGTCGCTTTGCTGGGCGGTGTTGCCTCTGCCTGTTGATGCAACATCGGGACTTGGGTTGGACCTGTTTATCGGGTGGTATTCGGCTTTGGGGTTGGTTTGTTGGCTGGCAGTCTCTTTCTGCTGTTTTTCCAGCTCTTTCTGCTGCTTTTCCAGCTCTTTGCGCTGTTTTTCCAGCTCTTTCTGTTGTTTTTCCACCTCCTTGCGCTCGCGCTCAAGTTCTTTTTTCTGGTTGTCCAGTTCCTTACGTTCTTTGGATTGTTTGTCCAAAGCCTCTTTTTCGGCTTTTTCGCGAGCTTCTTTTTCGGCTTTTTCTTTGGCTTTTAGCTCTTTTTCCTGCTGTTCGGCTTTAGCCTTGGCCTCTTTCTCGGCTTTTTGGCGGGCTTCTTTTTCGGCCTTTTCTTTGGCTTTCAGTTCCTTTTCCTGTTGTTCGGCTTTGGCCTTGGCCTCTTTTTCGGCTTTCTGGCGTGCTTCTTTTTCGGCCTTTTCTTTAGCTTTCAGTTCTTTTTCTTGCTGTTCGGCTTTGGGGTTGGTTTGTTGACTGGCAGTCTCTTTCTGCTGCTTTTCCAGCTCTTTGCGCTGCTTTTCCAGCTCTTTCTGTTGTTTTTCTACCTCCTTGCGCTCGCGCTCAAGTTCTTTTTTCTGGTTGTCCAGTTCCTTACGTTCTTTGGATTGTTTGTCCAAAGCCTCTTTTTCGGCTTTTTCGCGAGCTTCTTTTTCGGCTTTTTCTTTGGCTTTTAGCTCTTTTTCCTGCTGTTCGGCTTTAGCCTTGGCCTCTTTCTCGGCTTTTTGGCGGGCTTCTTTTTCGGCCTTTTCTTTGGCTTTCAGTTCCTTTTCCTGTTGTTCGGCTTTGGCCTTGGCCTCTTTTTCGGCTTTCTGGCGTGCTTCTTTTTCGGCCTTTTCTTTAGCTTTCAGTTCTTTTTCTTGCTGTTCGGCTTTGGCCTTGGCCTCCTTCTCGGCTTTTTGGCGTATTTCTTTCTGCTGTTTCTCTAACTCTTTTTTTTCTTTGGCTTGCTGTTCTTCCAATTCTTTCTGCTGGCGTTCCTGCTCTTTCTTGGCCATGGCCTGGAATATTTTCTGCTGGCGTTGAAAGGCTTCTCTTTCTTGGGTGTCGTCATTCTTTTGTCCTGCGGAAAAGTCATTGGATTTAGCCGAAGTCGAGGTATTTTCGGCGGGGTACGTGGGTGCCGTTGTCGGTTTTTCGGCAGTGTTGGATGGTTGGGGTGCGCTTTTCTCCTTCAGTGTCCTTTCTGTAGGTATTTTCAGCACTTCGCCAACTTTTATGTTGTTGTTTTCTATTTTGGGATTGAGTTTCAAGATATCGTCGATTTCCACTTGGAAGTCTTTCGACAGGCTATACAACGTATTTCCCTGTTTTACAACATAATACCGAAATCTCACTGGTTCAGGTTTTTCGTTTGTTGGCAGAAAAACGGTGTCGCCGATGGCAATTTTGTCTATGTCGCTTTTATAGACGGCGTCGTGATAGTTCACACCATAGGCACGAGATATGGAGAACACAGTCTGACCTTTTTCCACCACGTGGGCGTAGTATTTTTTGCCGTTGATGGTCTTAGTGTTTTTGGTAACTATCACTGGTGACTGAGCCCGGAGGCACACGGTTGCAAACAAAACAACCAGTAATAAGACAATTTTTTTCATAAATAGTAACAATTTGTTCTGCTATTCCCATTCTATTGTTGCCGGGGGTTTGGAGCTGATGTCGTACACCACTCTGTTCACGCCTTTCACCTCGTTGATGATGCGGTTCGACATTTTGGCGAGGAAATCGTAAGGCAGGTGGCTCCAGTCGGCGGTCATGCCGTCGTTGCTTTCCACGGCGCGCAGTGCCACCACGTTTTCGTAGGTGCGTTCGTCGCCCATCACGCCCACCGACTGAACGGGGAGCAGCATGGCACCAGCCTGCCACACTTTGTCGTACAGGCCGTGTTCCTTGAGTCCGCCGATGAATATGTTGTCGACGTTCTGCAGTATCTCCACTTTTTGGGGAGTGATGTCGCCAAGAATGCGTATTGCCAGTCCCGGACCGGGGAAGGGGTGGCGCGAGAGCAGGTCGTTTTTAAGACCTATCTGCCGTCCCACGCGGCGCACCTCGTCTTTGAACAGCGAGCGCAACGGCTCCACAATTTTCAGTTTCATATAGTCGGGCAAGCCGCCTACGTTGTGGTGCGATTTTATTGTTGCCGAAGGGCCTTTCACCGAGAGTGATTCGATAACGTCGGGGTAGATGGTGCCTTGGGCAAGCCATTTCACGTCGGTTATCTGCTTGGCCTCTTCGTCGAACACGTCGATGAAGGTTTTGCCTATGGCCTTGCGTTTCTTTTCGGGGTCGGTAACGCCTTTCAGCACATCGTAGAATTTTTGTTTGGCATCGACGCCTTTCACGTTGAGTCCCATATCTTTATACGACTCCAGCACGTTCTCGAACTCGTTTTTGCGCAGCAGTCCGTTGTCCACAAAAATGCAGTGCAGGTTTTTGCCGATGGCTTTGTTGAGCAGCATTGCGGCCACGCTGGAGTCCACGCCGCCCGACAGGCCGAGCACCACTTTGTCGTTGCCCAGCTTTTGGCGAAGGTCGGCGATGGTGGTTTCCACAAACGATGCCGGTGTCCACGACTGGTCGCAGTGGCAGATGTCCACCACAAAGTTGCGGAGCATTTTCAATCCTTCGATGGAGTGGCTTACCTCGGGGTGGAACTGTATGGCGTAAGTTTGTTCGCCTTCTATCTGATAGCCGGCATATTTCACGGTGTCGGTGCTGCAGATGAGTTTGTAGTTTTGAGGCACACGTTCTATGGTATCGCCGTGCGACATCCACACTTGGCTGTTGGGCGAAATGTCCTTAAGCAAGGGGTTGCTGTTGTCGATATATTGCAAGTTGGCCCGGCCATATTCGCGAATTTTGGAAGGCAGCACGTTGCCGCCGCCCATTTTGACAAGATATTGCGCGCCGTAGCACACTGCCAGCATTGGCAAACGTCCTTTTATCTGGCTCAGGTCGGGGACGGGGGCATGGGCGTCGTTGCATGAGTAGGGGCTGCCCGAAAGCACCACGCCTTTCACGTCGGCGGTGAGCTGCGGTATCTTGTTGTATGCGTGAATTTCGCAATAAACGTTTAATTCTCTGATTTTGCGTGCAATAAGTTGTGTGTATTGCGAGCCGAAGTCAAGTATTAGTATTGTTTGCATATATTGAATGTTGAAACTGCAAAGATACGAAAAAAAGTTGGTTTTTCAAAATTCAGCCTTTTGCCAATGGACATTCTGCCGATTTATAAATTTGTTTGTCAAACAATTGCGTGCTATAAATTGAGCAAATCCTGACCTATGTCGCTGCGGAAAAATTTCCCGTCCCAATGGATTTTGTCCACAGAACTGAAACTTTTGGCCAAAGCCTGCTCAAGATTGTCGGCGAAAGAGGTAACGCAGATAACACGTCCGCCGTTGGTAATCAGCTGGTTGTCGGCGTTGAGTTTGGTTCCGGCGTGGAACACAAGGCTTTCCGATACATTTTCGGTGCCGGTGATAATGTCGCCTTTGCGGTAGCTTTCGGGGTATCCGCCGGCCACCATCATCACGCAAGCAGCGGTTTGCGGGTTTATCTGCAGCTCGGCTTGGTCGAGGGTGCCGTTGGCGGCATGCTGGAAAAGCTCCGCCACATCGGAATTGATGCGCGGAAATACCGATTCGGTCTCGGGGTCGCCCATGCGCACGTTGTATTCTATCACGTAAGGGTCGCCGGCAACGTTCATCAGGCCAATGAATATAAAACCGCAGTAGTCGATGTTGTCGGCCTGCAATCCCTGCACGGTGGGCACCACTATGCGTTGCTCCACTTTTTGCATGAAGGCCTTGTCGGCGAAAGGCACTGGCGAAACGGAGCCCATGCCTCCGGTGTTGAGGCCTGTGTCGTGTTCGCCAATGCGCTTGTAGTCCTTGGCGGAAGGCAACAGCTTGTAGTGGCGGCCGTCGGTGAGTACAAACACCGAAAGCTCTATTCCCGAAAGGAATTCCTCGATAACCACTTTGCTCGATGCGTTGCCGAATTTGGCGTTTTCGAGCATGTTGTGCAGCTCGGCTTCGGCTTGGGGCAGGTTGTCTATTATCAGCACACCCTTGCCTGCCGCCAATCCGTCGGCTTTCAGCACGTAGGGCGGGTTGAGGGTTTTGAGGAACTCCACGGCCTGTGGCAGGGTGTCTTTGGTGAACGACTGGTAGCGTGCCGTGGGTATGCCGTGGCGTTGCATGAACTGTTTGGCAAAATCCTTGCTGCCTTCGAGAGTGGCGCCATGTTTCGACGGACCTATCACCGCCACGTGACTCAGTTGGGGGTCGTTTTTGAAAAAGTCGGCTATGCCGGCCACCAGCGGGGCTTCGGGACCAACCACGAGCATCTGCACGCTATTTTCCAAAACAAACTGTTTGATGGCCGGAAAGTCGTCGTTTTTAATGTCCACATTGGTGCCGCAGGCTTTGGTTCCGGCATTGCCGGGGGCTATGAAAAGCTGCTGGCATTTGGGGCTTTGGGCTATTTTGTAGGCAATGGCGTGTTCGCGTCCGCCAGAGCCGAGAAGTAATATGTTCATTGTTGTGATTTTTTGTTAGTGTTTAGTGATTGGTGATTAGTCGTTTGACATTTGACCAAAAACTTCCGAACTAATTTTCAACTTTCAATTTTCAACTCGTTATAGGTTTCCGAACTCCATGAGGTAGGCTTTGATAAATTCGTCGAGTTTTCCGTCCATCACGCCTCCCACGTCGGAGGTCTGGTAGTTGGTGCGGTGGTCTTTCACGCGGCGGTCGTCGAACACATAGCTGCGTATCTGGCTGCCCCATTCTATTTTTTTCTGGGAGGCTTTTATCTTGGCCTGTTCCTCCATGCGGTGTTTCATCTCGCGTTCGTAAAGTTGGGAGCGGAGCAGTCGCAATGCGTTTTCTTTGTTTTTGGGCTGGTCGCGGGTTTCGGTGTTTTCTATCAGAATTTCCTCTTCGGCGCCGGTGTAGGGGTCTTTGAACTGGTAGCGGAGTCGCACGCCGCTTTCCACCTTGTTCACGTTTTGTCCGCCTGCCCCGCCGCTGCGGAAGGTGTCCCAGCTAAGGCGCGAGTTGTCGATAACCACCTCGATGGAGTCGTCCACCAAGGGAGTTACGCTTACGGAGGCGAAGCTGGTCATGCGTTTGCCCTGAGCGTTGAAAGGGCTTACGCGCACAAGGCGGTGCACTCCGTTTTCGCTTTTCAGGTAGCCGTAGGCAAACTCGCCCTCTATCTGCAGGGTTACGTTTTTGATGCCCGCACCTTCGCCCTCCAGATAGCTGCTGGTGGCCACTTTGTAGCCCGAGCGTTCGGCGTAGCGTATGTACATGCGCATAAGCATCTCGGCCCAGTCTTGAGCTTCGATGCCGCCAGCGCCGGCGTTGATGCTAAGCACGGCGTCGAAACGGTCGCTCTCGTTGCGCAGCATGTTTTTGAACTCAAGGTCTTCGATTTTTTTCTGTGCCACTTCGATCTGCTGCAGGAGTTCCTCTTCGGTGGCGTCGCCGGCATCGAAAAACTCGTTGATGACGGCGAGGTCGTCCATCGCGGCGACTATTTCGGAATAGGCCGTGGTCCATGTTTTTTTGTTTTTTATGGAAACCAGTGTCTTTTTGGCTTCCTTGGGGTCGTTCCAGAAGTCGGGCGACTCAGTTATTTTTTCCTCTTCGGCAATGGCTGTGGTCAGATTGTCGATGTCAAAGGAACCTCCTCAGAGCCTCTTGGCGGTTGCTTAGCTCCTTAATGGTTTCGGCTGTTGTCATGTAAAGTGTTGGTTTTTAAATATTTTTTTATTCTGTTGTGAAATGTTGTGTTTGTGCAAAGATACGAAATTCCTCGCGTATTTCCCAAATGAAAACGTCAAACTTTTTCAAGTCTGAAAAACAGTTAGTTATTGCTTTTGTATGAGAAAATTATGTGTAAAACGGTTGTTATAATATTTTTTTGTATTTTTGTATTACATTTAAAAAAAACAATATTTACATAACAAGTTGAAATACAATTATTATGGAACAATTACAAACAAACAGCTACAATCAGATGCCCGAAAGTCAGCCGCAGGAAACCAAAAAGCCAACTTTACCCAATGCTTTACCTGGCATGATATTGGGCATATCGTCGTTGGCCATGGCATGCAGTCCTCTGGCGGGACTTATTTTGGCTATAATAGGTCTGTCGCTCTCAAAGAGCGCTGCTGAAACCGACTTGCAGAACCCTGGTTTGTACAGTGGCCAACAGTTTGCCAAAACCGGAAAAATAACCTCTACCATAGGTTTGGTAATAGGCATTTTGTCGCTGATATTCTGGATAATATATTTTGTGCTTGTTTATATAGGAGTTACCGAGAGATACGACATGTTCTAACACTGCGTTTTTTGCTATCTGTTGGCAAATATTCCGCTTATACCATGTTTTTACCGTCAGGTGTTCGGATTTTACTGTCCCACCTGCGGTTTTCAGCGGTCGTTGGTGCTGCTTTTCCACGGTAAGTGGATGGACGCGTTGGCGATGTTTCCTCCTTTGCCTGCCTTGACAGTAACCTTGTTGTGGGTGATGGTGGCAAAAATGATGAAACGTGATGTTTTTACAAAGCCTTTTGTAGGCGTTGTTATTGTAGATTTTGTGTTGTTGGTTTTCAATTGTGTTTATCAGAACCTTTGCCGCTGACAGCGATGAGTTGTTGCGGAAGAAATGACTATTTCCCCCAGTTTTCGCGGTCGAGGCTGCGGAAGTTTATGGCTTCGCTGAGGTGTTCCACCGATATGTTTTCCGAGCCTTCGAGGTCGGCGATAGTCCGGGCCACTTTCAGTATGCGGTCGTAGGCACGTGCGCTGAGGCCCAGGCGGTCCATGGCGGCTTTGAGTATGGTCTGCCCTTCGTCGTCTATCACACACACTTTGTGGAACAGCTTGGAGCCTATCTGAGCGTTGCAGTGTATGCCGGGATAGTCCTTGTATCGCTCTTCCTGAATGGCACGGGCCTTTATCACCCGTTCGCGTATCTGCGCGCTGGTTTCGGTGGCTTGTTTGTTTATCAGCTCCTTGAAAGGCACGGGCACCACTTCCACGTGCAGGTCGATACGGTCGAGCAGCG
Source organism: uncultured Bacteroidales bacterium (assembly GCA_937915785.1). Classification (GTDB taxonomy): domain Bacteria; phylum Bacteroidota; class Bacteroidia; order Bacteroidales; family P3; genus UBA1219. The sequence continues at coordinate 12,634 of CALGGY010000029.1, forward strand.
GGCCCGATATTTTGTTCAGGTACTTGTGCACGGCCCCCGGAGGACAGGTACAGGGGGTTTCGGGATGGTTGTAGTAGCCGCAGGGACAGGGGTTCATGGCGGCTACCAGCATAAAACTGGCGGGGTACTCGGTGGTCATGCGGGCACGCGAGATGGTAACCTTGCGTTCCTCCATGGGCTGACGCAGAACTTCCAGCACCTGACGCTTGAACTCTGGCAGCTCGTCGAGGAAAAGCACTCCGTTGTGTGCCAGCGAAATCTCGCCGGGTTGCGGGTTGGAGCCGCCGCCCACCAGTGCCACGTCGGAGATGGTGTGGTGCGGGCTGCGGAACGGGCGCACGGCGATAAGTGCATCCTCGCTGCGCATCTTGCCCGCCACAGAGTGTATCTTGGTGGTTTCCAGAGACTCGTACAGGTTGAGCGGTGGCAGTATGGAGGGCATGCGTTTGGCGAGCATGGTTTTTCCGCTGCCCGGAGGACCTATCAGTATTACGTTGTGTCCGCCTGCGGCGGCAATTTCGAGTGCTCGTTTGATGTTTTCCTGCCCTTTTACGTCGGCAAAGTCGAACTCGTATTCGTTGAGGCTGTTGTAGAACTCCTTGCGGGTGTCGAACTCCGTTTTTTCGATGGTGCCAGTGCCGTTGAAAAAGTCGATTACCTGTTTTATGTTTTCGGCACCATACACTTCAAGGTCGTTGACGATGGCGGCTTCACGGGCGTTTTTCTTTGGCAGTATTATGCCTTTGAAACCTTTGTTGCGTGCCTCTATGGCAATTGGGAGAACGCCTTTTATGGGCTGCAGTCCGCCGTCGAGCGAAAGCTCTCCCATTATGATGTAGTTGCTCACGTCGTCGGCTTTTATCTGCTCGGAAGCGGCCAATATGCCGATGGCAAGGGTGAGGTCGTAGGCGGAGCCCTCCTTGCGTATGTCGGCGGGTGCCATGTTTATCACCACTTTTTTGCCGGGTATGCGGTAGCCGAACTGGTGCAGAGCCGAGTCGATGCGCTGCTGGCTTTCCTTAACGGCGTTGTCGGGCAGTCCCACAAGGGTGAAATTCACACCCTGATCCACGCTCACCTCCACGGTTATTGTAAGTGCATTAACGCCATAAATAGCACTGCCATAGGTCTTTACTAACATGTCTCAATATTTAATTTTGGTTCAGTTTGAGCACCACTTTTTCGTACATATCCCTGTATTTCTTTGGATTTTTTGAGTAATATTCCAAACTTTGCTCAAAAGCCTGCTTTGTGGTGCCATGTCTTTTGAACATCTGGTCGTAGGTGTAGCTAATTTGTCCAATCATCGTGTCGCTCTCGTAATCGGTGGTTACGGTAAAAAAAGCGTCTGCGGTGTGCATCTCCGACAGCAGGTCAACCATGGTTTTTTCATCCAAAATGCCCTCCGGAAGGCGGTTTTTGTTACACGAACAAAGCAGAACAACCGATATCAGTATAATATAATGTATAAAATGCCTCATTGCTGATACTTTTCCGATATTCCAAACTTTTTCACATCGTATGCCAATTATTTGCGGGGTTCAAAAATGGGTTGTAGAGTTTTTCTTGGCGTATGGTTGTTTTTGGGCCGTGCCCCGGAAACACTTCGTAATCGTCGGGCAGAGTGAGCACCTGCGATTTCAGTTTTTCTATCAGCAGGTCGTAGTTGCCCGTTGGCAGGTCGGTGCGGCCTATGCTTTGGCAAAACAGCGCGTCGCCGCTGAAAACCGCCCTTTCGGCGTGAAGGCAAAAAACAAGGCTGCCATCGGCATGGCCTGGCACATGGCGTGCTTCGAACTGGCTGTTGCCAACAGTTATGGTATCGCCCGTGTCCAGAAAAGTGAATTTCAACTGGCTGACATCTCCCATATCAAAGCCCATTACCGAAGCATAAACCCCCGACTGGCGCAAAATTTCCATCGCTTCGGCGTGCATATACACCGGAGCTTGATACTTATCCACAACATACTGTAAACCAGCAATATGGTCCACATGGGTATGTGTAATCAATACTGCCGACACGTGAAGACCATGGCTGGCAACAAACGCGTCGAAAAAGTCGCGCTCCGACATCGATTCCATACCTGGGTCTATAACGGCACAACACATGGTTGAGTCGTACACAATATATGTATTCTCCTCTATATGGTTGAATACAAGTTGCTCAATGTTTGCCATAACAGTCTGATTTGCAAATATTAAAAAAGCACACGCATTTTATTTGACTTTTTACCAAAGTTATGCAAAGGTACGTTTTTATTTTCGAAAAAATGAAAAATATCTCTTTTTTTAGAAGTTATTTTTTGTATCGACCTCGTTTTTTGATCATCGGCAAACCACATATCAACGCACAACAACAAGAAAAATCCGCATTGGTTTTACCATCTATAAAAAGAACATCAACCGAAACGTCGAAAAAAACAAAAATAAATGTATTAAAAAGTACATTTTGTCGTTATTTATTCGTATATTTGCAGTTTGTAACAAAAAAAAACGCACGAATAACGATGTCGGACACTTCTCCCAAAAGCCATTCCAAAAACAAGTTGGAAACACCGGAAAGCACTATGCCCACACCCACTACAAGGCGCTATGCTTGGCACAACCTTACCAACCAACAGATAGCCGCCCTTGAAAAAAACAACAACAACTGCGCCGACTGGAGCAAAATTTTTGTAACAGCTTCGTTCAATACCACTCTGGTTCGAAACAACACCTTCTGCGGCGTGATGCACATTGCCGACTTGGAAGATAAAATCCTGTCGTACAACGGATTGGAATACCGCACCGGAATCAGGGGCTGCTACATAGCAAACTGCAACATCGGTGCCAATGCCGTTTTGCAAAACATCGGACGAGTGAAAAACTATTCCGTTGGAAACGAGTGCGTTATAACCAACGTTTGCGAACTTGTAACCACTACCGACCCAAAATATGGCTGCGGCGTGGAGATTAAAGCGATGAACGAAGGTGGCAACCGCCATTTCAACACCTTTGCCGACATGCTCCCTGCAGACGCCTATCTGCAATGCAAGTTCATGGGCAACAAGCCGTTGCAAACAGCACTGCAATCCATCACCGCCGCCGAGAACAAAAAACTCCCACAGTGCGGAACAATTGGCGACAACTGCCTCATCCGCAACTGCAACACCATAGAAAACAGCAACATACTGCCTCACTGCCAAATAACAGGGGCAAACCTTATTAAAAACTCCACCATAAAATCGTCGGTCACAGAACCAACGGCCATCCTGCATGGGGTAATTCTGGAAGATTGCATAGTGGGATATTCATGCAACATTTTGGGAAACAGCATTGTACAAAAATCATTGCTTGGCAGCGACGTTACTGTAGAAAAGGGTGCCCGCATTATCAACACCATGGTGGGCGACAACTCCACCATTGCCTGCGCCGAAGTGCAAAATAGCATGCTGTTCCACTCGCACCAGCAGCACCACAACAACTCGTTCCTGATAGCCACCAGCCTGCTCGGACAAAGCAACATTGCCGCCGGCGTCACCATAGGTTCCAACCACAACAGCCGTACCGCTTGTGGCGAAATATTGGCCGGTCGTGGTTTCTGGCCGGGACTGTGCAGCAGTTTCAAACACCCAAGCCGCTTTGCCTCCTTTGCTCTCGTGGCCAAAGCCGACTACCAGCACGAACTGAACATACCCCTACCCTTTGCTTTGATAAACAACAATTTGCACTCAAACGAGCTGGAGATAATGCCCGCCTACTGGTGGATGTACAATATGTACGCCCTCGAACGCAACGAATACAAATTCCAACATCGCGACAAACGCATTGAAAAACAGCAAAATATCGAAAGCCACACACTGGCTCCCGACACTGCTGAGGAGATAATAGCCGCCATTGCGCTGATAGAACTATGGGTGGGCACCGCCGCACATGCCGGAAAAAAAACAAAACTGTCGCGCAACATGCTCATCGAAAAAGGGCGCAAACTACTCAAAACCAATCCCTCACAAGTGGAGCAACTCAAAGTTTTTGCCGAAGGCTTGGAAAACAGCCGTCGCAAAGTGCGCATCCTCAAAGCCCAAAAAGCCTACAATGCCTACCACCAGATGCTGCTACACTACGCTGTGGACACACTTACCGACTACTGCCACGACCATAGCTGGGAAAAAATAAAATCTCTCGCTTCGGACAACCAGCGAACAACCCGTTGGGTGAACCTTGGCGGACAGCTCATTGCCGGCCACGACTTCGACAACCTTTGCAGCGACATCGCATCGGACAAACTGTCCTCATGGCAACAGATTCACCAACGCTACAGGCAGCTTTGGCTCGACTACCCTCTGCAAAAATGCCACCACGCCTTTGACGTACTCACCATGCTCAACAGCGGAAAAGCCTTGTCCAAAACCAATTGGAACGCAATGCTGAAACGCTTTGTCGACATTCAGGAGTACATTGCCCAACAAACACTGCTCACCCGCGATAAAGACTTCCAAAACTCTTTCTACACCTGCACTTTCGACAACTTTGAAGAACAAATTGCCGTGCTGGAAAGAATAGCCAACGACGAAGTGATAAAACGGACCTTCCAAAATTTTATCAACTACAAAGAAAACATCTTACGCAATACCAAGCAAAAAAAACAATTAGTTTCGAACCAATAAATATACCGACACCCATTATGCAAACAGTAGAAATAATAATAAAAAACACCGACGAAACCATTTATGTACCATGTGGCACCACGCTACTGGAAATAGCCAAAAACTACAGGCACGTGGCGCAGTACCCCATAATTGGCGCATTGGTAAACAACACTATGGCCGACCTCAACTACTGCCTCTATACGCCCCGCACAGTACAATTTTTCGACATGTCGGACAAAACCTCGGGCTACCGCATGTACATACACTCGCTTGCATTTATGCTATACAAGGCCGTTCGCGACTGCTACCCCTATGCACGCCTCGATGTGGTAAACTCGCTCACCAACGGTTTCTACTGCACCATAAGCGGAGCCGGCGACAACCAGATAGACATTGCCGCCAACGTGCGCAAACGCATGATAGAGCTGGTGGACCAAGACCTGCCTTTTACAAGCACTCCCACCAACATGGCAAAAGCTCGCCAGATAATAGCCTCCACCGGAAACGAAGAGACAGAAAAACTCCTCGACAGCATACCCCAACTGTACACCACCATACAACGCATCGGCGACAACCCGCACAAAATAAACTGCAAACTTGTGCCTTCCACCTCGTACCTCAAGCTCTGGGATTTCCGCATTTTCAGCGAAGGATACCTGCTGCAGTTCCCCAATTTCGACAACCCGTCGCTACTTAGCCTCTACAAAGAAACGCCGCGCATGTTCAAAATTTTCCAAGAACACCACGACTGGCGCAAACTGCTGCACGTGTCGTTTGTAAACGACCTCAACCAAGCCGTGCGCGAAGGCAGGACCAACGACGTGATACACGTGTCCGAAGCACTGCACGAAAAAAAATACTCCACCATAGCCGACGCCATAAACCAACGCCGCGACAGCGTGAAAATAGTGCTGCTGGCCGGGCCATCGTCATCGGGCAAGACAACCTCGTGCCGCAGGCTGGGAGTGCAACTGTCGGTGCTCGGATACGACGTGCAGCAAATGTCGCTCGACGACTACTTCGTTGACCGCGAAAAAACACCGCGCCAACCAAACGGCGACTTCGACTTCGAGGCCATCGAAGCCCTCAACATCGAATTGCTCAACCAACACCTGCTACAACTCTCGGAAGGACAAGAAGTGGAAATACCCACCTACAACTTCATCACCGGAAAAAGCGAATACCTTGGCCGAAAACTGCGCCTTGGCAAAAACAGCATCCTCATTATGGAAGGTATACACGCACTCAACCCAAAGCTCACCGAACAGGTGCCCGACCACATGAAATTCAAAGTGGCAGTGTCGCCGTTCACACAAATATCCATCGACCGCCAAAACCTTATCCACACCTCCGACAACCGCATGATACGACGCATAGTGCGCGATTTCAACTTCCGCGGATACTCCGCCTACCAAACACTGAAACGCTGGGGCAGCGTGCGCGACGGCGAACGCAAACACATATTCCCTTTTCAGGAAAACGCCGACATTTTCTTCAACTCGGCTCTGCTTTACGAACTGGGAGTGCTAAAAGTTTACGCCGAACCGCTGCTGGAACGCGTGCCGCAGGACACACCCGAATACTCCGAAGCACGACGACTTATAAACTTCCTTGCTCTTTTCGAACCTATAAGCGACAAATTTATCCCACCAACTTCCATTATGCGCGAATTCCTGGGCAACAGCAGCTTCGAATATTAAAAAAACAAATGCAAAAAAATAGCATTTGAAAGTTACTTAAAGACATGCCAAATACCACTCGGAAAAACATTTTTAACACGACAAAACATCCTTCACACAGCACAAAAACACTCCAAAAAGAAAATTCCGTACAACAGAACCGCCATTTCGCACATTTTGCAACTATCAGTGCCTGAAAACAATTTTTTCGTAATATCTTTGCAAAACAAAATTGAAAAATAAATTATTAAACACAATCAAAAAACAATCAACATCATGGACAAAACAAAAATCACCATCGCAGCAATCCTTGGAGTGTGCTTCACTCTGGCTTTCGTATTTGTAGGCAGCTACATCTACAAATCGAAGAAACCCGTCAAAACCGTTTCCGTTATCGGTCTGGCCGAAAAGGACTTCGTATCCGACCTCATCGTCTGGGACCTCAGCTTCAGCTCGCAGGACATGAACCAACGTACCGCCTACGCCGACATAAAAAACAAAACAAAGGTGGTGAAACAATTCCTTGCCGACAAGAACATTGACACCAAAGAGTGCCTTTTCAAAGCCTTGAACACCGAAAAAGAGTTCGACTACTACTACGACAAAGAGGCCGAACGCTCTTTCTCGCGGTTTGCCGGATACAAAATAACCCAGCACGTGCGTATCGAGTCCTACGACGTGGAGAAAGTGGAGGAGGCCTACCTCGAAATCTCCGACCTTCTGGACAAAGGTGTTGACGTGGACGCCAGCAGCCCCGACTACTACTACACCAAACTCTCCGACCTCAAGATAGAGATGCTTGCACAAGCCTCCGAAGACGCCCGCACCCGCGCCGAAACCATCGTTAAAAACGCCGGCGGCACCATCAAAGGCCTGCAGTCGGCAAACATGGGCGTTTTCCAGATAACAGCCCCCAACTCATCCGACGAAGACTACAGCTGGGGCGGAACCTTCAACACCAGCTCCAAGGCAAAACGCGCCAGCATCAACATGCGCCTCACCTACCTGATTAAATAACACTCTGACTCTCACCACACTACCTTTTATTTTGGGCAATGTTGCATTTTTTTACCCAAATATGAAAAAAATATAGTACCTTTGTGGATATGTTTATACGACACTTTATTATTGCAAGTAATTACAAATAAATTTTTTAGAACGATATGGAGATAATAGGAAAATTGATGCAGATTTTGCCCAAGCAAAGTGGCGAAAGTGCAAGAGGAACATGGGTTAGAGGAGGTTTTGTTATCGAAACTCAGGAACAATTCCCAAGAATGGTGGCATTCACCATGTTTGGCGAAGACCGTGCCGCCATGATAGACGGCATTGCCATCGGCACACAAATCAACGTACATTTCTCGCCCGAATCGCGCGAGTACCAAGGCCGCTGGTACACCGACCTGCGCTGTTTCAGAGTGGACACATTTACACCGGCACAAGCACAGACTGCCGCCGGCGGTTTCCAGCCCGCAGCAGCTCCTGCTCCGCAGCCTATGGCAGCACCTCAGGCACCGGCTCCTGCCGCTCCCGATTTCGCTTCGGCTCCGCAACAACCCGCATCCGGCGACTCGCAAATGCCCGTGGCAGACGACCTGCCGTTCTAACAATCTAAAAAAACGTCATCAAAAAAAATCTCCGGTTCGCGACGCTCAATCGGAGATTTTTTTTATTTCAAAAACAACTGCTCATAACATGGACATAATACAAATCAACAACCCCCTCGATGAGGCGCTTACTCCGTACATGCGACTCACCGAAGCCCAGCTGCTCAACCGTCTGCACCCCGAAAACGGCATCTTTATCTGCGAAAGCATCAAAGTGATACGCGTGGCGCTGGAACATGGACTGGAGCCTGTGTCCTTTTTGTGCGAAGAAAAATTTATCGACACCCACATACGCCAGCTGTCGCCAAAAGTGCCGGTATATACCGCCTCGCGCGAAATACTGCGGCAAATAACGGGCTATGAGCTGAGTCGCGGGGTATTGTGCGCCATGCGCAGGCCACAACTGCCAACAGCCGACCAAATACTATCCTCCAGCAAACGGGTGGCAATCCTCGATGCTGTAGTCAATTCCGAAAACACAGGCTCCATTTTCCGCTCTGCTGCAGCCTTGGGCATCGATGCTGTTCTGCTTACACGCACCTGCTGCGACCCTCTGGTGCGACGAGCCTGCCGCGTGAGCATGGGCACAGTGTTTCAAGTGCCGTGGACTTTTCTCGATTCGTACAACACCCTAAAAAACAACAACTTTACCATTATTGCCATGGCTTTGTCCAACAATTCGGTAGATATAAGCGACACCGCTCTTAAAAGCCATCACAAATTTGCCATAGTGCTTGGCGCCGAAGGTGACGGCCTGCCAGACAACGTTCTCAGCCAAGCCGACTTTGTGGCCAAAATACCCATGCATAACGGCGTTGACTCTCTGAACGTGGCAGCAGCCTCGGCCGTGGTGTTTTGGGAACTTGCAAAACAATTATAACTTGCCCATACAAAACTTTTCGACACGCTCTATTGCATATAAAAAAGGGTTGCACAAAAGTGCAACCCTTTTTTGCCATTGTCAAGTTCAGATGTATGACCAACTGTTGCTCACATCATTTGCTCGATGGTCCACACAAAAGCGCGGATACCCACTTCGGGGTTGCGTTTGTCGAGCTTGTGCACCATGCGCAGCAGGTTGTCCACCTTGTCGTCGTCCACCACGGTAAGCACGGCGGAGTTCATTTCGGGCCACGTGTGTGTGCCGCGGTGTGGTTCGCCTTCCACACTGCCACGTCCCTGTACGTTCTCCCATTGCGAAAAACCGCGTATCCCTAATTCGTCGAGCATGAACTCCACACGCTCGTTGTTGGCTTGGTTATATACAATCAGTACTGCTCTCATTGCTGTTCGTGTTTTGGTTTGGTGTGATGGTTTGTTTTGCAGGTTCGTTGTCGTCCTCTATCTGCATGAAAATAAATTTCTTTCGGCGTTTGGCCTCTTTTTCGTGTTCGCCTTTGCGGTTGAACACGCCATAAAGCACGGGCACCACTATCAGGGTTACCAGCGTGGACACGAGCAAACCGCCTATCACCACGAGTCCCATGGTGGTCCACAGCTCGGAGCCTTCGGAGGTGGAAGTAGCCATGGGTATCATACCCAGTATGGTGGTGAAAGCCGTCATCAGCACAGGACGCAGACGACTTTGTCCGCTCACGGCAATAGCCTCGTTCAACGGCATGTTGCGCTCACGCATCAGGTTGATGTAGTCCACCAGCACAATACCGTTCTTAACCACTATACCGATAAGCAGGATAAGACCCAACAAGCCAATCATATCGATGTTGTTGCCCGTAAAGAACATCATCAGCACCACACCGCTTATGGCGAATGGTATGGAGAACATGATGATGAAGGGTTTTGAGAAACTTTCGAACTGCGATGCCATAACGATGTACACAAGCATTATGATAAGTGCGCCAAGCATCATCATGTCGCGGGTAGAATCCTGTTGGTCTTTGTAGTTACCGGCAAGGTCCACGTGAATTTCGGAAGGTATGTTCATCTGCTCCAGCTCGGATTCCACGCCATGTGCCAGTTCCTGCAACGAAGTGTTGTAGGGCATCACGGTGAGGGTGAGGTAGCGCTGGCGGTTTTTGCGTTCTATGGTGGGTGGGCACCAGTATTCCTCTATAGTGGCCAACTCGTTTAGTTTTATTATCTTGCCTGTGGGCGTGGGTATCGAAAGTTGCTCTATGTCCGTTATCGACGAGCGGTACTTCTCCTGCAGGCGCACCAGTATGTTGTACTCCTCGCCGTCCTCTTTCAGGTATCCGGCCAGCATGCCGTTCACACGGTTGCGCACGTACATTGCCACTGCCGAACCGCTGAGCCCGTGCAGTGCCAGTTTCTGCTTGTCGAAGGTTATTTTCAGTTCGGCGCGGTCCTCGTCGCGGCTTATCTTCATGTCGCGGGCGCCGGGCACGTTCTGTTCTATGCGTTTGCGCAGGTCTTGTGTAAAGGCCGTGGTCTGGTCGAAATCATAGCCGAAAATCTCCACCGAAAGGGAGTTGTTGCTGCCCATGCCCATGCCGCCTTGATTCACCTGACAGGTGACAATTTCTGGGTATTCGGCAAAGCATTTGCGCAGCTCCTCCTGCATGTCGAAAATACTCTTTTCGCGGTCGTATTTCTTGGTGCAGCGTACTGTCATTGATATTTTGTTGTTGGTGGTGGCGCTGAAAAGTGCTGCCATGCCGGCATCGTCGTTGGAGCCTGCCGAGGTGGACACCACTAACACGTCGTCGCCCAGTATACGGTATATGTCGTCCTCCATGTGGCGGGCGGTTTTCAGGGTCTCTTCAATACGTGTGCCGCGTTGCAGCTCGGCAGTGATGCTCATTCGGCCGTTGTCCTGCTCTTTCATAAAGTCCATGCCTATCGTGCCAAGCACCATGGGCAGTATCGAAACCACAAAGAATACCAGTGCTATGAGCAGTGTTATGCGTTTGTGACGCAGGCACCAGCGCAGAAGGTTGGCGTAGGCGGCGTCGATGGAGTTGAATACACGTCCTATGGTCTTGTCGAAAGTAAATTTCTTCTGAGCCTGTTTTTCCTCTGCCTCTTTGCGGGCCTCCTCGGTAAGGTAGAAAGGCTTTTCCTTGAGCATTTTCGACGACAGCATGGGTATCAGCGTTATGGCTGCCGTGGTGGAAACGCACACCACTATGGTAACAATCCAGCCAAGCTCTTTCATAAAAATACCCATCATGCCGGGCAGCATGGTAAGTGGCACAAACACAGCCACAAGCACAAGGGTGGTGGCTATAACGGAAGTCCACACCTCGTTAGTGGCGCAGATGGCCGCCTCGCGCGGATTTTCGCCACGTTCTATGTGCTTGGATATGTTTTCAAGCACCACAATGGCGTCGTCCACCACCATGCCTATGGCCACCGTTAGCGAGGCCAACGAAATGATATTCAGCGAGCTGTCGACCAAAAGCAGATATATGAACGATGTTACAAGCGATATTGGAATGGTAAGCGATATGATAATGGTGGCACGCCAGTTGCCGAGGAAAATCAGCACCACAAGTATCACAAACAGCAGGGCGTAGAATATGGATTCGGTGAGGCCGTTGATGGCGTTCACTATCTCTTCGGAGCCGTCGCGTATGTTGGTAATTTCGATGTCGGGGGGCAGGGTTTTCTTAATCTTTTCCATCTCGGCACGCACCTCGCGGGCAATCTGCACGGTGTTGGCGCCAGTCTGTTTGGTGATGATGAGGCGCGCTCCGTCGTGACGGTTGATTTTTTCGTCGAGCGAAAGGTCTTTGATGGTGTCGCGCACTGTGGCCACGTCGCGCACAAAAATCTGTTTGCCCATAGGCGTGGTGGCAATGGCAATGTCGCTTATTTCGGAGCTTTCCACATATTCGCCTTTCACACGCATCTGGTATTGCTCCTTGCCCATTTTCACGGTACCGGAGGCAAGGTCCAAGTTGTTGGTACTGATGGCGTTGCCCACCTGTTCAAGGCTAAGTCCGTAGGCGTCGAGCTGCTTGGGGTCGAGGTCGATATAAACGTAACGTTCGGGGGCACCGCTCACGGTGATGTTGCCTATGCCGTCGATGCGGTTGAGCACGTTCACCACGTTGTCCTCCAATATGCGGTCGAGGCCAGAGTAGCTCTCCTTGGCGGTAAAACCGTAAACCATGACGGGCATTGCCGACGAGTTGAGTTTCAGTATCATGGGACGCGTTACGCCGTCGGGCAGGTTGTCGTACACAAGGTCCACATACGAGCGTATGTCGTTCAAAGCCTCGTCGATGTCGGAGCCCCACTCAAACTCCAGCGTTACCACCGACAGGTTGTCGCGCGAGTTGGAGGTGATGTTTTTCAGTCCGTCCACGGAGTTCAGCGAGTTCTCTATTATCTTGGTAATGTTGGTCTCTATCTCGCTGGCGTTGGCACCTGCGTAGGTGGTCATCACGGTAACGTAGGGTGGGTCCATCTCGGGCATCTGGTCTATGGGCAGTCGCGAGAGAGAGAAAAGTCCCAACACAATAACGGCCACAAAGATAAGACCGGTGGTTATGGGCTTGTTTATTGCTGTTTTGTAGATTGCCATTGTATTAGTTAAAAGTTTAGAGTTAAAAGTTGAGAATAATTATGTTCAAGTGTTCTGAATTGTTTAAAACCAAATTGTTGCATCCTAAGTAAATTCAACTTTCAACCACCAATTATCAAGTCTTTATTATTAGCTATTAATTATTAACTATTTCCAATTTGCTTCCGTCCACCAGTCGGGCTTGACCTACAACCACCAGCTCGTCGCCTTCGTTGAGTTCGCCTTCGGTTTCGGGCACTATCTCTATGCGGTCGTCGAAACGCTGGCCCATGCGCACGGTTACACGGCGTGCGGTGCCGTTGTCGTTCACAAACACATAGCGTTCGTTGCTACCGGTGAGTTTAAGCACAGCTTGGTAGGGTACCACAATAGTTTCGGCCTGACCGAGGGCAAGGGTGGTTTTCACATACATGCCGGGGCGGATTTTCTCCTTGGCGTTGGGTATGCGCAGCTTGGCCTGGAAAGTGTGCGATGCGGGGTCTATTGTAGGGTACACAATCTCTATTGTGGCGGGAAACACCTCGTCTTTGTATATGTCGGAGCGCACATCCACTTTCATGCCTTTTTTCACGAGAGGATAGTAGGTTTCCGGTATGTTGATTATTGCTTTCAGTGTGCCTATCTGCGAAAGCACAAGTATAGGAGCGCCGCTATACAGCTCGCCGTCCTCGTAGTTTTTGGCTGCAATAACACCGGAAAACTGTGCTTTCACGAAAGTGTTGGCCTGCAGAAATTTCTCGTTTTCGGTGAGGTTGTCAAGCTGGGTCTTGGTCTGGTCGTATACCTGCTGCGACACGCTGCCGGTCTCTTTCAGGGCTTCCACACGGGCAAACTCGGTCTTGGCGCTGGCAAGGTTTATCTTGGTGGTGTTGAGCTGGGTCTGGTCCATACGCACCAGCATCTGTCCTTTGGCCACTCGCGTTCCCACTTCCACATATATGTGTTCTATTTTGCCGGTGAGCGATGGCGAAATGCTCATGCTCTCGTAGCCTTCGAGAGTGGCGGAGAGCTCCAGCTCGCGGGCAATTGTTTCTTTGGCCAATACTTGGGTCTGCACTTTTTCTGCAGTGGCAGCGTCTTTTCCCACTGTCTTTTTGTCGCTTTTGCCGCATGCTACAATCATAAGGGACACAACGGCAAGGATAGTGATGATTGTTTTTCTCATTTATTTTTTTTACTTTTTTGTCTGCAATTTGAATTTATTATAACGCAACTTTCGGCATAAAATTTTGTTGAAAGCAAAAAAGATTACAGAAAACGCTCCATTGCCATATCTAACTCACAATAAAGCACTTAAACATTATCCTCCTCTTTTTTTGCTGTGTGCAAAAGTACAAAGAAAACTTTAAAAACAGAAAAAGTTTTCCACAATAATTCTTAAAAATTTACAACTTGTTAATATTCAAGAATATACAAAATTAAAAAACTATAGGTGAGCACATAAAAAAAGAGGATGCCTTTTGGGACACCCTCATCAAAAAATATTATGAAACTATTTTACTATTTCAGTTTTGCCAAAGCCTCTTTTATGCGGCGAATGGCTTCGATAAGCAGATCTTCGCTGGTGGCGTAGCTCAGGCGTATGCAGTTGTCGTCACCGAAAGCGGAGCCCATCACTGTGGCCACGTTGGCCTCGTTGAGCAGGTAGAAAGCCATGTCGGTGGAGTTTTCTATCTTCTTGCCGTTGAACGACTTGCCATAATAGGCACTAACTTCGGGGAAGAAATAGAAAGCGCCCTGCGGCAGACATACCTTGATGTCGGGAATTTCGCACAGCAGCTTGTAAACCAAGTCGCGGCGTTCGAGAAATTTGTTGCGCATGTTTATTATGTCATCGCTGGTGGTGGGGTCCATAAGCATGGCGGCAACGGAGGCCTTTTGTGCTATGGAGCATGTGGCCGATGTTACCTGTCCCTGCAGTTTGTTGCAGGCTTTGGCAATAACGGTGGGGGCGGCAATGAAACCGATACGCCAGCCGGTCATGGCAAAACCCTTGGCCACACCATTGATGGTAATAACGCGGTCCTTGATTTCGTCGAACTGGGCGATGCTCTCGTGTTTGCCCACAAAGTTGATGTGCTCGTATATTTCGTCGGCCATAACAAACACGTTGGGGTGTTTGGCCACCACGTCGGCAATACCTTTGAGCTCGTCTTTGGTATAGAGCATACCGGTGGGGTTGCTCGGACTGCTGAACATTATCAGTTTGGTTTTGGATGTGATGGCAGCTTCCAGCTGTTCGGGAGTTACTTTGAAATCGTTTTCGATGCTTGTTTTAACGTAAACGCACACGCCGCCGGCCACGGCAGCAATGGCCTTGTACGAAACCCAGAACGGGGTGGGTATTATCACCTCGTCGCCAGGGTTTATCAGGCACTGAACAAGCTGGTAGATGCTCTGCTTGGCGCCGGTGGACACCACTATCTGCTCGGGTTTGAAATCGAGGTTGTTGTCGCGTTTGAACTTGGTGCATATTGCCTCGCGCAGGTCGGCGTAGCCAGGCACGGGAGGATAGTGCGTAAAATTGTCGTCGATGGCCTTTTTGGCGGCTTCTTTCACTATTTCGGGTGTGTTGAAGTCGGGTTCGCCGATGCTAAGGCTGATAACGTCTTTGCCCTGTGCTTTCAGTTCGCGGGCTTTCTGGGTCATTGCAAGGGTCTCCGATTCGGCCATTTGCAATATTCTGTCGGATAATATTTGCATAATTGCTTGTTTTTAGTGTAAATAAAAAAAGTACCCCCACAAGGAATCGAACCTTGATTTAAAGTTTAGGAAACTTCCGTTCTATCCGTTGAACTATAGGGGCATCTCCACTTTTGGAAAATCATTAAACGTTTTATACTGAAAATTATTTTGTCGTGGTGCAAAAAAATGTTGTTTTTATTGAAACGACTGCATATCGACAAGTTTTTTATAAACGCCGCCCATGGCCAAAAGCTCGTCGTGTTTGCCACGTTCAACTATTTGTCCTTGGTCCATGACTATTATTTCGTCGGCGTGGCGTATGGTGGACAGGCGGTGGGCTATAATTATCGACGTGCGGTTTTGCATGGCGTTGGCAAGGGCCTCTTGCACAAGGTGTTCCGACTCCGTATCGAGTGCCGACGTGGCTTCGTCGAGTATCAGTATTGGTGCGTTTTTCAGCACAGCGCGGGCAATACTCAATCGCTGGCGCTGCCCACCGGAAAGGGTCATGCCACGGTCGCCGATATAGGTCTGGTAGCCGTCGGGCAACTCTCTGATAAACTCGTCGGCGTTGGCTATGCGGGCAGCTTCGACCACACAATCCTCGTCTATTTCGGCCTGACCGAAGGCTATGTTGTGCAACACACTGTCGTTGAACAATATGCAGTTCTGCGACACCATGCTGGTAAGCCGACGTAGCGAATCGATATTCAAATCTTTAATCGAATGCCCGTCAATAAGTATGTCACCCTCGTCAAAGTCATAAAAACGGGGCAGAAGGTCCACAAGGGTGGTTTTGCCCGCTCCCGACGCTCCTACTATTGCCACAGAACGGCCCTTGGCAATGGTGAGGTTTATGTTTTTCAGCACATACACTTTGCCCTCGGCTTCGGTATTGTACGAAAACGAAACGTTCCGGTACTCTATCTTGTCGCCGAAATCATTGATTTCCAACGCATTCTCTTTTTCCACTATACTCTCGTCGGCATCGAGTATCTCAAAAATTCGCGCGGCGGCAGCCGAGCCTTTCTGCAGGTTGTAATAGGCGGTTATCACCGACTTTATTGGCGGCAATATACGTGCAAACACTATTATAAAGAATATCAGGATAGAAACCCTGAGGCTGCCGCCTATCACCAGCGAGCTGCCAAACATCAGCACTATGGCAAGCACCACAGTGCCAATCATCTCTATCAGAGGTGACCCCAACTCGCGCCTACGCACCACCTTCACCATCCGGCGGGTGTATTCGTCGTTGCTCCGCTCAAAACGGCTGGTCATATCGTCCTCTCTGCAAAACGATTTTATAACGCGTATCCCTCCCACCGACTCCTCGAGTATCGAAAAGAGCTCGCCCAACTGAGCCTGACCTTTGGTGGAGTTACGTTTCAGGCTTTTGCCAATCTTGCCTATCACCCACACCGTGAGCGGCAGCAAAACGGCGGCCAGCAACACCATTTTGGGACTGATAAAAAGTAGCGTTATGGCAAACACTATCACATTGATAGGGTCTTTCACCAGCATTTGCAGCGACGACACTATGGACCACTCCACATCGGCCAAATCGTTGGACATGCGGCTCAGCAAGTCGCCCCTGCGACGCTTGTTGAAAAAGGACACCGGCAAAACGGTGATACGCTGGTAGATGTCGTTGCGCAAACGCTGAATAACGCCGTTGCGTATTGGCGAAAGGAAATACATGCCCATATATCGGCTAACGTTGCTCAATAGCGAGCAACCCACATATCCCACCGACACCACGGCAAGACACCGCATCACTCCATACTTTGTCTTAAATTGATAAAGCGTCCACGTAAGCCACTGGGTGATACCGCTTTGCGAAAATTCAAACTCCGGTTCTGACGATGGCGGATTGGTAACTCCAAAAAGCAGCTCTACAAACGGCACTATCATGCCGAAGGAGAACAGCGCAAAAAAAACGTAACAGATATTGAAAAATATATTCAGCGCTATCTCCTTGGGGAAAAAGCGCAGATATTTGAATATACGTAAAACATATTTCATCGCGCAATGCTATTTTTCACCGGGGTGCTGGCGATTTGCACTTGCCAAACGGTGAAGTTCAAGTGTGCCAAACACAAGGTATATCAAAAACATTGCCGCAAAGAACACCAGAAAAGCCTTTGCCGATGAGGGATCGTTCTTGTGGGCATACACAAATCCGGCAAGAACGACAATGTGCAGGAAAATTTTGCCAAACTCCACAAGCATAAAAGCCTGCGGAAACTTGTTGGGCTTTTTGGCCAGCGTACGGCTCATTATATGCTGCGAAATGTAGCACACCGCCGAAAAATACACCACCACGCACAAAAAAATGGAATACACAAAAGGCACTTTAAAAAGCAGAAGTGCTGCCGTTATGCCCATTATGCAGGCCATTAGAAGTATCAGATGTTTCAAAAAGACTTTCATTACGCGAAAAAGTTTCAAAAAGGAACGTCGGCCAAGTTGCGCTACCCGGCCGACGTTCGCCACTTTGTTTATTTGGGTTCAACATTGGCTGCGTCGGTGCCGGAAATTGCGGCACGGATTTTGGTCTCCAGCTCTTCGGCCAGCTCGGGGTTGTCGTTGAGCAACTGTTTCACCGCCTCGCGGCCTTGTGCCAGCTTGGTGTCGCCATAGCTGAACCACGACCCGCTTTTCTTTATCACGTTGTAATCCACGCCAAGGTCTATTATCTCGCCCACTTTGGAGATGCCTTCTCCAAATATGAGGTCGAACTCGCACACGCGGAACGGCGGGGCCACTTTGTTTTTCACAATCTTAACCTTAACGCGGTTGCCAACGTTGGTGTCGCCGTCCTTTATGGCCTGTATGCGGCGTATATCTATTCGCACAGAGGCATAGAATTTCAGGGCGTTGCCGCCGGTGGTTGTCTCGGGGTTGCCGAACATGATGCCTATTTTTTCGCGCAGCTGGTTGATGAAAATGCAGCAGCACTTTGTCTTGCTGATGTTGGCTGTAAGTTTGCGCAGCGCCTGCGACATCAGACGTGCCTGAAGGCCCATCTTGGAGTCGCCCATCTCGCCTTCTATCTCGCTTTTGGGGGTGAGGGCTGCCACGGAATCTATCACAATAATGTCGATGGCACCCGAACGGATGAGGTTGTCGGCAATTTCGAGGGCCTGTTCGCCGTTGTCGGGCTGCGACACCAGCAGGTTGTCGGTGTCCACGCCCAGTTGTTTGGCGTAGTTGCTGTCGAAAGCGTGCTCGGCGTCGATAAATGCTGCTATGCCGCCTTTTTTCTGCGCTTCGGCAATGGCATGGATGGCAAGGGTGGTTTTACCCGACGATTCGGGGCCGTATATCTCTATTATTCTGCCTTTGGGGTAACCGCCTATGCCAAGGGCCATGTCGAGGTTTATGGAACCCGACGAGATGCTCTCTATCTCTTCCACGGGGGCGTCGCCAAGTTTCATTATCGAACCTTTGCCGTAGCTCTTTTCTATCTTGTCGAGGGTGCTTTGCAGGATTTTAAGTTTCTCCAATTTTGATGCGTTTGCATCGGGTGCTTCTTTTGCCATATTTGTTCGTGTTAAATTATTATATACTCTGTTTTCGCCTATAGGCAACTGCAAAGATACGCAAAAAAAACGACTTTTCCGAACATGTTTGCACCTATTTGTCATTTTTTACGCAACTATCGCAGTTTCAACCCATTGCAAGAGCTTTTGCAATACTGCTACACGGATAGCCCGCACCCATGGCAAATACTGTGGGCACAATTTGGTGCTTTTGGCTTTTGTGAGTAACGCCTGCCAGTCAGCGCTGCAGGTTTAGCAAATCTTCGAGCTCTATGCGGGCATTTACAAGCTGCATAATGGCCTGTATATAATTGCTTTGGGCGGTGATAAGGTTGTTGCTTGAGTTGGTTACGTCGAGGCTCGAGGCCATTCCCACCTTGTACTTGTTCAGAATGTTGCGGAACACACGTTGCGACACATCTATGTTCTCGCTCTGGTTTTGATAGTTTTCCAAAGCTGACACAAGGTTGTATCGCAGTTGCCGTTCCTGCACCATCAGTGCGTCCTCGGTGTTGGCCACGGTGTTCATGGTTTCACGGTAGTTTATCTTGGCTTCGCGCACTTTGGCGGCATTCACGCCACTCGAAAAAATAGGCAGGCTTATCGATGCTCCAACCATGTTGGGGGGGGTCATGTTCATGCCCTCGTCCTTGCCGAAATAAGTCTTGGCGGAATATTGATAATAGGCGCTCAGCGTGGGCAGATAGTTCATCCAAGCCATCAGCACCTGTTTTTTCGACAATTCTTCGGATTTTTTCAGCAGCTGGTAGCTGTAATTGCGGTTGATGTCGAATTGCTCGGCCATAAGGGCTTTGGTGTTGCCGATGTCGAGTATGTTGTCCAGCGTACCTGTAAGCACAAGCCGGGTGTTTGGTGCGGCGCCGAGCTGCAGTATAAGCGAATTGTAGAGCAGTTCGAGCGACCGTTTCGACGAGTTTATGTTGTTTTTCATCGAGTTCACCTGAATGGCAATCTGGTCGGCGTCCACCTGTTCCGACGCTCCGGCATTTACGGCGTTTTGCGCGGTTTTCTGCAGGCTTTGAAGGTTTGTAAGGCTGGAGTCGAGCAGCGATATGGTTTTTTCCATCACCAGAATGGATAGGTACACCGACTGGACGTTTTTACGTGTGCTTTGCTCGGTTTGCCGCAAGGTTATGTCGGACATTTGTTTGGAGAGGTTGCTCATCATGGTGCCTACTATCTGGCCGCCTGTCAAAGCTACCGATGCCGTAAGCGAAACGGTGCCGTAGGGGTTCATGGGTATTGTTATGCCGGCCAGTCCCATTCTCATCTCCATCTCGTAGCCACAAAAGTTGGAGTAGTCGAACCCGGCTTTCACTTGTGGCAACATGGTGCCCAAAGTCTGCCATTTCACCGCTTCGGCTTTGCGCACGTCGAGGGTGGCGTTTTGCAGGGTGCGGTTATGGTCAAGGGCGTAGTCCTCGGCTTCTTTCACAGAAAGTGTAAGGGTGGTGTCCTGCGCTGCGGCTGCTCCGGCAAGGGCAACGAGCGTCATCATCCCAATAATAATGTTTTTGTATGTCATCGTGTATTATTTTTATTCGTGTATCAATCGGTATTTGAGAGCTGTTTCATCTCTTCGAGGGCTCTGTTTGTGGCAATGCCGCGAAAATATGTCCGCATGAAATGCACAATCATCTGCCGTTTTGTGTAGCCTTGTATCGACAGGCTCCCCGACAGTATCTGCTGTATTACGCTGTTCAGAAAAAAGGTGACAATGCCGAGATCGGTGTCGCTTCTTACTATGCCTTTGTCGCGGAATATTTGCAGGGCGCTTTCGAGCACTTCACGCCTCTGGGAGTTGTTTATTTCTATGTGGCGCACAAAAATGTCGTTATAGTAGTGGTTAAGCTCCGACATAAAACAGCACCGTCTCTCGAACCACGCACCATTTACTCTTATGCACTCTTCGCTTGCGCGGACAAAATCTCCCAAGCTATTGCTTTTCAGCACAGAATCCACCAAAGCGGCATCCTTTTGCACCAAAAGTTGGCAACATTCGAAAAGCAGCTCGGCCTTGTTGCGGAATTTTTCGTAAATAGTCCGTTTCGACATGCCCAACTGCTTTGCAACGGCATCCATAGTAACGCTTTTGCAGCCTCGCTCCATGAACATTTCGAGCGAACCAGCAACAATTTTTTCCTTTACTAAATCTTTACTATGCTCCATTTTTTTATACTTTTTTGCCATTGCAAAATTACAAAGAAAACTTCAAATAACGAAAAAGTTTTCGGAATATTCTCCAAAATTCTTGTTATCACATTCAGTTACAACATATTACACCAACAAAACCCACCACAAAACTATTCGAATAATTGCATAAACAGGTCGGGGAATTTGGTTTCGAACATCATTTTTTGGTGTGTTACCGGATGTGTGAAACAGAGTTTGTATGCGTGCAGTCCAAGACGGCCTATGGGGTCGTCGAAGTTGCGGTACCTGAAGTCGCCCACCACAGGGTACCCCATCACTTTGGAGTGAATGCGTATCTGGTTTTTACGTCCTGTGTCGAGTTTGAATTCCACAAGCGAGTATTTGCCGTTGGTTTTAAGTGTGCGGTAGTGTGTTACGGCATATTTCCCGCCGTTGTCGTCGGCGCTGCATGTAAAACGTCCGTCGTCCTCGTAGCGTATCCACGACTCGATGGTGCCTTCCTTGGGCATCTGCCCCGACAGCACCGCCACATACCGACGGTCGAACACCGTTCCTTTCCAGTCTTTTTCAAAAAGCAGCTCCACTTTTTTGTCTTTGGTGAAGATAAGCAGCCCCGAAGTGTCGCGGTCGAGGCGGTGCACCACGTGGGCACGGCATTTTTGGTGGGTGAAAATAAGATAATCGTTCAGGATGTTCTGCAACGAGGGGTCGTTGAGGCTGAGACTGTGAGTGAGTATGCCCTCTTTTTTCTCAACCACCATCAGGTAGCGGTCTTCGTACACAATGTTCATCCATTGGCTGAGGAAAGTGCCCGATTTTTCGACCTTGACAACCATGCCAGGCTTAAGCGCGTGGTTGTATTGCGAAACATGCTCACCATCTATGGCCACATTTCCGTTAACCAGCCAGCTTTTGATACGGTTACGGCTTGTGTTGGGGAAGTTCTCCAGCAGAAAATCCATCAGCTCCTGCTCTTTGGCAATTACAAATTGATTCATTTCTAATGTGTTACGTCAGGTATTTTAGCATCGCTTCCTTAATTCCGGCGACTTGGCATTCAGGTCGCCAAATTACAGCAAGGTTATCGTTCCCTTGTTTCATTATAAATAATGTTAGTTTTGCAAGTTTATTGCATTGCAACGAAAAAATAAAAAAAACAGCGGGGAATTTCTTCCCCGCCATTTACGCAATATTCATAAAAAAAACTAATTTCTGATGTAATCGAAGCGGTCGAGTATTTTTTTGCGCGTCTCTACAGCCTCGGCATAGTAGCGGTTGCCACGGAACCACAGGCGGAAACGGCGCACCCGGTTGTAAACTTTTTTTATCATCACCTTGCTGCGCAGATAAACGAGTAGCGACAGCGGCAGCGCCACCATATATATTGGCAGCAGCCACCAAAGACCTGTAACGGCACCCAGCACTACACCCGAAATGATGAACCACAGCGGGTATGCCACAAGGAATCCCACTGCAAAGTGGAACGACGAGTGCAACATGTAATCCTTTATATTCCGGGTGATGAACGACGACGCACTGAACGGTATTATGTTTATTGCCCAACAGGCTATAACTATTGGGGTGAGCACTATGCAGAGCAGCAACCGCAGCAAAAATCCAAGTGTGGAAAGCTTTTGTGCAAAAACCCAGTCGCGCAGGTGCATCTTGTCCAACGAATGGCAATAGCGGCGGGTGTCTTTCATCAGCTCGTTGAAACCCTCGGAATTGGTGCGTTCGTAGCTTTCCACCATTTTCACCACCTTTTGGCTTGCATGCAGCTGGTTGGGGAAATAGCGGCGCGACTTGTGCTCGTCTTCCAGCATCTTGCGGCCGTAAATTGAGCACAGCATCTCGTACTCCTCATAGTGATCCAAATCGCGGATGTCGAGCATAAGGTCGTCCACAATAAGGCGTGCTCGGTCAGTAAGCATCTTCTCGGCACGGTGGGGCTGGGTCTTGTAAAGCTCGTAAAGGTCGGTGAATTCGAACGGCTTGCCGAAGGTAACTATAAGTTTGCCCTGAACGGAGAAATAGTTGTCGTAGTGGTTGGACATGGGCTGAATGTAGACAGGCTCCTTGAAGTCCATCATTTCGGCGGCTCGGAATGCAATGCGTGCAAAGCCTTTTTTGAAAGTGCCCAGATGGTGGCAGTTCTGGTGGCCGGCCTCGGGGAAAAGTGCAACGACACCGTTCTCGGTGAGCACCTTGGCCGACTGGTTGAAAATGGCTTGGTTTTCGCCAACGCCTGCCGTACCCACATCCATGGCACGGAAAGCGGGCATGATACGCAAAAAACGCAGGCCTTTGGCGGCAATCTCTTTCTTGAAAATGTCGGCTCGGGCTATAAATATAGGATGACGGCCGTCCTTGCTAAATCCGAACAGGATGCCAAGCGCATCGGTAAGGCCGTTCTGATGGTTACTTATTGCAACAACAGGCTTGCCTTTGGGTATCCGCTCGCTATTGAGCACATAATATTTGCGGTAATAGATGAAGTTGTGCATCAGGTGCACATAGCCATAAAGGAGATTGTATCTCCAGTCGGGTTTGTTTATATTCTCAAAACTGATCATCGGAGCATTTGTTTATTTGTTATTTTAAAATGCAAAAATACTCTTTTTTCCGCAAATACGGAAAAACGATTTCGAATCCGACGATTTCTTTTCGAGAACAATGCTATGATTCAACTTCATCATTCAAATATTTTTTTTGCTGCATTTTTCAAATTGCGATGCAAAAGTAAAAACAAAAACAGAACCACTGAGAATTTTGGTTTATTCGGCCGTAATTTAGGGCGAAATTTGGAAATAAGTGGCGAAAATCGACATTTAAGGGTGAATTTTTGAAGGAAAAAGACTAAAAAATTTCACCCCACAGAAAAAAAACAACTTTTTCCATGCAATTTTTCCACACTTTCCACGTATATATATCCGCAAAAAAAGCAAGCAAAAACATGCGGAAAAGAATTCCATACAGCCTGATAAAAATATCGAACAGCCTCAAATTTGTGGCATTTGTGGTGGTTTTTGCTTTCACCTACATACTGATATTCTCGCCATACGGCAACGGCAATTTCGCAGCAATAAAATCGCAGGAAGCTTTTGCCGGACACACTGCTCTGGTTTCGGCTATCGGGCTTATAGTATTACTAATCAGCCGATTGGCTCTGTATCTTGTTTGCCGCAAACGCGAACCGATAAAATATAGTGGCTACCTGCTGTGGATTATCAGCGAAATATTGGTCATTTCGCTTTTCTGCAACCTGTACGCTTGGCTCGTGGGGAAACTTGTTTACCACTGCAACATCGGCTATTTTGGAATAATAAGCGACACCATAATATATTGTGTTTCCATACTGGTGGTGCCGTACATCATTTCCACACTTTATTTCGAACTTGCCGACAAGGACAGTGTAATTGAACGGTTCAGCAGCAAAGCGGGCATCACCGCCGAGAAAGACGAAAAGACGCAACAAATAGCATTCCACGATGAAAAAGGCAACCTGCGCATTTCGGTGAACGTAAGCAACCTGTTCTATATAGAAGCCGCCGACAACTATGTGAACATCTGCTACAAAAACAAAGAACGCATCACGAAATTTTGCCTGCGGAACACACTGAAAAATATCGACAGCCTGAACCTTTCCGACGACCTGATACGCTGCCACAGGTCGTATATAGTGAATTTCCAAAAGGTTACCGTTCTGAAAAAAGAGAAAACCGGCCTTTTTGTGGAAATAGACGACAAGGACATATCCGACATACCCGTTTCCAAGACCTACACACAGCAAGTGCTGGACAAATTTGCACAATAGACCAACCTTTCCAACAATATTATTCTACAACGGGAAAAAAAATCCCGCATCTGCCGAATGCGGGAGTCTATACATTATATATAATGTACGATGCTAAATTTGTTCGAAATCCGATTTGCCGTGCTTGCACCATGGGCAAACAAAATCGTCGGGAATATTCTCACCTTCGTAAACATAGCCGCATACCTTACAAACCCATTTGGTAACTTTGATTTCATCGTTAGCGGCATTTGCGGACACCGAGGGCTTTATGTTTTTTTGATAATAGGCGTAGGTCAACGATGGAGCGTCAGACAGTTTCACGGCTTCGGTTATTTCGGCAACAAAAAGTGTGTGTGTGCCTAGGTCGGTGGTGGATACCACTTTGCCGCTGATGTATGCGTTAGTATATTTGGGAACATACAATATACCGTTGGATGCCCGCTTTTCAACTTCACAGTTTTCGAACTTGTCCACGTTGCGACCACTTTGGAAACCGAAATGGCTTATCACTTTCATGGGCGTTTCCTCGGTAAGCAACGACACATTGAACCGGCCTGTGCCCATAATCATACCATGAGTTAGGTTAGCTTTGTTCACCGAAATCATCATTTGCAAGGGGTTGTCGGTAAGCTGTGCCACCACATTTATTATGCATCCGTTGTCCTTACCGCCACATCGGGCCGTAAGCACATACAGGACATAGCCGATACTCATCACGGCATTTTTATCTATCTTACTCATATCCAAAACTTATTGCATTTGTCCAACAATTGCCGAGGCAAGGGTCTCAATGGTATCCATCTGGGCGATGCCAACGGCCGATTTAATAGTAACCACAGGTTCCACAACAGTAATATTTTTCATCGATTCCAAAATGGAGCGCATCAGCTTGCCGCTTTGAGGTGCCCAAGTGCCGTTTTCAACAATTGCGAAAGTGCGGTTTTGCAGGGCATGTGCCTTGAGGTCGAGCAAAAAATTTTCCATCGGTGTGAAAATACCGTTGTTGTATGTTGACGAGGCCAACACAATATGCGAATACCTGAAGGCCTCCGACACAAGCACACTCACATCAGTTTTGGAAACGTCGTAAACGGCTATTGAACCAACGCCTTTGTCGGCGAGTTTGGCGGCAAGAATGTCGGCGGCATTGGCGGTATTGCCGTATATGGAGCCATAAACCAACAAAACGCCATGCAGTTCGGGCTTATAGGAACTCCAGCAGCTGTATTTTTCGACAAAATAACCGATATTGCTACGCCAAACCGGACCATGCAGGGGACATACCATCTTGATGTCGAGCGATGCGGCCTTGTTCAGCAATGACTGGACCTGAACGCCATACTTGCCTACGATATTGGTGTAGTACCTGCGCGCCTCGTCGATACAGTTGCGGTCGAAATCGAGCTGGTCGGCAAACAGATGTCCGCCGATAGCGCCAAAGGTTCCGAAAGCGTCGGCGGAAAACAATATGCCGTCGGCGGAATCGAAGGTAACCATCGCCTCGGGCCAGTGCACCATAGGAGCCATAACAAAATGCAACGTATGGCGCCCGGAACAAAGCACGTCGCCCTCGGAAACTATGCGGAAATTGAAATCCTTAGCCTGCGGGAAAAACTGTTTTATCATAGCAATGGCTTTGGCATTGGAAACCACCTCCACCGAAGGGTAGCGCAGCAACAGGTCGGCTATAAGTGCGCAATGGTCGGGCTCCATGTGGTTTACAACAAGAAAATCGAGCTGACGGCCATTGAGGGCGGCACAAACATTATCGAAAAAAAGCTGGGAAACCGACGCGTCGGCGGTGTCGAGAAGAACGGTTTTGTCGTCCAAAAGCAAATAGCTGTTGTACGAAACGCCATTCGGAACGGGATACACATTTTCGAAAAGTGCCAAACGGCGATCGCTTGCACCAACGTAAAACAAATCTTCGGTAATCTTTCTAATGTTATGCATAAAAATAGTATTTGAATAAAAAAATATTTTATTGTGCAAAAATACGAAAAAAAACGTTACTTTTGACAAAAAAAGACAGCAATTGTCCAAAAAAAATATTGTTTAGAAACAGAAGTGGGATAACACCCTAACAATCTGCAATATACAAAAACATTAGCACATTTTTGCAATAAAAACGAAAAAAACAATTGCAAAGTCAAAAAAAAAGCGTACCTTTGCAGTTGCTTTTCACTAAAGGAGAACGGGTGTGCAAGCAACCTTTGCATGCAAAAACACTCCAAAGCAAAAGCTTGATTGACAGAAAATAACACAATACGAAATAGAACTAAATCAAAGTAAAAAACGATGAAAAAAGGATTTATAGGTTTTTTATTGATGGCCTTTTGCATGCCATTTTTGGTGCAAGCACAATTTAAAGCACCCCTCGCAGTGGTTTACGATACCATTGACACATGCAACAGTTACACATGGATAGATGGTTACACATACACCACAAATTCAACGGGGTACCAAATTATCAAAAGCACCTTGACTGGCGATGACAGTGTACTTATGGTTGCCACATTTGTAATACGCCAATCGAGTACCGCCGACGTTTACGATTCGTCGTGCAGCAATTACGTGTGGGCCCTCAACGGCAAAGTTTACGCAGCCCCCGGCCAATACAAGGACACCTTAGTGAACGCCGCGGGATGCGACAGCATTGTTACCCTGCACCTTGCACTTAAATCTCCAGACACAACTTACACCGATGTAGCACAGTGCACCCCCTACACATGGGCAGCCGACGGTATTACATACAACACCGACACCACTGTGTATTTCACACCTGCCACGATAGGTGCCGACAGCTGTGCCAACGTGTTGTGCCTCCGATACAGACAAATAACAACCGGCGATACCATTGTTGTAAGCACTTGTGAAACAAGCTACACATGGGATATGGACGGCAACACCTACTCCGGCAACGGCTTTGCCACTTACACAAAAAAAGTGAACAGCGGCGCCGGTTGCGACACCATCTACACCCTGAACTACACCACTGGCGAAGGCCAATATGTGCTCATTGACACCACCATTACAGCACTTGACTCCTTTGTTTGGGTAGACATGAGCTCCACAACACACATTATAAAAGCCAACGCCCAAAGAGTGGACACCGTACTGACACGCACACACGAAAGCCTTACAAGCTGCGACTCGGTTGAAACATACAACGTAACTATCCTCCCCACTTACAGAATCGACACAGCATTCTGCGGACGCGGAACTGGCGGTTTCCGTTGGCCCAACACCAGAAATCCTCTGATATGGCTGCGCCAGAACGGCGACACCACCTATATGTGTAAAGACACTGAAGGAAAAGATAGCTGCCTGATGTACTTCACCTACACCAACCTTGGCTCGGATACCACATGGCTGCCCGCTATAGCGGCTTGCGGCGAATACACATGGGATCTGAACGGCGTAACCTACAGAACATCCACCGACACAATTCCCTACCGTCTAACCAACATAAACGGCTGCGACAGTGTGGTTGTCCTCACTTCGATAACCATCAACCCACTGCCCAACGTATATATCGACGGAAATTTGTGGATCAGACCCGGCAATAGCGCCACTCTGTTCGCTGTTGGCGACGCTAACCTTACCTACCGCTGGAGCACTGGCGAAACCACCGACACCATTGTGGTAACACCAAGCCAAAACACAGAATACTCCATAACCGCTACCGATGGCAATAGCTGCCAAAGAACATCTACAGCCACTGTGGTGGTTAGCGAAAGCATCAACCAAGCCAACGCCAACACCGTAAAAGTGTTCCCGAACCCCGCTTCAACCAAAGTTACCATCGAAGGCGACAACCTGGCCAGCGTGAAACTCTACAACATGCTCGGACAACTGATAGTTGCCAAAGACGCCATTTCGGGTAAGGTAGTAATAACCGTAAGCGAATACAACAACGGTTCGTACATACTGCGTGCCGAAAACAACGACGGCAAGACAACAATACGCAGCGTGGTTATCAAGAAATAACCCCTGCACAACTTGCATTTACAGAAGCGGCACCGCCACAGGCGGTGCCGCTTCTGCTTTTCATTGCTGTACTTCAAACCAGCTGGCTCAACGCTATCCACACCATTATCTGACAAAAAAAAACTATTGGCATTGCTCAACAAACCTCACTAATGCATAACCGCCAAACAATAAAAAAGAACAATGCACCTCACCGTTCCCCCTCCCCCATCAAAAAAACTTTTGACACAAAACCACACAATAATAAAAGCATACATACGTTTTTTTAATACGAAAAAAGCAACAGCAATGAACAACATCACACCCATCAACGGCCAATTTGCCCTAGCCCCACTCCCCTATTCCGAGCTAGGAAACATAATCAGCTCCACAACGCTGGAACTGCACCATGGCAAACACCTGAAAACATATATCGACAACCTCAACAAAATGCTGCCCGGCAGCGGACTTGAGAACCTCCCTCTTGCCGAAGTGGTGAAAAAATCGCCGGGTGGACTGTTCAACAACGCCGGACAGGTCCTAAACCACACCATGTATTTCGAACAGTTCGGAAACGGCAACCACAATCCCGAAGGCAAAATAAAACAAGCCATCGACCGCGATTTTGGCAGCTTCGAAGCTTTCCGCAAAGAATTTGAACAGAAAGGTGCCACCTTGTTTGGCAGCGGATGGGTATGGCTCTCGGCCGACAACAACGGCAAACTGTCAATAACCCAAGAACCCAATGCCGGCAACCCAATAACAAGCGGCCTTACGCCTTTGCTCACCTTCGACGTGTGGGAACACGCCTACTACATAGACTACCAGAACCGCCGCACCGAATATCTCGCCGCACTCTGGCAAATTGTGGATTGGCAAGTGGTAGAAAACCGACTGATACAAACAGCAACAATGCACTGACTAACAACAAAACCCACCGATGAGCGAACACCTCATTATATCCACGAATACTGACCTGATGCGCGTTGCATCGGAACACATCGTATTCATATCGTCGGACGGCAACTACTCCACCCTGATGTTCACATCGGGCGAAACAAGGGTGCTAACATTTCAACTCGGACAACTGGAACACCAGCTCGAAAAACAACTTACAAATACCAAAGGTTTATTTATCCGCTTAGGCAAAAGCCTGATAGTGAACCGCACATTCATCAGCTACATAAACATACCAAAACAACAGCTGGTGCTTTCCGACGGCCAAACCATATCGCACACCCTTTCGGCTTCGCGTGAGGTTCTGCGCAATTTGAAAATACTAATAGAAAACGAACAGACATGAAAGAAAATTACGACATAGAAGACAACGAAGTGCGTGTTGTTGGCACAGGAAATGCACCTGACAATCAAAAAAAAAGGATAACGGCAATTGCGGTCGCCATCATACTTGTTGCTCTGGTAATTGGCATTGTCGTTTTCTTTACAGACAAAACAACCGGCAACAAAGCAACAATCAACGACACAACCCAAACCAACAAAATATCAAACACCAGCGACAAAGACCAGACACCCTACATTGCCACTACCGACACCGTGATAGATGGCATAGAACTACAAATACTTACACCAATAAACGCCACCGCTGAACTTCACGTAGGACCTATCGACACAACCGACGACATACTATTAGCCACACAGGCCGCCGATTTGGGAAAGGGCAAATATGATATAATCGGCGCTTTCGTTTATGCCGGCGAACCCCTGTCGTGGGGAGTGTCGAAAAAAGGCTTCTGCGCAATTATCAACGACACAATAACCGTAGGGGTGGCCGAAAATTCGCCACTGTTTGAACAAGCTACCGAAACCGGAGGATTTTTCTTCCGCCAATACGCTGCGGTGAACAATGGAAAAATGGTGGAAAACAACCCGAAAAACGCATCCACACGTCGAGCATTGTGCATAGTAAACAACAAGGTTTGCATAATTACAACCCCAAACCGAGTTACGATGAACGAATTCAGCCAAGCCCTTTCCGACTTCGGCACAAGCAATGCCATTTTCCTTGTGGGCAGCTCCGCACACGGCTGGTATCGCGACAACAACAACAAAGTGGTAAGCTTGCCAAACAACAGCAAATGGAGCAACAATTTGAAAAACATCAATTATATTGTGTTCCGCCACCAATAACATTCTGGTACCGAGCAAATTACAATTTATTACAATATAATAATTACAGTCGGATTCTTTCTTTACACCAAAAGAAAGATTTATACTTTTTTTGATGAAAAAAAGGATTTTTTTTTAGATTTTCAGCAATTGAAAACAAAAAAAAACGACAAAAACGACAAACGGCTGCAACTTTTTTTTAACTAATTTACAACTTTTTACAACAAAAAACAAAAAAAATTTTGTCAGTCGAAAAAAAAATCCTAACTTTGTATCCCGTATTTCTAAAACGTAAAAGTTATGAAAAACGGTTTCGACAACGACAAGTATCTGCGGATACAATCCGAACACATCAAAGAAAGAATTAGCAAGTTCGGAAACAAACTTTACCTCGAATTTGGTGGAAAACTTTTCGACGACTATCACGCCAGCCGCGTGTTGCCTGGCTTTGAGCCCGACAGCAAGCTAAAAATGCTAACTCAGCTCAAGGACGAGGCCGAAATAGTCATCGTAATAAGCGCCACGGACATCGAAAAAAACAAAATCCGTGCCGACATAGGCATAACCTACGATGAGGACGTGCTGCGCCTTCGCGATGCTTTCATGCAACGCGGCTTTTTGGCAAATTCTGTGGTTATAACGCATTTCAACGGTCAGCCCCGCGCCAAGGAATACCGCGAACGCCTCGAACGCATGGGCATAAGCGTGTACTACCTCTACCTCATCGAAGGCTACCCCGCCAACGTGGACCTTATAGCCTCGGAAGAAGGCTTCGGCAAAAATGACTACATCGAAACCACACGCCCATTGGTGGTAATAACCGCCCCCGGTCCCGGAAGCGGAAAAATGGCCACCTGCCTGAGCCAACTATATCAGGAAAACCGTCGGGGCACAAAAGCAGGATACGCCAAATTCGAAACCTTCCCCATTTGGAGCATACCACTGAAACACCCCGTGAACATAGCCTACGAGGCAGCTACAGCCGACCTCAACGACATAAACATGATAGACCCCTTCCATTTGGAAGCCTACGGCAAAACAGCGGTGAATTACAACCGCGACATCGAGATATTCCCTGTACTTAATGCCCTTTTCGAAGGCATATACGGCGAAAACCCCTACAAATCGCCCACCGACATGGGAGTGAACATGGCCGGTTTCTGCATTGCCGACGACGAAGCCTGTTGCCATGCCTCAAAAGACGAGATAATACGCCGCTACTATACCGCCCTTAGCGGATTTGCCGAAGGCAAAAGCTCCGAAAGTGAAGTGAACAAGATAGCACTGCTGCTGAAACAAGCCAAAATAACCACCGATTTCCGCCGCACAACCGTGGCCGCCAAACAGCGCCGCGACAAAGAAGGTGTACCCGCTGCAGCAATGGAACTAAACGACGGCACAATAATAACAGCCAAAACCAGCGAACTGCTCGGTCCCTGTGCCGCACTTCTGCTCAACTCGCTGAAACACCTTGCGGGAATAGGCCACGAAGTAAAATTAATCTCACAAAAGATGATAGAACCCATACAGCACACCAAAGTAAGCATGCTGCACGGCAAAAACCCACGCCTGCATACCGATGAGGTGTTGGTAACCCTCTCCATCCTCAGCCTTTTGGACGACAACTGCCGCCGTGCCCTCGACTGCCTCCCACTACTCGACGGATGCCAAGCTCACACCACAGTGATGGTAAGCGAGGTAGACCGCAAAATTTTCAAAAAACTCGGCGTGGGACTTACCAGCGAGCCTGTACGAAAAGGATAACAGAAAACAAATACCACAACAAAAAAAGGGGCATCCACTCGGATGCTCCTGTTTTTTTTATTAGTGTCCGATGAAAGCGAAAACATCATTCTGTGATGCCAAATTGTTGAATTAGAGAGATAATAGTTCCGGCGATAAAGCAATCAAGAAAAGCAAGCCCCTTCACTCAAAACTCTAACTCCAACT
>CALGGY010000030.1 GCA_937915785.1 uncultured Bacteroidales bacterium
GGAAATAGATAACTTCGATTGTGAGCTTGCAATGGTTCCCGACGAGCATCTTCCAGTCGAAGAGTATCATTTTAGATTGAAATTGTATCTCCAATCCAATTCCAAAAAATTAGATTTTGATGTTTTAACAGAAAAGTACTATTACAATAGTGGAGTGATTTATGCAAAAGACACATTAAATGTGAGAACATTCTGGGAGCTATGGCATAAAGAATGGCTTTTGGGAGAAAAAAAAGGAGTAAAAGTGGATCAAACCTCTTTATGCAAAGCAGGCATAATGATTAAAATGCAAGTTTCAAAATTGCCAGACATTTGGAATACAATGGTATATATGAGCCCATCATTTGTAAAAGAAGCTAAAATATTACATTTTTGGCAATTTAGGAATAGATCATTCATGTATTGCGATCCTTTTTTAGGCTATGTGAGAAAACACGGTGTTGATGAGTATGTCAAGGAACGCATATTAAACCCTCTGGAATCCATGTTGCCATCAAACAATGTCTTTTATCAAGATTCATGGAGTATCAAGATTCGCTATATAAAACAAATATCATATAATCTCAAATTATATCAAAAGAAAGTCGATAGGACTTTTAAGGATTTTCCATGGAAAAGTCATGTTGAGAAAGAAGACGACATGTTCTTAAAGAAAGGGCTATTTAATGCTTTTGAACTCAAATTGTTAACAATGGGATTTTTCAAGATATTATCAGTTCTATATGTAATAAAGCGAATAATATTAATATTTATCAAGCGAGCTGATAACACAAAATATGTTTATTTCACTTAGATAAGCGTAGAAGTTTACAAGGTCGTGTTTTGCTATAATTTACTATTTGTTCAACAATATTACCGTTGTTATGATAGAACGCAATTTGTCGACTCAAACATACCAAAATTGCTACGTGCTGCCATACAAGCATGTAAAAACGCCCAAGGGATTGGATGTTTCTATAGGGGGGGGTATTGCAATGGCAGTTGGATTAAAGAGTCTGCCTTGTTTCCAAGTGCCCTGGCAGCAAGTGATTTTGATGAAGAAGAATTTGAGTATATCGATGAAGAAGTGGTGTTTATTGGATACATGTCTGATGTGTGGGGCCATGCAATAACTGATTGTTTGAAACATTTGTGGTGGTTGCGTACAGACGAGTATAAAGAAAAACATATTGGGAAAAAATTGATATATTGGGGTCCGAAGACATTATCTGGTAATTTTCTCGAATTGGTGCGCCTTGCCGGTGTTGATATTTCTAAATTGTATTATATCGATCGTAAGATTAGGTATAGAAGCGTAATTGTACCCGACCTAAGCTTTAATTATACCGAAGGATGGGCTACAAAAGAATATCTTGACACAATAGATTTGATTGTTTCAAATGTAAAAACATATGAGCGTAAAGAAAGAAAAGTTTTTTTGTCGGAGAGGGAAACACGCCGAATATATGGGATAAAAACAATCGAAAAAGTCGCACGTTCAGCAGGTTATACTGTGTATTATCCCGGTGAGCATTCTCTACAAGATCAGATATCTGTTATTCGTTCGGCGTCGCACATATTGTCATTTGAAAGCAGTGTCGGACATAATACTATTTTTTGTAATTCCAAAACAAAGGTTATAATGATTCGCAAAGCGGATTATCCCAATGTGTATCAGCAAATAATCAACGAGTTGAGGAATTTGGATTGTACCACTGTCAATTCAAGTTTAAGTGTTATGAACGACGAAAGATACCCTT
Source organism: uncultured Bacteroidales bacterium (assembly GCA_937915785.1). Classification (GTDB taxonomy): domain Bacteria; phylum Bacteroidota; class Bacteroidia; order Bacteroidales; family P3; genus UBA1219. The sequence goes on from CALGGY010000030.1 coordinate 1,740, forward strand.
ATGGCGGTCCTTTTTTTGTTTATCCCAACGAACTGTTATGCAACCTGTTAATGCAGACATGTGATAAAAAATCTAAGTTGTTGAATAGTTTCCGCATACTATTTCCTTTCAAGGAATTTAGAGATTACATTGGATATAGTTCTTGGTGTAACGAAGGACTATTGGCTATAAGGCTATTAGCCAAAGAAGAACAGCTGAAAGTTTTGGCACACGAAATTGTAAGGTATAGAGAGTCGCAAATAAAGAAATTAAATGGTTTGTTGAAATTTGTACCATTGCCAAGCAATTTGAAAGAAAGAATTGTAACAAAGATAGCCAAATATAAAGTTCGACGTCTTGTGTAGAATTTAAGTATAAAAAAACATTTTGTAATGTTTCACACCCCGATTCTTCTTATTACATTCAACCGTCCGCAGCATACACAAAAGGTGTTGGAGGCTGTAATAGCTTCTAACCCAAAAGATTTGTATGTTTTCCAAGACGGGCCGCGCGAAGTGAATAGCTCAGATCAGCAGAAGTGTGCCGAAGTGCGATGTGTTGTAGAAACCATGACCAAAGGCACTGATGTGCAGTTGCATACGCTATATTCTGATAAAAATCTTGGTTGTGGACCGGGTCCGGCCACTGCTATTACATGGTTTTTTCAAAATGTTGAATCGGGCGTCATTTTAGAAGATGACTGTGTTCCACATCTAGATTTTTTTTCATATTGCGAAGAGCTGTTGGAGAAATATAAGACGGCTGTCAACGTGCGTGCTATTGGTAGCATGAACGTGGACACACAACGTTGGGGAGATGGTTCATACTATTTCAGCATGATGAACCGCAACCTTTGTGCTTGGGCCACATGGAAAAGGGCTTGGGACGATTTTGACATAGCAATGACCGGTGTAACCAAAACAAAACTACGCAGGGCTTTACGAAAATATGGTTGTGGAATGTTGGAGTGCGAATATTGGTGCGACCGTCTGGACGAAGTACACAAGGACCTGTGTGATGGCAAAAGTTGGGATATGCAGTTTTTCATGTCAATTTGGATGAATGGTGGCAAAGGCATTATCCCAAACGTAAACCTTTCGAGTAATATTGGAACTGTTGGAGAGGCTACTCACGTTATGGGAGCGGGTAACATTATCGACAATGTGCCAAGCCATCCGATAATGCCCATCAAGCATCCTGCAGAAACAGATGTTCAACATCAAGCCGACAAGCAGTTCCATTTCCGCTATTTTGAGCCATCCAAATCAAATTGGGGCTTTTTAAAAATAGCTTATTACCTTGTAAATAAGCGGTTAAAAAAACGGGTCGGACATAAAGGTCCGTGGATAAAACGAGAAAAATGAGTATCAGATACTATATTCAGAAACAACTTGGACGTTGGTTGAGTACGCCAGAAATACCCGATGGCAAAACTACAGGTTTTTCTCTTGTGCGTTCCGAAAAGGCATATACAAAAACGGGGAAAAGCACCAAAATAAATGCTCCGTTTTTTTTGCACAAAGTTGTAATCGGCGACTATACCTACCTTTCGGTCAATTCCCATGTGTGCAATACAACCATCGGAAAATTCTGTTCCATAGGTCCAAACTTCTGTTGTGGATTGGGTGTGCATCCAACCAACGGTATCTCCACCGCTCCAATGTTTTATTCAACAGCAAAGCAAAACGGAATTTCGTTATGTAAAGAAAATAAGATAGAAGAATCGTTGCACACTACTATTGGTAACGATGTGTTTATCGGAGCCAACGTTACAGTGCTCGATGGTGTAACCATTGCCGACGGTGCGGTTATCGGTGCCGGAGCCGTAGTAACCCAAGATATCCCGCCATACGCAATTGCTGTTGGTGTTCCAGCCAAAGTGGTAAAGTACCGTTTCGATGAGGCTACCATACAAAAGTTGCTCGAAAAATCATGGTGGAATGGATCTGAGAAGGATTTAGATTTGGTTGAGAAATATTTTTGGGAAGTGGAAGATTTTTTTGGAAAATAAAATTGTATTTTGAGGACTTGCGACTGATGCAAAATTTATTAAAGCATTTATTAAAATATGCAACTTTCAATCATCACCATAAACCGGAACAATGCCGCTGGCCTTGATAGTACAATGAGAAGCGTTGCCACCCAAACTATCAAAGAGTTTGAGTATATTGTTATCGACGGAGCCTCTACCGACGGCAGCGTGGAAGTGATCAAGAAATACGAGCCGCAATTCACCCATTTGCATTGGATTTCCGAACCCGACACAGGTATATACAATGCCATGAACAAAGGCATTCGCATGGCAACGGGCGAATATATTCAAATTCTTAACTCGGGAGACATTTTGGCGAATCCCAACGTGGTGGAAAAGATGTACAAGACTTTGGATGCCCAAGCGTACCCTGAAATCATGTACGGCAATATGATAAAATCTTTTCCTGATGGGAAAATGATAACTGATATGTGTTTTGCGGGCAGAATTCCAACTATGAAAGATTTTAGAAAAGGCACTCTTAACCACGACCCGGCTTACATTAAGAGAACGCTGTTTGAAAAATTTGGATACTATCGTGAGGACTTGCCTATTACAGCCGACTGGCGTTGGTATGTGGAGGCAATCCCTTTCGGTGGAGTAATTCCAACCTATGTTGATATTGACGTCACAGTATTTGACATGACGGGTGTCAGCGAAACTCAGATAGCAAAACGTGAAAAAGAGAGGGTGGATGAACTGAAGAAAATACTCCCGGTTGGAGTTTATTGCGATTATGATAATTATGGTTTCGCTATAGAGCAATACTGCAGATTGAAACGTCACCCATTTTTCTACAAGCTGTGTTATCTTATGGAGCGTTTTCTTTTCAAGCTTGAAAAAAATAAACACAAAAAACAATCTCTGCAGATACAGCAATGAGCAAGTTGTTATCCATTATCATCCCCTTGTACAACTCTGCACAGTGGTTGCCCAAGTGTCTCAATAGTGCACTATGTCAAGATGTTGACGAAGAGCAACTAGAGATAATCTGCGTAAACGACGGCAGCCCCGACAACTCGGCAGATATTGTTCGCCAATATCAGGCCAGACATCCGCAGTCCATTGTTCTACTCGAGCAAGAGAACCAAGGTACTTCCGGTGCCCGCAACAACGGCATGCGGCACGCTACGGGGAAATACCTCTGCTTTCTGGACCCCGATGATTTTTTGCAACCCAACGTTTTGGGTGTTCTTACAAAGCGTATGGAGGAAGAGCAGCTTGACATGCTCCGTTTCAACTATCAGATTGTTGACGAAAATTACAATCATATCGAAAAACGACAGTTTGAGAAAGATTTCGACTATTCGTCGCAGTTGATGACTGGTGCCGAGTTCCTTGCCAACCGGCTCGACATTGCATGCCATATTTGGAAATACATGTATCGTACCGAAACAATTACAAAAAAGGGGATATGGTGTTTCACAGGCGATTATTTCGACGACACCCCATGGCTGCCCATGGTGCTGATGAATGCCAAGCGTATGGATATCTGCAACACGGTTGTGCACAACTACCAAGAGCGGAGCGACTCGTTGGTGAAAGCCAAAACCCTTAAGGCAGTGCGTAGGCAGAACGATGGGTTTATTCTTTTGCTCAGGCTGTTGAAAGAGGAGATGTGTGTCTTGCAGGGTGGCGAAAGTCATCGCGAAAACATGAGAGCGTTGGCCACGCTTGCCATACCAGACGAAACCCTGGAAAAGATATTGCAGTGGTACAATATGATAATCGCACATGCCACAGTAGCCTTGCTAACAAATGTGGCAGTTAAAGATTACCAATCATGCGAATCTGTCATTAACCAAGTGAAAGAGTTGGGAATAAATCACTTATCTTCACACAACGCCCTAACAATCAATAAACGAAAAATAAATCTATACAACCTGAGCCCTTATTTGTTATACAAAGCAATCCGGTTGAAACACAAAATGTATAAAGCATATTAGCTTTCCTGCAAAAAAATGCTTGCGTTCGGCAAAGATTTGAAAAAAATGTTTATTTGATGAAATCTGAGAGTTTATGAGAATTGCTTTTATGTTGGGATCTCTGAATCGAGGAGGTCTTGAAACATTGATGTTAGACGTTTTTAGGAATAAGTCCTATGCCAAATTCGATTTTATCGGCATTTATCGTAAAAATGGAGCGTATTTAAACGATTTTATCGATACCAAAGTGCCGTTTATTCATTGTGGCCCACAAGGCCGATGTTATGTGTCGTATATAATAAAGTTGCGGAAACTATTGCTTAAAGAAAGAGTGGATATTGTTCACGCACAGCTGAGTCTGGATTGCCTATATGCAAAATTAGCATGTGTCGGCACTGGTATTAAAGTTGTGGAGACTTTTCATGGATATGATTACTTATCCAGCCCCAAGGTGAAACAAATGGGCAAACTATCCATACATTTGGCAGATGCTGTATATTTTGTTAGCCATTTCCAAAAAAATTGTTATGTAAACCAATACAAATTGTCAAATAAGATAGAAAAAAAATGTCGGGTCGTTTATAATGGCATAGATTTTTCGAAGATAGATATAAAAACAGACGATTTGCCAGATTTCATGAAGAATGAAGCATCAGGTAAAGATGGTTTGTTGAGATTAGTTATGATTGGGAATTTTGTTTCTGTTCGAAATCAAATACTTGTTTGCAAAAGTCTTGCTGTTTTAAAGCAGAAAGGATTTGACAATTTTCTTTTTTATTTTATTGGTAGAAAGGACACATCTGTCCCTTGGATGTTTGAAAAGTGCGTTGATTTCTGTAAAGAAAAAGGGCTTTCTAATGTAAAATTTGTTGGTGGAAGGGGTGATGTGCCAAGTATTTTGCATAATATTGACGGTTTTGTATATTCATCAGCAAGTGATACTTTCGGAATTGCCGTAGTTGAGGCAATTGCAGCGGGTATCCCGGTTTTGGTCAACGATTTGGAAATTTTTAAAGAAATATCCAACAATGGTGAAATTGTAACGCTATACAAAACGGGTGATGAGTATGATTTGGCAGACAAGGTTATTTCATTATTATCCAATATTAGTCAATTTAAACAAATAGCCCAAAAAAGCGCAGAGAAAGTAAAACACAATTTTTCTATACAAGCGCATATTGATAATCTTGAAGTTGCATACAGATCGGTGTAAAAACAGAAATATCGAACAAAACAACTTTTTTCGTTACAATAATAACATAACAATAATTATTAGATAACAAATGCTTACTCATTTTTCAAAACATATCACCTTACGCGCAATTATAGCTTATGTTCTGATACTTGTAGTAATAGGCTTAGCCTTCTACAGCAAGGCATTGCCATTTCAATTTGTATTGTTTGGATGTGTGGCTGTAGTCTCGTTTTTTGCGTTTTCTTATAAGCTGTCGGTGGGTTGGGAGAACATCAGGCCGGAAACTTTTGTGAAAAATTTGTTCTTCATAGCAGTTCTTATTCGTATAGCGTATGTTATATTTGTCTATTTCTATTATATTCACATGACGGGTGAGCCACATGCTTTTCAGGCAATGGACGAGCTGTTTTATGAGTATGTGGGTACCCTGTGGCACGACGAGGGCTTTGACGAGCTTTTCGAACAACTGCCCTTGTACACCGACATTTCCGACCGAGGATATTGTGTATGGCTGTCGTTCGAGAACCTTTTATTTGGTACGGGAGCTCTGCCACACCGTATCATCAAATGTTTCATAGATGCGCTCACATGCGTTTTGATTTATCACCTTGCCAGCCGCAATTTTGGCGAGTCAACAGGTCGCATGGCTGCTATATTTTGTATGCTGATGCCCAATTTCTGGTATTATTGCGGCGTAACACTGAAAGAAACGGAAATGGTGTTTCTGACGGTTCTGTTTGTGGAAAGGGCTGATTATTTGTTGCGTACACCTAAATTTCAGATTAAAAACTTGATAATACCCGTTTTGGTTATCCTTATAATGTTCACATTCAGGACTGCTTTGGCAGCTGTACTTGTTATAGCATTATTTGTCTCGTTCATCATCAGTTCTGGCCGTCAGCTTGCAATGTGGAAAAAAGTATTGTATAGTCTTGTATTTGCTTCATTGTTGATTTTTACTGTTAGGGTAGAGGTTATGCAGGAAATCGAGGATTTGTGGAATGGTAGGTCGGGACAAGAGGCCAATATGGAGTGGCGTGCCGAAAGCGCAACAGGCAACTCCTTAGCGCGCTATGCAGGAGCAGCAGTTTTTGCACCGCTTATATTCACGATACCATTTCCGACTATGGTTGATATTCCTGGCCAAGAAAACCAAATGATGCTGAATGGCGCAAACTTTGTTAAGAATGTGATGTCCGGTTTCACCATTTTTGCAATTTTCTTATTGCTGTTCCGAAAGGAGTGGCGCAAACATGTCCTACCGTTAGCAGTTATGGGAGGATATTTGTTTGTGCTTGTGTTCAGCAACTTTGCCCAGTCTGAGCGTTTCCATTTGCCGGCACTTCCGTTTGAACTGATGTTTGCCGCCTACGGCATTTCACAGCTGCAAGCCAAGCACCGTACATGGTTCAATATATGGTTGGTTGTTATTTGTATCGTAAATATCTGTTGGGCTTGGTTCAAACTAGCTGGAAGGGGTTTGACGTGAAAATTCTTATTGTAGCATCGTACAACAAAGGTCGATTTGCGCTATTCATCATGGAGCAGGTCGATGCCTTGAAAAGTGTTGGTTGCGAAGTCCACTTTTTCACAGTACATGGTAAAGGCATCAAAGGATACCTAAGAAACCTGTCGGCTTTAAAAAGCGAAATCAGGGCATTCTGTCCTGATGTGGTCCATGCGCATTATGGCCTATCAGGGCTTTTGGCTAACCTGCAACGCAAAGTGCCGGTGGTTACTACCTACCATGGTTCCGACATCAACGAACCTAAAGTGTTGCGTTTTTCAAAAATAGCCATGCGGCTTTCGGCGTGGAATATTTTCGTTTCAAAAAAGACTCTGCAAATAGCAAAGCTGAAGCAGAAATACACGCTTTTACCATGCGGCATCGACCTGTGCGGCTTGCAGCTCACAGAAAAAAAATTGGCACGGCAATATATGAATCTGTCTGCTGACAAGGAATACATCCTTTTCGCCGGTGCTTTCGACAATGCTGTAAAAAACGCTCCCTTGGCGAAACAGACTGTTGAATTGTTGAATTGTTCAAGTGTTGAAATGTTGCAACTGAATGGTTATTCGCGTGATGAAGTGACTTTTTTGATGTGTGCCGCCGATGTCTTTTTGATGACTTCGTTAACAGAAGGCTCGCCTCAGGTTATTAAAGAGGCTATGGCTTGTGGATGTCCTGTTGTAAGTGTAGATGTGGGCGACGTGAAGGAACGCACCGAAGGTGTTGAAGGTTGTTTTGTGGCACAAACATCTAATCCGCAGGAGTTGTCCGACCTTATACTGAAAGCCTTGCGGTTTGGGGGCAGGACCGAGGGCAGAAAGAGAATCATCGCCGATGGCCTCGAAAACCATCAGGTGGCAAATAAACTCATGGAAATATATCAAAAGGTATGTCAAAAGAAATAGCCATCTTATATTCAGCTGAACAGATTGGTCGTACAGCTTGGGACAAACTTATTGAACAATCCCCTGTGGCTTCGTGGTTTCAAACACCCGAAGCATACTCTTTTTTCGACAGTCTGTCATTTTTTGAAGCTTTTTGTATCGCCGTTGAAAACAATGGTGTTCTGAAAGGCGTTGCTGTGGGATATATTCAGAAGGACGGTGGTAGGCTAAAACAGTTTTTTTCGCGCAGGGCAATAATCAACGGTGGTCCGCTTTTGGCAACGGATATAACCGATGAGGAACTTACAGCTCTGCTAACTGCAACAATAGATGTTCTCAGGCGCAAAGCTATTTTTGTTGAAACACGAAATTTTAACGATTACAGACATTGGCATGATATTTTTGAGGTCTCTGGCCTTGCCTATGAGCCGCATTATGATATTTGGGTCGATACCACTTCAATGGAAGTTGTAAACGATCACTTAGGCAAAAGCCGAAAACGCGACATCAGGGTTTCGATGCGTGATGGGGCAAGCTTGGTGGTTCGTCCCACGTTGGAACAAGTGCGGGCTTATTATGCGATCTTGTTGGATTTGTATGTAACTAAAGTGAAGACACCTTTACCACCGGTGGAATATTTCGAGAAGCTGTATGAAACGCCTTCTTCCGTTTTCCTTTTGGTTGAATATGGAGGCAATATTGTCGGCGGGACAGTGTGCGTAGGCCTGGTAGGGCGGGTGTTGTATGAAATGTATGCCTGCGGACGTGATGGTGAGTTCAAGAACATCTTTCCTTCCGAATTGGCCACGTTTGCGGGACTGCAATATGCTGCTGAAAACGGCTATGCGTGTTTCGACATGATGGGAGCAGGCAAACCCGACGATGGCGGTTATGGTGTACGCGATTTCAAGTTGAAGTTCGGTGGCAAATTGGTTGAACATGGACGTTTCAGGCATGTTTGCAACCCGTTGCTATACAAAACCGGAACCATAGGCGTGAAAATACTAAAAAAACTATGAATATACTGATCGACATAAATCATCCGGCACACGTGCACCTCTTGCGTAATGTTTACTCACAGCTCACGCAAAATGGTAACAATGTGTTTGTTACAGTAAAGGATATCCCCTCGGCAAAAGCTTTGATGGACTTGTATGGCATACATTACATCGATATAGGGAAAAAGAACGATTCGCTTGGCAAAAAAGGCATCGACCAATTGGTGTATGATTGGCGGTTGCGCAGATTGGTTTCAAAATATAAAATCAATATAGGTATCGGTTCGTCTATCAACATACCGCACGTCAGCAAGCTCAGCCGAATGAAGAGCATCATCCTCGACGACGATGACGACGAGGTGGAGCCTCTCTTTGTCAAGTTCGGCCATCCCTTTGCCGACACCATCCTCAGTCCGGCCGACACCCCACGCAAGTCGAAACACAAAATCTACGTCAACGCCTATCACGAGCTTGCTTACCTCCACCCCAACCGTTTCACCCCCGACCCCTCGGTGCTTGCCGACGCCGGAGTGGAACCGGGCCAACCCTACTTCGTGCTCCGGTTCAACGCTTTCAAAGCCCACCACGACGTGGGGGTGGTTGGCCTCACCATCGAAAACAAACGCCGGCTGGTGCAGTACCTCAGCTCCAAAGGCAATGTGTTCATCACCACCGAGCGCAACATCGACGACGAGTTCAAACCTTACCAACTGAAGGTGTCGCCCGAAAAAGCACACTCGCTCATGTACTACGCAACCATGTTCGTTGGCGACAGCCAGACCATGACCTCCGAATCCGCCGTGCTCGGCACTCCCGCCATACGTTGCAACACCTTTGTGGGACGCATACACTACCTCGAGGAAGAGGAGCATAAATATGGCCTCACCTACGGATTCCGTCCCGAAAACTCGGAGGCAATGTTCCAAAAAATAGAAGAACTCCTTGCCATGCCCAACCTCAAAGAGGAATGGCAACGCCGCCGCCAGAAGCTGCTCTCCGAAAAAATCGACTACTCCGCTTTCCTCACATGGTTCATCGAAAACTACCCCCAAAGCCACAAAACAATGCGCGAAAACCCCGGCTACCAGTGGCGGTTCAAGTAAAAAACAAAAAAATGTCATTTTATGATTATCATTTTGAGATAATCAAATTCCGACAATGATGAATCACGCACTCTCAAAATTGTACCGTTGTAAAAAGCCGATAAAACTGCTGATAGTTTTGTTGGCTTTGGCCCCTATTGTTTTTTCGGTGGTATATGATGCGCTGCACATCAGGTGGTGCGAATGGTGGCCTACTGCCAACTATTTTGTGGGCTACGACTACGGCTGGGGAGGAAGAAAACTTATTGGTACCATCATGGGGGCGCTGTTTCCGCAATTTGTCGATGCAAGTATCATTCGCAACATAGTAATAGCAGCCAACATTGCAATGATACTGCTGGGTGCAACAGCGGTATGGCTCGCTTTGCGTGACAAGAAAACCGATGCCGTTCCGTTGGCCTCCCTATTGGCGATATACCTTGCAAGCCCCTTCTCTATACTAATTTTTGTGTTTTCTAAAACCTCCATGGTGTTTATGGAAACCTACCAGCTGCTGCTGGTGCTTGTGTGGGTTGTTGCCTTTGTGCTGTGCCGAAACCGTTGGTATTACTATATTTTAACTTTTTTTGTCTCCGTTTGCGGTCTTTTGATACACCACACCTTTTTGTGCACATTGTATCCTTTGATGCTGGGACTTTTTGTTTACGACATTTTCACCGAAGGACAATTGTCCATAAAAAAGGCTTGCATTTATGGGGCAAATCTTGCGCTCTCCGCAGGGCTCTTTTTTGCCCTATGGCAGTTCAGCGGAATGAATACCGATTTGGACAGCCTTTACACTGCCCTTACTGCAAGGGCGGGCCAAGATGTGCTGCCAAGCAAAGAGGGCTTTTATTGGTATTATTATCTTGCCAATGCAGATAATGCGTCCAATTGGATGACATCGGGTATCAGGAAACGGTTTGTCATTGAATTCTTGTTGTTGTTGCCAATATTGTTGGTGTTTGTCGTTCCGTGGATATTGGCGATAAAACAAACCAACGGCATTGCCAACCGTCTTCGATATGCCGCTCCTCCTCTTTGTTCTGTCCTGCTCACGCTTCCGGTTTTTGTAATGGCGTCCGATTTCACACGCTGGTGGGTGTGCCTCTTTTTTCAACTGGCCGCACTGCTCGTTGTATCCCACGACGATGTTGTGATGAACAGATCGCTGTCGTTGTACAAAAACCATGCAATAAAGCATTGGTGGGTGGCGTTTTTGCTGTTTGCATATATGTTGCAGCTGCATAATTCTGGAGAAATCTACACCGGCTTGGAGGAATCCGAAAATATCAAGGCGTTTGTCAAAATGTCACGATAAAAGACTTTAATAATCAATGAATCACATTATTATGGAGTTAAGCAAAGAACTTTGGATGAAACGTATCCGTAATTTGGTGGGACTGTTAGGAATGATTCTACCGTGGTTCTGCCTTTTGGGATATTATCTGAACTACCACAGCGGTGCGGCAGGACTTACCGAGCCCTTCCCCGATTCAATGTCCATCACCTACTACGTAACCCCGGTGCTCTTCATGGTGCTCACCGCGGCATCGATAGTGCTTATAACCTATGTGGGCTACGACTGGCGCGACCGTACGGTAACCACCCTCAGCGGCCTGTTCGGACTAATGATAGTGCTGTTCCCCTGCGCCGATTCCAACGGCGTTTACGATGCCATGGGCATCGCCACAACGGCAGGTTATTTCCAAACGCCGGTAGAAATAAACAAGGTTATTCACAATGTGGCAGCCATAATATTTTTCACACTGCTTGCATTCAACTCCTCCTTCCTGTTCACCTTGGGCAGTGACGAGCCCACTCCGCAGAAACGCAAACGCAACATTGTTTACAAAGTATGTGCCATCGGCATGGTGGCGGCGCTTTTGTTGCTTGTTGTTCCGGTGCGTTTCCCGCACAAGGTCTTCTGGATCGAGGCCGTGGCACTAACCTTTTTCGGCATCAGCTGGCTAACCAAGGGCGAAATGTGGCTGAAAGACCGACCCAAAGAAACTTCCGCCGACCCATCCTAACTTTTTCCTATGGATTTCACCTTAAAAATATACAAACAACTGCTCCAATCCCTCCAAAAGGCTGGGTATCAGTTCCAGACATTCGAAAACTACATGGAGCGCCCGGCGCAAGGCAAGTGCGTCATACTGCGCCACGACGTGGACCTGAGAGCCGAAAACTCGCTTGCCACAGCAGAAATAGAAAACGCCCTCGGCATTTGTGCCACCTACTTCTTCCGTGTGGTTCCACAAAGCAACAAACCTCATATTATCAAACAGATAGCATCGCTTGGACACGAAATAGGCTACCACTACGAGGATATGGCCATCTGTGGCGGCGAAGCCGAAAAGGCTATCGCTCATTTCAACGCCAAGTTGCAGTATTTCCGTCAGTTCTATCCCGTAAAAACCGTCTGTATGCACGGTGCGCCGCGCAGCAAATACGATGGCAAAGACCTTTGGAAACACTACAGTTACCGCGATTTCGGCATCATCGGTGAACCTTATTTCGATGTTGATTTCAACCACGTGTTCTACCTCACCGACACCGGCCGCTGCTGGGACGGCTCACGTTTCAGTGTGCGCGACAAGGTGCAGACCGCCTTCACGCAATCGTATCATTCTACCAGCCAGATAATTGAAGCGGCATGTGGCGGCTCTTTGCCACAGCAAGTGATGATAACCACACATCCTCAGCGCTGGACCGACAACAAAATGCAGTGGCTGAAAGAACTGATGCTGCAAAACGCAAAAAATTCAGTCAAACGTATCTTAATCCTTTTACGCAAAGGCTAACATAAACTCCTTATAACATGAAAGTTACCCTTATAGCAGGTGCTCGTCCCAATTTTATGAAGATAGCACCGCTTATCCATGCCATAAAAAATGCCCAAAGTCGGGGAGGCGACATCTCTTACCGGCTGGTGCATACTGGACAGCACTACGACAAAAACATGTCCGGCACCTTTTTCGAGGAACTGAACATACCCAAACCCGATGTCAACCTTGGTTGCGGCGGCGGCACTCAGGCCGAACAAACGGCAGCCATTATGGTGGCTTTTGAAAAGGAACTGATGGCCAATCCCACCGATTTGGTGATGGTTGTGGGCGATGTTACAAGCACTATGGCCTGCTCTGTCGTGGCAAAAAAACTATGTGCCAAGGTGGCGCATGTGGAGGCGGGTATCCGCTCGTGGGACCTCTCCATGCCCGAAGAGATAAACCGCATGGTAACAGATAGTTTGGCGGATTATTACTTCACCACTTCCGAAGTGGCCAACCAAAACCTCCGTCGGTTCGGAGCCGCCGACAGTCAGATTTTTTTCGTTGGCAACGTGATGATAGACACATTGTTGGCCAACCGTAGCCGTTTTGTGCGTCCTGCCGTTTGCGACCAGCTGACGTTGAAACCCCAGCAATACCTGATGCTTACCATGCACCGCCCGGCAAACGTTGACGAGGCTGAAAAACTGAAACGCCTTATGAACGAGATGGTTAGCAATGTGTATGGCTTGCCTGTCGTTTTTCCCATACACCCTCGTACTGCCAAAATTTTCAGCGATTTGGGCATAAAGGCCGATAACCTGCACATTGTAGAACCAATGGGCTATCTCGAATTCAACTACTTGGTGGAGCAGTCGAAAGCTGTTATAACCGACAGCGGCGGCATTACCGAAGAAACCACAGTGATGGGAGTGCCGTGCATCACCCTGCGCGACAATACCGAGCGTCCCGAAACCTGCACAATGGGCACAAACGAGCTTATCGGAACCAATCCCGACAATATAAAACCTGCTCTCGACCGCCTTTTTGCCGGACAATGGAAGAAAGGGCTCATCCCACCTCTTTGGGATGGCCACACTTCCGAACGTATAGTGGATATTTTGCTCAACATCTAGCAATATCCAAGCCAAATGATTAACATTTAAGGCGTGCTTTCGTACAATAAAGCACGCCTTTTTTCGTTTTAGTCAATTACAACTATCTGTACCACTGATGGACAAAATACAAAATTATACTTTATCGCTTATCCGGTCGGCTTTGTTCAATGCTTCGTTGGATAAGCTTGAATTGTCTGATAGCCAGTGGTATGGAATTTTTGACTATGTCGGTCAGCAGGGAATTACTGCCATCTGTTACGATGCTGTGCTGAAATTGCCACCCGACAAACGTCCGCCACGTGAACTCTTGCTCAAATGGGCACTTTTCGTCGAAGGGGTTGAAAAACATTATCAAAACCGTAGAAACACAGCCATCACTTTGGCTAAAGAGCTTCAAAAAATTGATGTTAAAATGCTGGTTCTAAAGGGGTTTACTATCTCGAGATATTATCCCATACCAAACCATCGCGAAAGTGGAGACCTTGACATTTTTTGTTTCGATGATTTCGACAAAGTCAACCAATTGGTTAAGAATCATGGCATTAGCATAGACGATCACAACCCAAGGCACTTTTCCTTCACTTTGAACAGTGTTTTTGTCGAAAACCACAGCTGTTTTTTGTATAATCGCGATGACGAGGAGCGGGAAATGGAACGTTTTCTTCTCGAAAGTGCACGGCGGTATCGCTCCGAAAACCCGCAACAGCCTGTTCTTCTCGGCGATCCGTTGGCCAACGCACTGTTTTTTGTCAAACATGCCGAAAAACATTTTGTTTACACCATGCCCGGACGCCTGTCGTTGGAGCTGCGTTCTCTTTGCGATTGGGCAATAATTTTGGAATCAGGACATTGCGATTATCGAAAATTGAAAGAACTTGTGAAAGGTTCTTCCGTAGAAATTTTCACCGATTTACTTACGTATCTGGTTGTAAGGCTGTTAGGTGTTCGTGGAGAGTGGGAGGAATACCTTTCTCCTATTCCCGAAAAAATAATTGTTCAAGGCGAGACATTGATTACTGCTTACAAAAACGCCAACGAAGACAGACACGATTTCTACGGCAAGGTCTACAGGTTTGCCAAGTATCTGAAATACAGGCGTTTCTTTCGATTTGTGTTCAAAAAAAACATTTTCGTACAATATTATTCATTTTTACAAAGACATAAATAATGCGAATAAATCCTAATTATAAGGTTAGCTCTTTGGCTGGCGAAAACGTGGTTTTTGTGCCTGGTGTTGCCGAAAGAGATTCTTCAAAGCTTATGGTGCTTAACGAGACTTCGGTATGGTTGTGGAACTCCCTGAAAGATATGGATTTCCAGTTGCAAGATGTGGTAAATCTTTTACTTTCAGAGTTTGATGTAGACCAAAATACAGCTTCTGCCGATGCTCAGGAGTGGCTTGACACTTTGAGTAAGTATAATTGTTTTGTATAACGCATGGAATCAATGAGTGAGGCTTATTCCTTGCAAATAGCAGGTCATGTGCTTTCGATTTCGGGCAATGTGGTGCCTGATATTGTAGCTAACATGCATGCTTTCAGCGTTTTCTGCACCAATTTGCCTGCGCAGTGGGAGGTGGTTTTTCTGCCCGATGTCCAAACAAAGGTTTTCAACACGTTGCACACTTTCGATTTGGAGCAATACACGTGCACCTATGGTAATATCGGTGATATAGAGATACTTCAAATTGCACTCCCCGACTCAACATTTCCGCCCTTTTATCTAAATTACCGTAGGGGTGGGAATAGGGTAGAGGCTACGCAAACAACAGACACCACCGTCTTACGCTTCGCTTTGTGGTTTGCTTTCAATCTGTTAGCTGTGCCTCACGGACTCTTTGCCATACACTCTTCTACCGTGGTTTGCGGTGGGCGAGCCAATCTTTTTTTGGGCGAGTCGGGAACGGGAAAAAGTACTCACACTTGCTTGTGGCTCAATAATATAGATGGTGCCAAGCTCCTCAACGACGACAGTCCCATCATAGCTGTGGAAAGTAGTGATACGGTGATGGTTTACGGGTCGCCGTGGAGCGGAAAAACGCCTTGCTACCATAATCTTGGTTTTCCGGTAAACGGTTTTGTACGTCTGCGACAGGAGCTATCCAATAATATCCATAAACTCAGACCTTTGCAGGGTTTTACCGCACTGCAGCCTTCCACTCCGCCAGCCTTGTCGTATAGCTCTTACTACTCTTCGAAAATTATTTCCCTGTTGGATGTGATAATGCAGCGGTGTCCGGTTTATCAGCTTGGCTGCCTCCCCAATGCGGAGGCTGCCCTTTTGTCGTACAACACTTTGTATAACAACTAAATAGGTATTTTTAATTATGAAAGCTCCAATGCTTAAACTCATCTTCCCGTTTATGGCTGGAATTGCCGTTGGTGCTTTCTATCCAATTGATAACCTGTGGTTTGTGTTTGGAGGGCTCGTCGTTTTGCTTGCCGCAATGTTCTATCTGGCCTATTATCGATTGAAACGGACTGCGTGGTATGCTCCAGTTTTCTGCCTCTGTTTTGCTTTCGTGGGCTACACCGTGGTTTCGGTACATCTGATGCAACGCTCCATCGGCAACGATTTTTCACATTACGTTAACAACGATTATACTTGGGCCGAGGTGGTGATTAAGGAAATGCCAACGCAGTCGGCTAAAACCTACAAGGCCATGGCCGATGTGCGTAAAATACAGGACTCCACCGGATGGCACAAAGTTTCCGGCAAAGCGATGCTGTTTTTTGCCAAGGATAGCCTTGCCCCACAGCTCCATTATGGTGATAAGGTTTTGGTTTACACCCAGTTGCACGATGTGGCTCCCCCGCAAAACCCTTTCCAGTTCGACTACAAAAATTATCTCCAGCGAAAAGATATTTATTACCAGTCGTACCTTACCACAGAGCAATACCGTATTGTGCAACCATCGTCGGAAAAGAATGTCATGGCAGTGGCTTACTACCTGAGAGCAAGTATGATAGAGCTGATATGCAACAGCGGTCTCACAAAAAATGAGCAGGGCATAGCGTCGGCTTTGCTCCTCGGTTGGGACGAAGATGTTGACGATGAAACACTGCGGAGTTTCTCCAATGCCGGAATTGCCCATTTCCTCAGTATTTCGGGACTGCATCTCGGCATCATTTTCATGTTTATCGGCTACCTGTTCTTTTGGATGGGCAATTCGCGCCGCAGCCGTATTATACGAGGCATTGTTCAGCTTGTGGTTCTTTGGTTTTTTGCAATAATTACCGGACTTTCCCCCTCTATTCAGCGAGCTGCCACCATGTTTTCGCTTATCACCGTTGGCGAAATGTTTTTTACCCGTGCCAGTTTCTACAACAATTTGGCTTCGTCGGCTTTTATATTGCTGATGTTCAGGCCGATGCTCTTATTCGATGTTGGTTTCCAGCTTTCGTACCTTGGCGTGATTGGCATTGTGGTTCTACAGCCGCGTATCAAAGAGCTTGTTGCCATACCAGAAAAATGGAAAGTTAAAGATTTTTGTCAAAATGCATGGAATCAGGGGTTTGTGTCTTCCAGTTTGGGTAAAGTGGTCGTAAAGTCGCTCGATGTTGTTGCCAACGCAGTGTTGTGGCTCCTACAAAAGGTGTGGGAGCTGTCGTGCGTTTCCATTGCTGCCCAGATAGCCACTCTGCCACTCACTTTCTATTATTTCCACCAGTTCCCGGTGTATTTCCTCATTGCCAACGTTACGGTGATACCTTTTGCAGGTTTTCTTTTGGCAACGGTGATTTTTGTTGTGGCTTTCTCGTGGATACCCATTGTTGGAGGTTGGATTGTGAAACTGCTTTCACTCGAAATTTCGGTTATTACCGCAGTAACTTCGTTTGTGGAGAAACTGCCGCATTCCACAATTTCCGATTTTTATTTCGATAAAGTGATGGTGTTGCTAACAGCTTTGTTAATAATTGGTTATGCTATTGCCTTGGTGAAACGCAACAGCAAGGCGTTGCTTGTTGCCATGGCAGTGAGCATTGTTTTTCTGGGTTATGTCGGGTATGTGCAGTTCGATAAAGAAAACCAACGCAAATGGATAGTCTATTCCACACGCAATCATCTTGTTATGGAGTTTGTTGATGGCTATCGCAGCTATTTCTTTTCCGACTCCGCAGTTGTTGCCGACCCCGCTCTTGTCGAATTTTCCACTCAGGGCTATCAGCGTCAAAATATGACAGATAATCGTGTAAATATCATGTTACAAGATAGTTATAACGACAGTCTGCTGTATCTTAACGGCAATTTCGGTGCTTTTGCAAACCAAACCTTCCTTTTCTACACACCCGACAATGCCTCGGTTAAGTCGGCCGTAAAGCCGCAGGTGGATTACCTTATTGTTTCGGGTAACCCGCGTTTGAAAGATGTTTCGGAGCTTAGCGAAAAGTTCCATTTCAAACAGCTTATAATTGCCTCAAACAATGGTCAGTACCGAGCTTCGAAGTGGCAGCGGCAGGCCGACTCGCTACAGATCCCCTGCCACAACGTGGTTGCCGAAGGTGCTTTTGAATGCGTTGTAAAATAGCGTTTTACGCAAACAGTTTGCGGAACACCTGTTCTATTGTGCCACATTCCACTATTTCAATACTGTAGCGGCTTTTGTCCAATCCTTTGGAGTTGTATTTGGAAACGAAAATACGCTCAAATCCAATCTTTTGTGCCTCCGAAATGCGTTGTTCCACACGGTTTATGGGTCTCACCTCGCCGGAAAGTCCTATCTCCGCGGCAAAACAATCTTTCTGCGAAAGCGGAATGTCGAGATTCGACGAAAGTACCGATGTTATCACCGCCAAATCTATTGCCGGGTCATATACGCGTATGCCTCCGGCGATGTTTAGGAACACGTCTTTGGCGCCCAGTTTGAAACCGCAGCGTTTTTCCAGCACTGCCAGCAGCATCGACAGGCGTCGCAGGTCGAAACCGGTGGAGGAGCGTTGCGGTGTGCCGTACACTGCTGAGCTTACAAGCGCCTGCACTTCAATCAATATTGGGCGCATGCCCTCAAGGGTGGCCGAAATTGCTGTGCCGCTCAGGTCGGGGTCGTGTTGCGAAAGCAAAATCTCCGACGGGTTGCTAACTTCACGTAATCCAGTGCTTTGCATCTCGAAAATTCCCAATTCCGAAGTGGAACCGAAACGGTTTTTCATCGAACGCAAAATGCGGTAGCCGTAGTTGCGGTCGCCCTCGAACTGCAAAACGCAGTCCACAATGTGTTCCATTATTTTGGGTCCTGCAAGGGTTCCGTCCTTGGTTATATGTCCTATAAGTATCACTGGCACCCCTGTTGTTTTTGCAAAACGTTGAAACTCAGCGGTACACTCGCGTATTTGCGATATGCTTCCCGCCGACGATTCTATTGCGGGCGTTGATATTGTTTGTATCGAGTCCACCACCACTATGTCGGGTTTCACCGTTTCTATGTGTTGGAATATATGGTCGGTGGTTGTTTCGGACACGATGTAGCAGGTGTCGTTGTCGCGGTGTATGCGTTCGGCACGCATGCGTATCTGTTGTTCGCTCTCTTCGCCACTTACGTACAGAACTCTCTGGTTATTAACGAGTAACGCCACTTGTAGGAGCAGTGTGGATTTGCCTATGCCCGGTTCGCCGCCAATCAGTACCAGCGACCCTTTTACCAAACCGCCGCCAAGCACGCGGTCGAACTCGTTGCTGCATGTGCCAATGCGCTCCTCCTCGCTGAAAGTTATCTCTTTTATCAGTTTGGGACGGCTCTGCTGCGTGGCAGGTGCTTTCTTGCTCCACTGGCTGCCGCTGTCGGTGTCGTGTTTCACTATCTCCTCCACAAATGAGTTCCAGCTACCGCATTGCGGACATTTGCCCAACCACGACGATGACTGGGCACCGCAGTTTTGGCAGTAATATATTACTTTTTGCTTGGCCATTATTTATAAAGTGTTGATACTGCGCGCTATATGTAAAATAAAATCGGAGGCGGGTTCTATAATCCTGTCTGGAAAATCGTAGTCGGGATTGTGCAACTCTTTGGTTTCCATGCCTGAGCCTATGCCGATGAAAGCTCCTCTGAACTCTGTAAGGTATTGCGAGAAATCCTCCGACCAACGGAAAGGAGTGTCGGGCTCGGTGGTCTCATAGCCGTTTGCAATTGCTGTATATATCATAAAATCAGTGAGTTCGTTGTCGTTTTCCACAGCTGGGAAGTCCTCTATTATTTCATAACCCGTCTCCAAATGGTATTTGCTGCCGATTTCTGAAAGGGTAGAGGAGGCAAAGTGCAGAATCTCGGCCATATCCTTGTTGGAAAAAGCCCTCAATGTGAATATTATTTCCGCATCGCCAGCCGAAGTGCCGAGGGCCACCTCGCCAAGATGCGTGTAGATGAGTGTGGACTGTTGGAAACACTCTGGTTCATAATGATTTCGGCTGTAGCTGTCGAATTTTTCTATCATCTCGGCAACGGCAAGTCCGGGATTTATGCCGTTTTCGGGATGGGCGGCGTGTGTCTGCCTTCCTTTCAGTTTTGCCACAAAACCCGCTGATGCAGCAGCAAAGGTGTTGTGACGCACAATTATCATGTTATTAGGCTGTTGCGGTATGTTGTGGAAACCGAAAACCATATCAATATGCAGACTTTGGAGCACTCCGGTCTGCATAATTTTTTTTGCGCCCTTGCCAGTTTCCTCCTCGGGTTGGAAAATCAGCACCACGTTGCACGATGGAGGGTTTTGGCTTATTTTTTCGGCAAAACGGAGCAAAATTGTTGTGTGTCCATCGTGGCCGCATTTGTGTGCAACATTTTTGGTATCAGAAGAATAGGGTAGGGTAGTGGTCTCGTTGATAGGCAGGGCGTCGATGTCGGCGCGAAAGGCAATGGTAGTTTTTGCGCCATCTTTGCTGAACAGAGCCACTACACCGTAACCGCCAACGTTTCTGAAAATTTTTGATGGATTGCAACGCTCAAGGAATGAGCATATTAGTTCATGAGTGTTATGCTCTGCTCCCGATAGTTCGGGGTGCTGATGTAGATAATGCCGCACCTCGTAAATGTCGCCCATGGTTTGTAATAGATTGGTTTACATCTGTTTGATGATTTCGGTAAAGAGAGTGGTCATTTTATCGGCGGCGCGGTCGGCGGCTTTTATCACATCGTCGCCATCGTTGAAAGTGTTCTCGTCTATCGAGTGTGCCTCGTTGGTAATCACCGACATACCGAAAATTTCCATACCGCAATGGCGTGCCACAATCACCTCGGGAATAGTTGACATACCCACGGCATCGGCGCCGATAACCGTGAAATAGTGGTATTCGGCAGGAGTTTCGTAGCTTGGGCCAGTGCCAGCTATATAAACCCCTTCTTTCAACTTAACGCATTGTTTCTCAGCTATGTTGTATGCTATTTTGCGAACACGAGTGCTGTAAACGTGAGTCATATCGGGGAAACGCGGCCCCATCTCCTCTATGTTCTTGCCAACCAAAGGATTGGGTAACATATTGATATGGTCTTTGATGATCATAAGGTCGCCGACGTGGAAATCGGGGTTGACGCCGCCAGCCGCGTTCGACACAAAAACAGTTTTCACGCCAAGTGTGGCGAACACACGCATCGGGAAGGTTACCTCCTGCATGGTGTAGCCCTCGTAGTAGTGGAAACGTCCCTGCATTGCCAGCACTTTTTTGCCGCCCAGGGTGCCGTAGATAAGGTTGCCTTTGTGTCCGATGGCGGTGGATTTCTTGAAGTTCGGAATGTCGCCGTATGGTATCACCACTGGATTTTCTATCTTGTCCGCCAGTTTGCCCAGACCGCTGCCAAGCACAATGGCAATGGATGGTATGTCGCTGATTCTATGTTTGATATACTCAGCCGACTCCTTAAATTTTATCATTCTTTCGTCCATAATATTTGATTTTTTGTTTTGGCAAAGATACGATTTTTTTGTGATAGCGAAACGTAGAACAAATAGTGATTAGCCTAAATTCCGCAAGTAACTATGCAATTGGCTTGTTGATAAATGGACAAGTGATTGTTAATAAATAAATTAGCAA
>CALGGY010000031.1 GCA_937915785.1 uncultured Bacteroidales bacterium
TAACAATCACTTGTCCATTTATCAACAAGCCAATTGCATGGTTACTTGCGGAATTCAGGAAAAATAAAATGATTATTTTTTGTGTCTTTGCAGTACACGATACGCTGTTTTTGGAATTGCAAATTCCTATGCTGTCCCATTACGGATAACATATCCGCCATTACGAGGTTTCACTCAACTTTGCCTTTAATCCAAAGAATGCATGGACTTTGGCTTGTGTCGTTGCTCTTTACCGACACCACCTTTCGGAAACTGCCTTTGTGCGAAGTGTTGTAACGCACTTTCACCGTGCCGTATTTGCCCGGCATCACCGGTTTTCTGCTCCACTGCGGCACCGTGCAGCCACAGGTTGTGCCCACGCTGGCCACCACAAGTGGCGCGTTGCCGGTGTTTTGGAACACGAAGCTACATTCGGCCGAATCGTTTTGCTTTAATGTGCCGAAATTATATTCTGTTTTAATGAACTTGATTCTGGCACCGCTTTTTTCCCCTTGCGCCAAAGCTGTTCCAGCCAACAATAGGCATGTCAACAGACTTGTTGTCAGTGTATTTTTCATTTTGTCCGATGTTTTTGTTCGTACTCCTTTTTGGCTTTGAGCAATTCGCTATAATCACCGAGGGCACTGGAGCTGTAGACCACATCATTCGATGGCGAGATCAAAACATAATAGGGGTAACTGTTTATCCTTACGTGGTTGGCAATACCGAGTGCAGAATAAGCGATGTCAGAAAAATCGTATTTTTTTGTGTACTCTTTAAATTTTTCAGTAACAGCACCGCCTGAATACAGAGCAAACAAGCGTATTCCCCTTTTTTCAAGGGAACGGAATCCCGTGTTTTCTTTTTCTGCCGAAAATTGTGTATAAGTCTTAAGACACGGACGGCAGGCATATATCCAGAAATAGAGCAGTTTCCACCCTGTAGTATTCCTTAATGTTGTCGTATCGTTATCGATATTTATCAGAGGTATTTCCAGTGCTTCTTCGTCAAAGTCCCCCTTTGAAAGGTCGTGACCGAACGATGGCGGCATCTCCTTGTTGAAATTATGTACAGAAAAACCTTGTCTCAACGCTTCGTCGGCATTGAAAAGATTGTCTTCGTATTCTTCAAAATGCGATTCGGAAAACGAAAAATCGCTGTATTCGCAAGTTTCAATGTTGTAGTATGAGCAATTTTCATCTCTACTCACATCCCAAAACTTGCTGACGACCATTTTTTCTACCATAAAAGATTGCGGGTTCACATAATAGTCGATGGTGTCGAATATCGGCAACAATTTTCCATCTCTGTCAAAGCAACTCCATTTTTGCATGGCTCTGCACAGCACCTTGTAGAATTTGCCCTCACAAAGTGTGTCTTTTATTGAAATGAAATTCATGTTGAACGCGGAGCTGTCCTTTGTGTCGTAATAAAAAGGAATATAAGTGTGTGTTGAAAAATAAGCTGCATTTTCTTTGTCAAAGGCGATGTCGAACCCTGATTTGTCAGTGCCAAAACTACCATAGCTGAACGCTTTGTTGTCGAAATCCACTGTATACAGATTGCCGTTTGTCTTTGCCAGCCAATAGTTGTCAAAATATGTGAATCTGCCTTCGGGTGTTATTTGCACTATATATTCCGGGTTGTGTATAGTGTCGGTCGAATTTGTCCTTTGCGAGACCACCGCGCACTTGAAGCTGAAAAAATCTTTCCCCATCAGTTTTGTGGCAATGTTTTTGGTCCAATAGCTGTTGGCCTCATTTGCATTTTGTGCCAGACAATGTCCAACAAAAGTCATTCCAATGGCGAATAATAAATTTTTAACTATTTTCATTGTTGTCAATTTTTTCATGTTTTTTAATAGGGATAGCCCGTTAGGGCTATCCCTGTAGTGGCCACTGCTTATAGCATACTCCACAATACTGCCGTTTTGTACAGATTTTGGTAAACACTGATTTTGCAAAAGTCGCTTTGCCAATGGGGGTCAGGACAATAGCAAGCATCAATTTGACCGGAGTATGCGCTTCGCGTATAGTAGCATCCTTTCGGATTGTGGCAAACGCCTGTGCAAACCGAATGAATCTCGTCCAAGCCAACAACCAAGTTGAAAATATCCGTATTGTATGCAGATGCTACCATTCGGGGCTCGATATAAACGGTAAAACCTTGCTCGTCGGTAACATCATAGAAAGAGACTTTCATTACAGGACTGTATAAACTGGCAGCAGGGTCTATTGTATCTGTCCATATTTGTACATCTTCAGCTATATATGTGTTTGTTGTCCAGCTGCACGAGTCATTCAAAATTTGCTCTAAACGGTCAAGGTAATCTTGTGCATCAAATGCAAGTGTTATGTCGGATGTCCCAGAGTATAAATAACCTACAGTTACTTCGTTCAAATCAGCTTCGTTTATTTTGTTTTGAGCAAAAGGATGTGCATTTTTCTTTTCCTCTTTCGAGCAGGCGGCAAAGATGCTCACTCCTGCTATTATTGCAACGGCTATGGTTGCCATTATTGTACGGGTTTTCATTGCGCTGTGTTTTAGTATATTATACATATTGTTATTTGTTTTTTTTCTCTGCATCTGTCCTAAATAAATGCAATATTCTTCAGGCTCTCTCGTTGTTATTCGTATTATTTTGTAGGTTGTGGCCTTTGCCCAAAAACGGTTCCAGAGCCTGTCGAAGGGTCGTTTTTTTGCCGGGCAAAGGCCTGCTCAGCCTAAAGGCGGGTAAGGTTGGGCCTGCACTTTGGGGTGCAAACTGGATTTGCCGCCACTGTCAGGCGAATAGCTGAGTTGGAGGGCCGGGTTGTGGCCTATACCTCTAAAACACAGCCAAATTGCTATGCGAAACGGTATAAATGGCAGGCCACGGGCAAGGAAAGTTTTCGCTTCCGGCAAATTCTCAACAAATATGCCAACCAGTATCTCAGCCAACCCAATTTTTTTTTGTACCTGTCACCGGTTTATTTTTTTATGAGTTGTGTATCTTTCTTATTTACAGTGCTTTATGCAATTGTTTCCAATCGCTGTTTTCTTGCGGCAAATTTACAAAATAAAAATCATATTTTTATTTGCATATACTACTATTTTACTTGCATATACAATGGCGCTTCCAGTGTGTTTGAAAACCTTTGTGCAAAACTATTGCCAATTTTCCGTATAAGTTATTGTCAACAAATAATATACTTAGCAGGGTGGTTTTGTGGAGAATTTGCAAATCATTTAAAAATAAAATGATTGTTTTTTGCATTTTTTTTGTATCTTTGCAGTCCAAAACAATCCGAAATGAAAAAAAAGACAAACGAGATTAAGGCTACGGTTTCAGACCTTGAACTTATGAAGTCCAATTTGCGCATGGCCAATTCCATCCGCGAAAACATCATTGCGGATGATTACATTGTGCTAATGGACAACACCCCGTTTCTGAAAGAATATATGTTCGGGACCGCATTCTCGTCCGAAACCGACCACCACATTCTGCTGATACACAGCGGTTGGGTGAAACACTCCGTGGGTTACATCGAACAAACGGTCAAATCCAAGTGCGTGTTGTTTATACCTGCTGGGATGGTAATTTCTATCGAGGAGTACTCCAAAGACTTCCGTGCAAGCGTCATCACTTTTAAAATCAATGATTTGGAGTTGGCGGAACGCTTTTTGGCCAACGATGTTGTGCAGCTGAGTGTCGGCTATTCTGAATATAATCTGCTGCTCGGCTATTTCTCTCTGCTCAACAATCTGGCTTCCGCGCCTTCAAAGATTGAGCGTGATTTTGATTTTTTGGTACTTTCGCTTGTGATGCACATCAAAAACCTCGAAAACATGGTGGTCGGCTCCAAACAGGTGTTGTACGCAAACCGCAGGGAGGAGATTGCCACCGATTTTCTGAAAATTTTGAACAACACCAGTCCGCATCCGCGAAAAATAGGCGACTACGCCAAGCGTCTGGGAATATCCGAAAACTACCTCAGCGCTGTGGTTAAGGAGATGACGGGGCGTACGGTCATGGAATTGGTGGACAACAAGAGCCTTGCGCTGATAAAAAGGAGCCTTGGGAGAAAAAGCAGGCCACGGCTCAAGGATTTGGCTAAGGGCCTTGGTTTCTCGTCGGTGCCACAGCTGATACGCTTTTTCAAACACCACACTGGCCAAACACCGGGAGAGTTCCGGAAACAGTTAAGAGTTAAAAATTAAGAGTTAAGAGTTGGGAATGTTGTGTTTCGTTTTCATTTTTCAATTCTCAATTTTCCATTTATTTAAAAATCTCCACAGCCCTGTCGAAAATGCCTGTCATATAGGCTATTGCCATGCCATAGTTGGACACTGGCACGCCAGCTTCGATGGCGGGACGCAGACGGCTTTCGAGCTGCTGGCCTGTAACCACGCAACCGCCGCATTGTATCACCATTTTGTAGTTTTCGATAGGGCAGGGTAACTGGTCGAAACCGCTTATGAAGTCGAACAGCGGCTCGCTGCCCGAGAATTTGCGTATCAGGTTGGGGAGTTTCACACGTCCGATGTCCTCGCAGGTGGCGCGGTGGGTGCACGACTCAAGCATGGCTACGCGGTCGCCGCTGGCAATGGTGGCGAGGGTAGGGGTGCCTTTCAGGTATTCGTCGAAGGGCCCTTTCTGCCGCGCCAGCACAATGCTGAAACTGGTAAGCGGTATCTCATTTGGCACCACCTGCGACACGTAGCGGAACGCCTGACTGTCGGTAACAACCAAGTCGGCACTGCCCAAGCGGCGCAAAGTGCTTTCCAGCTGCGTTTCTTTGCACACCACGGCAGTGGAGTTGTTGTCCAACACATCGCGAATGGCTTGCACTTGGGGCAGTATCAGGCGGCCTTCGGGGGCGGCGGAGTCGATGGGCGTTACAAGCATCACCACGCTGTCGGGCTGTAACACATCGCCAAGCAGCGATTTTTTGGCGTATGCCGTTTGCGGCAGGCTTTGGCGTATGGCCTGCAAAAGCTCGTCGCGGTGCTTGGCGTCGGCGGTGCTGATGCGGTACACCGTTTGGTGGTACTTCTTTTCCAGAAGGGTTATCAGTTCGTTGTCGGGAGTATGCACGTCCGTCTTGGAATAAATCAGCAAAAAGTTGATTCTTTTGTCCATGCATTCCTTCACGAGTGTTTCTTCGAAAATGGAGAAACTGTTTTCGGAAAAGACGATGAGCGCCAAGTTCACCTGATACAATGCCTGCATGGTTTTTTCCACGCGCATGGTGCCCAGCGGACCTTGGTCGTCGATGCCGGCGGTGTCCACCCAAACCACGGGTCCCACCCCGCTGATTTCCATGGTTTTACGTACAGGGTCGGTGGTGGTGCCGGCAGTGTCGGAAACAATGGCTATCTGTTGTCCGGTGAGGTAGTTGATAAGGGTGCTTTTGCCTTGGTTGCGGCGGCCGAAAATGCCTATGCGGGGTTTCAGTTCGTTTCCGGTTGTTCCCATAATGTCATTGTTTTTGTGTGTTCTGTTTTGCTTTTTTCCAAAGTTCCACCATTTGGTCGGTGGTCATCTCCGAAAGGGGGATGCCCTGTTCGGCGGCCTGCCGTTCCACCTCTTTGAAACGGCTCTCGAATTTTTTGTTGGCTTTTTCCAGTGCTGTGTCGGGATTTATGCCCATTGTTTGCGCCCAAGCGGCGAGTGCAAAAAAGAGGTCGCCCACTTCTTCTTCGGTATTTTGTTGATGCTCAGGCTTTTGTAGTTCGGCCTGCACTTCGCGGCACTCTTCGGCAACTTTTTCGAAAGCCAGTTGCGGATTTTCCCAACGGAAGCCTATACCCGCCGTTTTTTCCACCATGCGGTAGGCCTTAATCAGCGATGGCAGGGCCGATGGCACTCCGCCAAGCACCGACTTGCGGCCTTCTTTCATCTTTATATTCTCCCATTGCGGAGGATTGGCGTTGTCGGCGTTCTGGCCGTAGATATGTGGATGGCGGAACACCAGCTTGTCGCACACGCCGTTTATCACTTCGGCAAGGTCGAACATGCCCTGCTCGCGGGCTATGCTGGAATAGAAAACGATGTGCATGATGATGTCGCCGAGTTCTTTTTTCATCTCGGCGGGACGTTGGTCCACTATGGTGTCGGAGAGTTCGAACACCTCTTCGATGGTTAGGTGCCGCAAGGTGTCGAAAGTCTGCACCTTGTCCCACGGGCATTTGTGGCGCAGTTCTTCGATGATGTCGATAAGACGTTGCAGGGCTTCGAGTTCTGGAGTCATTGTTTTCTTTTATTATCCCCACACTGCGCTTCGCTTGTGCGGGGTTATTGGGATGTAGTGCCTTCGGCACATTTTTTGTTTTTATGAAAAAGAGGAGGCACCCGCAAAAGCTTCTGCCTCCCCTTTTTTTGTTTTGTACAGCCGTGGTGCTATTGTACGAGCAGCAGCACGGAGTTTTTCTCGGATTTCACCACGCCGGCCAGTATGTCGAAAAGCAGTGTCTGGTCGTTGTTGTCCACGATGCGGATTTTGCCTTTTTGCAGGGCCGAGATTATGGGTGCGTGGTTGTTCAGTATCTCGAACAGTCCGTCGATGCCCGGCAACTGCACAAGTTTTGCTTCGCCTTCGTAGAGGGTGGAGTCCGGTTTTATTATCTTAACGTTCATTTGCGTGCCACTTTAATGGTTATTATTTGGAGGCTTCGGCAATGAGTTTCTCACCTTTTTCGATGGCTTCCTCGATGGTTCCTACCAGCAGGAATGCGGCTTCGGGCAGGTAGTCCACTTCGCCGTTGAGTATCATGTTGAAACCTTTTATGGTATCTTCGATGTTCACAAATTTTCCTTCCAGACCGGTGAAAGCCTCGGCCACAAAGAAAGGCTGCGAGAGGAAACGCTGTACGCGACGTGCGCGCGACACCACGAGTTTGTCCTCGTCGGAGAGCTCTTCCATACCAAGGATGGCGATGATGTCCTGCAGCTCGTTGTAGCGTTGCAGGATTTCTTTCACGCGCTGAGCGGTGTTGTAGTGTTCGTCGCCCACCACATTGGGGGTGAGTATGCGCGAGGTGGAGTCGAGAGGATCCACGGCGGGATAGATGCCCAGCTCGGATATTTTACGGCTAAGCACGGTTTGTGCGTCCAAGTGTGCGAAGGTGGTGGCGGGAGCGGGGTCGGTCAAGTCGTCGGCAGGCACATACACGGCCTGTACCGATGTGATGGAGCCGCGTTTGGTGGAGGTGATACGTTCCTGCATCAGCCCCATTTCGGTGGCCAGTGTGGGCTGGTAACCCACGGCCGAAGGCATACGTCCCAGCAGAGCCGAAACTTCGGAGCCGGCCTGTGTGAAACGGAATATGTTGTCGATGAAGAGCAGGATGTCGCGTCCGCCAGTTTTTTCGTCGCCGTCGCGGTAGTATTCGGCGAGGGTAAGTCCCGAAAGGGCCACACGAGCACGTGCGCCGGGGGTTTCGTTCATCTGGCCGAACACCATGGTGCATTTGGAGTCCTTAACGGCTTCGGGGTCTATCTTGCTGAGGTCCCAGCCGCCTTCTTCCATACTCTTGGCGAATTCGTCGCCGTATTTTATAACGTTGGCCTCTATCATTTCGCGGAGCAGGTCGTTGCCTTCACGGGTGCGTTCGCCCACGCCGGTGAACACCGACATACCGCTGTATTTCTTGGCTATGTTGTTGATAAGTTCTTGGATAAGCACTGTCTTGCCCACGCCGGCTCCACCGAACAGACCGATTTTACCGCCCTTGAGGAAGGGTTGTATTAGGTCGATAACTTTGATACCGGTGTAGAGTATCTCCTGACTGGTGGAGAGGTTTTCGAATTTTGGGGGTTCGCGGTGGATGCCGTAGCGTTTTTCGTGCTGGGGTTCGGGCATTCCGTCGATGGTGTTGCCAATTACGTTGAACAGGCGGCCGTTGATGTTTTCGCCCACGGGCATTGAGATGGGGCCTCCGAGCGATACCACTTCCATGCCGCGCTGCAGGCCGTCGGTGGTGTCCATGGCGATGGTACGCATGGTGTTTTCTCCAATGTCGTGCTGACATTCAAGGATTACTTCGGCTCCGTTGTTTTTTTTCACTTTCAGCGCATCATAGATATTGGGAAGTTGTTCTCCGTCTTCGAAAGTTACATCTACCACAGCTCCAATGATTTGCGATATTTTTCCTTTGCTATATGTTTCCATGTTTAACACTATTTTTATTCTCGAATTAGATTTGCGAAATTACGATTTTTTTTTTATTTTTTTTGCTTTTTCCGAAAAAAAATCTTTCAACAGTTTGTATATGGTTGGTTTACACTAATTTATATATTTTTCCTGGCAGTCGTTTGCACACGTTTTTCAGTTCGAGGGTGAGCAATGTTTTGGCTATTTTTGGCAAAGAGAGGTCGCAAAGGGAGCTTATTTCATCGATGGTGAGTTCCTTGTGTAGCAAAAGCAGGTCGTAGATAGTTTTTTCTTCGCCCTCAAACTCCTGAAACAGTGTTTGTTGCACTGACTTTGAGTTTTTGTTGCGTTTCCAGCCGGTGATGTAGAAAATGTCGTCGGCGGAGGTGAGCAGGTTGGCTTTATTGTTCTTTATGAGGCTGTTGCAGCCTTCGGAGTAGGTGTCGGTGGTGCGACCGGGCAGTGCAAACACGTCGCGGTTGTAGCCGTTGGCAATTTCGGCGGTGATAAGTGCCCCGCCTTTTTTTGCCGCCTCCATCACCACCACCACGTCGGCCATGGCTGCTATGATGCGGTTGCGTGCGGGGAACAGACCGGGGTCGAGCTTGGTGTTGGAGGGGAACTCGGTGAGGAGTCCGCCGTTGGCGAGCATCTCTTTGGCAAGGTTGCGGTGCGAGGCTGGGTAGATGAGGTTGAGGCCGTGTCCGAGCACTCCCACGGTGGGCAGGCCGTTGTTTAAAGCCGCTTGGTGCGACGCTCCGTCGATGCCGTAGGCTAATCCGCTGACTATCAATATGCTTTCCGAAGTTAGCTCCTGTACCAGTTTTTCGGTGGCCGAGCGTCCGTAGTCTGTGGCTTTGCGCGAGCCCACAATGGCCACCACTTTGCCACAGTTGAGGTCGGCGTTGCCTTTGTAGTAAAGCAGCACGGGGGCGTCCTCGCAGCCGGGGCGTTTCAGCCGTTGGGGGTAGTCGCTGTTGTTGACAAACAGCATTCGGATGGCGTTTTTCTCAACAAAGTTCATCTCGTTTTCGGCGGCGGGGAGTGTTGTTTTGTTAAGTATGTGGTCCACGATGGGGCGTTTGCCGAAGGCGGCTTCGAGCGACTTGCGGTTTTCGCGGAAAAGCTCTTCGGGGTCGGGGTAGAACTCCAGAATTTGGCGGGCGGTTTTGCCACCCACACCCGGCAACATTGTCAGTGCTATCTGATAAAGATGGTTCATGGCAAATGTTATTTGTTTAGGAAAGTGGCTAAATATTGCATTGTGGAGTACGATGTGTTGAGCAGTTGCGCGGCTTTTTCGGGTTCGGCCCAAAGCACTTGAGTTATCCCTTCTTCGGTTTGCGGCAGCAGGTGCTGTTTGCCGGATGTGCGCATTTCGTACCACGAGGTTTGTTTCAGAATCCACTCGTTGTGCAATTTATAAATGTGGTAGGTTTTGGCTATCAAATTGCCTATTTGCAGGTTGCAGGCCGCGGTTTCCTCCTCCACTTCGCGCAGGGCGGCGTAGGTGTGCGTTTCGCCGCGTTCCACATGTCCTTTGGGCAGGTCCCACATGCCGTTTCGTTGTATCAGCAGGCACTGTCCGGCATTGTTGAACACCATACCTCCGGCGGCGCGCCGCAGCGAGAAACGCCCCAGCAATTGTCGTATTGCATTGTGCATAGAGCCTTGGTATTCAACAATATAGTCTGTTTGGTTTGACGGGTCGGTAAATTTGTCGAAAATTTCGTCGAAAGACAAATTTTTGCACAAAAAAAATTTTTTATCACGAAGAAAAGAGGGCGTTTTTTGTCCCGAAATGGTGAAACAGATGAAATTTTGCTGCGAAAAAACAGTTAAATTTTCCGTGTTTTCCACTTTTTTTAATCGTTCTATTGTCTGTAAATCAGTCATGTTGAAAAAAACTGCACAAAAAAAATGTTTTTTAAGTTTTGGATATTGCAAATTTACGTATTTTTGCAATATGAAACAAATGGAAGAAATAGCACAGACCACAGCTAAGTTTTTACTCGAGGTAAAAGCAATAAAGCTGAACAACAATAATCCGTTCACTTGGGCATCGGGTCGCAAGTCGCCTATCTATTGCGACAACCGCGTTACCCTTTCGTACCCTGAGATACGCACCTATATCCGTCAGCGCATGGTTGACGCCATTACCGAGAAATTCGGCGATTTCGACGTTATTGCCGGTGTTGCCACAGGCGGCATACCGCAAGGCGTGCTGGTGGCTCAGGATTTGGGCAAGCCTTTTGTGTATGTGCGTCCCGAAGAGAAAAAACATGGCCTCACCAACCAGATAGAAGGCTTTATCCGCGAAGGGCAGACCGTTGTTGTGGTAGAGGATTTGGTATCTACCGGCAAGAGTAGCCTTGTGGCGGTGAAAGCCCTGCGCGACCACGGATGCCGCGTGAAAGGCATGGTGGCAATATTCACCTACGGGCTGAAAGTGAGCGAAGAGGCTTTTGCCAACGAAAAAGTGGACCTCACCACCCTCACCAACTACGACACTCTGATACAGGTGGCCACCGACGAGGAGTATATCTCCGAAGACGACCAGCTCTCCCTCAAGAAATGGCGCAAAGACCCCGAAAAATGGTCGGAAGAACACATGAACCAGTAGCGCCATGACCATAGAGAGCAAAAAAACCGCCATCAACGCTCCGGCTGAAAAGATTTTCAACTTTGTGAGCGATTTCAATAATTTCAGCAACATGATGCCGCCGCAGGTGGAAGGCTGGCAAACCGACGGCAACACCTGCTCGTTCAAGGTGAGCGGCTTTATGCAGATAACCCTCGAGATGGTGGAACGCACGCCCTACAGCAGAGTGGTGGTGGCACCAGCCGCAGGCTCGGGCAGCCCCATGCCGTTCAAAATGGTTATCGACATAAGCGAAAAACTCCCGGAAACCATCACCCGCATAGCTTTCGACATCGACGCCAACCCCATGATGCTGATGATGATAAAAGGCAAGGCCAAAGACGCCCTCGACATGATGGCCGACAGGCTGAAATACTACATCGAAAACCAGTAATACTATGAATATCAGGGTAAAGGATAAGATTTTCAAGCCCTATATGTCCGAAAAAGAGATAGCGGACATAGTGGCCGACGTTGCAAAACGCATAAGCGACGACCTGAGGGACAAAGACCCGCTTTTTCTGGGCGTTTTGAACGGAAGTTTTGTCTTTGCCTCCGACTTGATGAGGGCTCTCAATTTCGACGCACAGATATCTTTTGTTAAAATGTCGTCGTACTGCGGCACCGGCACCACCGGCACCGTGAAACAGCTCATCGGCATCAACGAAGACCTTGCCGGACGCACCGTGGTGATAGTTGAGGATGTGATAGACACCGGCATATCCATGGAAAAAATGCTGGAGCTGCTGAAACAGAAAAATGCCGGCGACGTGCGTATCTGCACCTTTTTCTTCAAACCCGGAAAATTTCAGAAAAGCTACAAAATAGATTACATCGGCAAATCCATACCCGACGACTTTATTGTGGGCTACGGCCTCGACTACGACGGCTACGGACGTAACCTGAAGCAGATATATGTGATTGACAATCAGTAGTTACCATACTAAAACCTAATATCATGAAATCAAACGTAAAAAGAAACGCATTTTTCACAATAATTGGATTTACTTTGCTCATTTGGGCGATGATGTTGCTGTACGTAATCGGTTCCAACAATTTCAAACTGGATGTGATGTATGTTATCACACATGTATTGATATTTGTATTCCTGTTGTTTATCAACTATCAGGCCTTTCGCATGTGGCAGTATAAGGAAACGCAGCCCGAGCCCAAAAAACAGGAGGACCCCGAAGTGGAACTGGAAATTAAAGAACCAGCCAAAGACTGATACCACCGATGAAAAAAGCGGACATTATACTAATTTTGTGCGTTGCCGCAGTGTTGGCACCGTTTTTCATACCCGCCACCGGTTTTTACGACAAGTTTGTGGAGCTTACTGCAGAGCATCCGTTTCTGATGAGTTTCGCCAAATTCGCCATACTCTCCACCCTTGGCGAGATGATAGGTCTGCGCATAAGCAAAGGCCATTACTACGAAAAGGGCTTTGGTGTGCTGCCGCGCATGATAGTGTGGGGCATACTGGGCATGGGCATCTGCATGGCCATGATTATTTTCAAAACCGGCGTTCCGGTTTTCCTCGACACTGTGGGCGGATGCGACAAAGGCACCATGGCGGCGCTGCTGGCCGGCCCCTTCTCGTGGGGCAAGGTGGGCGTGGCTTTCGCCGTAAGTGTGCTTATGAACTCCATCTTTGCACCGGTTTTCATGACCTTGCACAAAATCACCGACACCCACATACTTAGCAACGGCGGCACGCTGGGCGGTTTCTTCCGCCCCATCAAAATGCGGCAGATAATTACCCACCTCAACTGGGACGTGCAGTGGAATTTCGTGTTCAAGAAAACCATACCGCTTTTCTGGTTCCCGGCGCACACCATCACCTTTTTGCTGCCCGCACAGTTCCAAGTGCTGTTTGCGGCCCTGCTCGGGGTGGCACTCGGGGTGATATTGGCAATAGCCAACAACAAAAAATAACCTTTTTTTCAGCCGCACCCAGCAAAAACACTGCGGCACACTCGTTTTAATTCGATATGAAAAAAGTTCTTATCATATTTGCAATCTGTGCCATGGCATTGGCGGCGCAAGCTTCGGAGAAAGATTCCACATCCACCAAAAGCAAGCCATGGGGCTACAAACTGTCGGGCTTTGTAAGTCCGCAGCTGTTTCTGGACTCCCGCCAGGTGGTGAGCGGTCGCGAGGACATGATGCTTTTCTACCCCAAGCCCATAGAGCGCGATGCCAACGGCAACGACATCAACGCCAGCGGCAACCTCAACATGCTGGCCATATCCACACGCCTTGCCCTGAGCCTGTACGGCCCCGACGTGTTTGGCGCCAACACCTCGGCCTACATCGAAGGCGATTTCACCGGAGCCACCGACGCCAGTATCAACCTGCTGCGTCTGCGCCATGGCTATATAGATATGAAGTGGCGCAGCACTGAACTGCTTATGGGTCAGTTCTGGCACCCGATGGTGATACACGAGGTGATGCCCGGCACCCGTCCGCTGAACATGGGCGCACCATTCCACCCCTACGCACGTTTTGTGCAGGCGCGCTTGTCGCAGCGCATAGGGCCGATGGAGCTGTTGGGCGTGGCCGCATTCCAATTGGACAACAAAAGCGCCGGACCCGACGGCGGTGCCACCAAATACCTGAAATCGAGCAATATACCCGAACTCAACTTTCAGCTGCGCTACTGTGGGCAACGGCTGTTTTTGGGCGCCGCATACCACTTGTTGGTAATTAAGCCACGCCTTTCGGCAACAGACTCGCTTGGTGCGGTGTTCAAAACCGACGCAACAGTGCCGTCGCACAGCCTTACGGTGTTCGGCAAATACGAGTTTCCGCATTTCAGTCTGCGCTCGCAGGTGGTGTGGGGCAACAATCTGAGCTCCATCTCCATGATGGGCGGATATGTGGAAAGCCCCTTCGACGAAACCACAAAAACGTACAGCTACCAGCCTTTCGGATGCACCACGGCATGGGTGGATTTCGGCAAGAGCACCGGCCGCTGGCGCTACGGACTTTTTGCCGGCTATGGCGTGAACAACGACTTTGGCAAGGCGATAGAAGAGGGCAGCGCAGTTTACGGCCGCGGTTTCGAGATAGAGAAACTTTGGCGCGTGCAGCCGAGGGTGTCGTTCCATCCCAACCCCAAATTCGGATTTTTTTTCGAGGTGGAATACACCAATGCCACATACGGGGTTAAAGAGCTGACATTCAATACTTACCGCTACCAAACCGACCACAGTGTGGGCAACACCCGTTTCATACTTCAGGCCGTTTACAACTTCTGACAAAAATAATTTCCCCGAACGGCGTAAAAAAACGAGAAAAAAATCGTATTTTTGCAAAACAGCAATGTGCAAAAATAGAAACGATGAATAACATACTTATAATAAAAGTATTGCCGCTGGTAGTTGTGGCTTTAGTTGGGTTAGCGATAGCCACATCCTGCGAAAAAGAGAAATGTATATAAATATATATAAAAGTGATATGAATAAAACTATTTTAAAAATGATTTTACCGCTGGTAGCGGTGATAAGTATTGTTTTTTTTGGTGGGTGTAAAAAGGATAGTGGTATAGAAGATAAAGATGGGAAATGTTGTGCGTATAATGTTAGTTTTTCTGATTGCTATTCCGGAAAAAATAATACAAAAGGGCATGATTCAATACTCGTTAACTGTGTGGATAAGTCGATATTTGTTGAGCATCATAATTACTCTTTGCCATGTGGGTTTGATACTATTTTGGTTTCTTATGCTTTTTTCAACGACACCTTGGCTGTTTACGAAACTCCCGACCCGCTATTAAACAATAATTGTGCTTGTGAGATATCTTTAACCTATTGTTTGAACAATATCCCTCATGGAACATATGTCCTTGTTTTGGGTTATTATCCCCGCTATAAAAGATATGTGCGAACAATAACTATTTAATGGTTATGAAAAGATTTTTGCTATTGCTTTTTTTATTCGTTTTTGTTGTAAACGAAATTTGTTCGCAGATTACAAGAGATACTGCTTATGTAAGATTACAGACGGTGGTGCTTGATGGTAATTGGGAAGATAAAGAAATAGCATCAAAAAGTGTAACAGTTCAGCCACAAGACACAATTCGTACTGTGGATTCATTTGTTGTAGCACCGCAATTTGAGAGTTGGTTGTTTTTTGTAGATGAATCACCTGCAGCAAATTGGGGACATAAATGCAAATATGTTTTTATAAGTTGTTACACGGATGAATATTCAATAATAAATACGAATATGCCACCAAATATAACTTATGGTTATGATCTTTTTAATAGAGTTGTTTTTCCAAATAATGAAGAGCGTGGCCAATTGTTAAATATACCAAGACAAAGAAATGTCGCTACAGCAAATAATGAATATGCGGTAATAATAAGCGGTGGGGCCGATTCTTCTCTTAATTATTCTAGATATTGGAATGATTGCTCTGCTATTTATAAAGTTCTTGTCAATTATTATGGATATGATAAAAACAAGATATTCGTGCTTATGGCTAACGGCCCGTCATCTTGTTATAATACAGACCATCTTTTACATCCTAATTACTCCATATTTTCCAATGATTTAGACGGAGATGGAACAGATGATATAAATTATTCAGCAACATCAAGAAATGTAGGAATTGTCTTTGATTCACTATCGCATATCGTGACTGATACTGATAATGTTTTTATCTTTGTAACAGATCATGGAGGTGAAGGCTCAATCCTAAGTATGTGGTATGGCAGGATGACTAAAGAACAATTTGCCACAGAAGTAAACAAACTTTCGAACGCAAAAACCATAAATATTTGTATGGAGCAGTGCTACAGCGGTGGTTACGTTTCTGCCTTGGCTGGAGAAAGACGTGTTATAGCAACAGCGTGTGCTGCTGATGGAAATTCATGGCCACGCAATGACGGGTTTTACGATGAATTTTGTTATCATTGGATATCTGCTGTACTAGGAGCGACTCTCAATGGTACGCCTGTGAATGCGGATTATAATAATGATGGGCATGTTTCTATGGACGAGGCCTTTTTCTATGCCAATACACATGACACACAAATAGAGACGCCACAGTATTACTCAAACAGAGCATGTTTGGGAGAAATTCTAACATTAAACGGTGTTTCTAATGAGATATGCCTATATACCGACCTTCACATCCGCGACTCTGTGTCCGATAATGGCACAATGCCATCCAATGTGGCTTTCAATTGGGATAGCCCGGATATTTGGCTGGAAGATTTGAGCGGCAACAGGGTTGAAAATCCCACAGGCAATACATATTACAATGTGTGTGTGCGCATTCACAACCGCAGCGATTATCCTTCAACAGGGGATGAAAGGTTGTTCCTTAACTGGGCAAAAGCTGGCATAAACGACTATTGGTACGAAAACTGGACATCGTATAACCCTCTGCCGTGCAGCACACATCCGTACAAAGGTGGCGTTATTGGTAGTCCTAATGGTATGACAATTAGTTCGATACCTGCTAATAGTAGTAAAATTGAGAAAGTTCTTTGGTTAATGCCTATGGGAGAAGATTATGAAGATTGCCATTATTTTACTGAGGATTCATGGCATTTCTGTCTGCTCGCCCGTGTGCACGATTACGATACAATTGCTCATGAAAACGAACAACAGACAGGTGTTTATTGGTTAGTTCGCGACCACAATAACGTGGCACAGAAAAACATTTATCTGAACAAAGGCGCAAGTCACAAATCCGTAATATCTATTAGCAATCCAACCGCCAATTCCACAACCCGTTTTCTGCGTTTGCTGAAACGACAGAACAATTTTGAAGAAAAAATCACGGGCTTTGCAGAAGTTTCGCTCACACTCGATGATGATTTGATTGCCTCGATAAACTATGACTTGCTCACTGGCGCAAAATTTGTAAACGACAACACATTGCTGATTACAGACGATGACTTTGTATTGCCACTTCAACTCGCATCAGGGCAGTATTCTACTTTAAGCACCTCGGTAAATTTCCTTACCAACAAAACCCCTCAAAACGACACAACCCACTTCGACATTGTCGCATATACCGATGACGATTTTTCTGAAATTGCTGGCGGTCAAGGTTTTAAAAATGTTTATACAACGGGTCGTACTTTCCACGCCAATGCCGGCAACGACACAGCCGTATTGCTCAACACCACTGCTACCATCCACGCCACACAGATAAACGAAGATGCCACCTATCGCTGGTACGACAAACAACGTAATTATAAACATGAGGGCTTAAATTATTCCATTGCTCCCTCTCAGACAAGCGAATACATACTCGAAGTTACCGCCCTTGACGACGGCTACCGCGATTTGGACACTGTGAAAGTAAACGTGGTGCCCGGATGCATACGCTCTATAACTCCAAATCCCGTTGGGAGCAATTGGGTTGTTGTAAGCTGCGAGTATGCCGCCACGGTAACATCGGCTCAACTGCTTGTTTACAACACAGCTACAGCTACGCTTGTGGGCAACTACGATTTGAGCAATATGGAAAACGTTTCCAGTTTGGATGTTGAAGTAACCAATTATCCTGCTGGAAGTTACATGGTTGCACTTGCGTGCGACAACGCCGTTTGCCACAGCAAAACACTGATAAGACAATAAATCTTATAAAAAACAACTGACATAAATTAAAATAACGTAAATGACTTCGAAATGTTTTACCAAACCGAAATGCCGACTGTTCCACATCTTATCCAAGAAAACAGCAAATGGCTGATTTTTTATACTTGGCTATTGTGAAGTGGAATTTCGACATGTTGTGTAGAACATCCAATAAACATAAAAAATAAAAACCAATGCTAAGCAGACACTTCCTTAGAGCAAAAGTACTTCAAACACTTTATTCGTGCAACGGCGGCGATAATATCGACATAGCCGTGGTTGAAACAAATTTTGACCATAACATCAACAGTTTCAACCGCTTGGGCGTGAGCATGATGTGCAGCCTCGTGCACATGCGCAATTTTGCCGCGGCCTTTATCGAAGAGGGTAAGCAGAAATTCATCCCCAAGGAGGAGGACAAAAACCCCAACATGCGTTTCGTGGAGAACGCTTTTGTGGCACAGCTGGCCAACAACGCCGATTTTCAGCGCCACTGCGCCGACTACAAAATTAGTTTCGCCGAGCAGGACAACGTTTTCCGCAAGCTATACAGCCAGATACGTGACACCGACAGGTACAAGGAGTATATGTCGGCCGCCGGAACCGACTACCTGACCGACAAAAAGTTTGCCATCGACGTGTTTAAGGTGCTGGCCAACGAGCCAACGCTGATAGACCTTTTCAACGACCAGTCCATCTTCTGGGAGTCGGACTACATGCAAACCGCGCAGCACGTGCTCACCATACTGAAAAAAACTGAACCCACATGGGGC
Source organism: uncultured Bacteroidales bacterium (assembly GCA_937915785.1). GTDB lineage: Bacteria > Bacteroidota > Bacteroidia > Bacteroidales > P3 > UBA1219. Next base: position 18,128 of record CALGGY010000031.1, read on the forward strand.
GCCGACGACCCGCTGCCGCTGATTTTCGACAAAAGCTCGCAAAAAGAGCTCGACGACGTGGAGTTTGCCCGCGAGCTGCTCAACCGCACGCTACTTTCGTGGGACGAGCATGTGGGGCTCATCACCAAAAACCTTAACGGCTGGGAGTACGACCGCGTGCCGGTTATAGACATCATACTGATAAAAATGGCCATCACCGAGTTCATAAACTTCCCCTCTATTCCCGAGCCAGTAACCATCGACGAGTACATAGAGCTTTCCAAAGAATATAGCACCGACCGCAGCAAGCTGTTTATCAACGGCATACTCGACCGCATACAGATAGAGCTCCGCGCCAAGGGCAAGATTCAAAAAAGCGGCCGCGGACTGTTTAATCCCAATTTGGAAGACGAAGAACAACAAAACCAATAAGTTATGAAAAAACGAGCATCATTATTGCTATTTGCCATCTGTGCCGCGGCGCTAATTGCCGTGGGATGCGGCGGCAATGGTGGCGGCGACATCGACACCAGCGTGATAAACAACCCTAACACCGCTTCCGGTGTGGATAAGGACGCCAAGCTTCCTGTGATAAAATTTGAAAAAGAACAGCACGACTTCGGCCGCATCTCAAGAGGCGAAATGGTGAGCTACAGTTTCAAATTCACCAACACCGGCAACGCCGACCTCATTGTGAAGGAGTGCACTGCCACCTGCGGATGCACCGTGGCCGACTACCCAAAAAACAGCCTGAAACCCGGCGAAAAGGGGTTTATAACCGTGTCGTTCAACTCGGCAGGCAAACGCGGCCAGCAAATACAGACCGTAACCGTGGGCACCAACGCACAGCCATCGCGTTACGTGCTTAGAATTTTGGCACAAGTGGAAAATTGAACTACACAGATTTATTAATTATAAAAAAACTAATTACAATGGAATTTTTAAGCATTTTTTTGCAACAAGCAGCACCTGCGGCACAAAACCCAGGTAGCGCAACATCGTTTTGGATTATGATGATAGCTTTTATAGCCATCTTCTACCTTTTTTTGATACGTCCGCAGCAGAAACGTCAGAAAAAAGAACGTGAGTTCCGCGAAAGCCTCAAAAAAGGCGACCGAGTGATTACCAGCGGCGGCATACATGGCAAAGTGCATGAAATAACCGACAACACCATCGTTGTGGAAATCGCCAACCAAGTGTACATCACCGTGGAAAAAGCTTTCATACAGCCCTACGTGGAACCCCAGTACAAGGACGTTGCTCGCAAATAAGGGCCAAAAGCATGTTTAAACGTAGTATTGTGTTGTAAATCAAGTTGTTGGCACTATGACACAGAAAACCAAGCGGACGTTAGTGGATTTTTTCAGCAATCACAACATGCGAGTGTTTCTGGTTTGCCTGCTTATCACTGCTGTGGTGTGGGTGCTGATGTCGCTTTCCGAAACAAAATCAATGCGCTATTCCCATCCGCTCAAATTTTCGGGATACGACCGCAACCGATACGCCATCCAGGCCGACACTGCCATCACTCTGGAGATAACCGGCACAGGTTTTGAACTGCTCAAGACCTTGGCGTGGAAAACTCCTCCGCCAATAACTGTCGACCTCACCGGCCGCAAATACCATCTGCGCAACAGCCTGGCCACCGCCGACTTGGAAAAATCGGTGCTGGCACAGCTGAACCTCTACGACAACCAAAAAATACGCTTCATGGAAGACTCCATAGTGTTTTTTTTGAACAAAAGGGCTTCCAAAACTGTGGCGGTCGACTTGTCCAATCTCGATTTCGAGTTTGCCCCGCAATATGGCATATACGGAGCGTTTGTGGTAACTCCCGACTCCATAACGCTTTACGGCGACAGCACCTCGCTCAGCCAAATGGGCAGGATTGGTGTGGAAAAGGTGCGCTTGCGCAATATCGACGCCGACAGCACCTACTCCATACCGCTGCAGCCCGTCTGGAAAAACTACAGCGATTTGTATGCCAGTGCCAAATGCGTAAAAGTGCACATACCCGTGCAGCGTTTCACCGAGGCCACCTACACTGTGCCCATCGCTTTTGCTCATCGCGACACCACGGTGCATGCCAAAGTATATCCGCCCAATGTGGAAGTAACATGCAAAGTGGCACTTAAGGACTACAAGCGTATCACGGCCTCCGATTTCGAAGCGGTGGTATCCTGTCAAAGCCTTCACCAGCAGGACACCCTGCCAGTGGAGGTTTCGCGGTTCCCACAACATGCCCGCATCTCAAAAATCAATCCCGAACATGTGCAGTATGTTGTTATCAAATAAACCGCTTATTGTGGCAATAACGGGTGGCATGGGCAGCGGAAAAACCACTGTGCTGCAGAGTTTCGAGGCTCTTGGCATACCCTGTTTTTGCGCCGATGCCGAGGCGGCGCGGCTCTACAGCGACCACGCTTTCTGCGAAAAGCTCCGCAAAGCCTTCGGAAACAGCGTGTTCGACAGCAACGGTGCGGTGGACAAAAAGGCTGTGGCCAAATTGGTGTTCAGCGACAAACGTAAGTTGCGGGAACTCAATGCTATGGTACATCCGCAGGTGATGCGGATGTTTCGGGATTGGGTACTGCGGCAAGCCAATGCGCCCTACGTGCTTTTCGAAAGCGCTATAGTTTTCGAAAGCGGCCTGCAACAGCATTTCGACAAGGTGATATGCGTAACAGCCCCCCTCGACCTCAGGATACGACGGGTGGTGAAACGCGACCACACCACCCCCGAACTTGTCCGCCAACGTATCGCCAATCAATTGGACGACGAGTGGAAAATAGCCCGTTCCGACTACGTGGTGCGTAACCAATACGGTCCCAAACGCCGCCTGCAGTCGGTGAAAATCATACACAGCAAAATATTGAAATATCTGCAAAAGCAATGAAAAAGACTGCTGCCATATTATTTGCCGTAGCCATGCTTGCCGCAGCCAAGCTTGTGTCGGCCCAAAACGCCAAATCCACAACACCGTGCGACAAATGGGTGAACACCACCATGAGCAAACTTACGCTGGAAGAAAAAATTGCCCAGCTTATTGTGGTGCGTGTGCCAACCAAAACCGCCACCCCCAAGGCCAAGAAGGCTTTTCGCGAGAGTCTGGTGAAATACAAAGTGGGCGGGGTGTGTTTCTTTGCCGGCAAATGCAACGAGCAGCTTGCGCAAACAAAAGAATACCAGCAGCTTGCGCAAACCCCGCTTTTGGTGTGCATCGATGCCGAGTGGGGGCTGGGCATGCGGCTCACCGACGCCTACTCGTTTCCCCGCCAGATGATGATGGGCGCCATCAGCAACGACACCCTCATATATCAGATGGCCGAAGCCATAGCCGTGCAGTGCAAAAAAATGGGCATCCATGTGAATTTCGCCCCCTGTGTCGATGTCAATTCAAACCCCAACAATCCGGTGATAGGTGCCCGCTCGTTTGGCGAAAACCCGGAGCTGGTGGCCAGAAAAAGCTTGCAATATGTGCTCGGTTTGCAGAAAAACGGATTAATTGCCGTGGCAAAACATTTTCCCGGACACGGCGATACCGATGTGGACAGCCATCTGGACCTCCCAGTGGTGAAACAATCGAAAAAGGAACTCGCACAATACCACCTGCTGCCTTACAAAACCATGATAAACAGCGGTGTGAAGGGCATTATGGTGGCACATCTGCAGGTGAATGCATACGACAGTCAAAAGAATATGCCGTCGTCGCTTTCGAGAGCCATTGTGGAGATGCTTCTGCGCAACGAGCTAAATTACAGAGGTTTGGTGTTTAGCGATGGCTTGGATATGAAAGCCGTTACCAAAAACTACAAAAATGGTGACGCCGAACTCACCGCTTTGCGTGCCGGCATCGACGTGCTGCTGCTCCCCGACGATGTGGCGAAAACAGTGGACAAAATAAAAACTGCCGCCGAAAACAACTCCGTTTTGCAGGAACTAATCGATAAAAAATGTCGTAAAGTGTTGCGTACCAAATATATGTGCGGAGCCGCCAACGCCAAAACAGCAAAACTGAGCACCCCCGACAAAGCCGATTGGCAACGTTGCGAAGAGATAACAGGACAGATTGCAAAAGAGGCTGTTACGTTGCTTACCAACAGGCATCATCTTGTTCCCATAAAAAAACTTGCCGACAAACGTATTGTTACGATAAACATTGGATGTGCCGAAGGTACCAAATCCAACACTTTCACCGATGCAATCGACCGTTTTGCCTTGTGCGACCATTATTTTCTCAGTTCCAAGTCGCTGAACGACACCACCACGCTATCTTCGCTGATAGGTACCCCCGACGTGGCCATTGTAACAGTTTATGCCAACGCCAACCTCACCGCTGCCAAAAACTACGGCATCGGCATCGAGGCGGTGAAACTGATAGACTCCGTGCAAAAAGTTGCCGACGAGGTGATTGTCAATATTTTGGGTTCGCCATACGGCTTGTATAACCTTAAAATAGCCCATCATCCCGATGCTTTGCTTGTTGGTTATCAGAATGTCAGCGCTACCCAAGTGGCCACTGCCGAAGCTATTTTCGGCGCATTGCCCATAAAAGGCACACTCCCCGTTACTGCCGGTGATTACAAGCAGGGCACACAAATCACAACCGAAAAAGTGCGTATGACGGAAAGGCCGCTCTCGCAAACGCCCTACAATAACGTGCATTTCCGCAGGGTGGACTCACTGGCCCTCGACGGGATAAAGCAAAAGGCCTACCCGGGTTGCCAAGTGCTTGTGGCCAAGGACGGCAACATCATTTTCAACAAATCGTACGGCAATCTTACCTACGCCGCAAATTCGCCCAAGGTTACCAACACCACCATGTACGACCTTGCGTCGCTTACCAAAGTGATGGCCACCACCGTTGCCATGATGAAACTTGTGGACGCCGGCAAAGTGAAACTCACCGACCGTCTCTCGCGTTACCTGCCTTACCTCAAAAATACCGACAAGGAGGACATCACCATACTCGAAGCTATGAGCCATTGTGCTGGACTTCAGGCTTTTATACCGTTCTGGAAAGATGCAGTTACCAAAAACGGCCTCGATTCCACCATTTTTGAACGCAATCCTGAAACTCCAAGCGATTTCTACCCCTTTGTTGATGACATTTACGTTTGTAAAAAGTATCGCGACGAGGTGTTGCACAAAATTGCCGACAGCAAACTCCTTGCCGAAAAGAAATACGTGTACAGCGACTTTGGATTCATACTCCTTGCCGACCTTGTGGAACGCGTTAGCGGACAGTCGCTCGACATATTCATGCACCAGCATTTCTACCAGCCACTGGGCATGAGCCGAACCGCTTTCAACCCGCTTACGCACGGTTTTGTCAAGGCCAGCATAGCCCCCACCGAAAACGACACCCGTTTCCGCAACACCCAGCTGCAGGGCACCGTGCACGACGAAAACGCAGCCCTGATGGGCGGTGTGTCGGGACATGCCGGACTGTTCTCCACCGCCACCGACCTTGCAAAACTATGCCAGATGCTACTGAACAACGGCACCTACGCTGAGCAGGAGTACATCGACGAAAAGGTGGTGCGCAATTTCAACCACCGACATTTTCTTAAGCAGAACAACCGCCGCGGGCTGGGATTCGACAAACCGCTGATAACCAGCAAATCGAGCCACTGCGCTCCCGAAGCCTCGCAGAAAAGTTATGGTCATTCGGGATTTACTGGCACTTTTGTGTGGATCGACCCCCAGTACAACATCATCTACATTTTCCTCTCCAACCGCGTTTACCCCGACGCCAGTTCCAACAAATTGGCAAAACTGAACATACGCACCAACATACAAACCGAAATATATAAAGCAATAACAGCCGCAAAAAAATAAAATTATGGGAGCATTGAAATGGATAGGCGCCGGCCTTGGATGGGCTTTTGGCGGACCAATAGGAGCACTGATAGGACTGGGCATTGGCTCGGTGGTGGAAGCCCTTGCCTCGTCGGGCGACGAGAAACCGAAGGCCAAAATCGGCGGAGGCAGTGCCAAACGCGGCAGCGGCACAACAGCCAACGACATCACGGTGTCGCTCCTTGTGCTCACCGCCGCCATCATGAAAGCCGACGGCAAAGTCCTGAAATCGGAGCTGAACTATGTCAAATCGTTTCTGGTGGGCACTTTCGGCGAAAAAAAAGCCGCCGACCTGCTCACCATACTGCGCGATATTTTGCAAAAGGACATCGATCTTAACGGCGTTTGCCGCCAAATTTACACCCACACCAACATCGACACGCGGGTAAACATACTCGACATGCTCTACGGCGTGGCTGCCGCCGACGGGCAATACCACCCGGCCGAAGGCGCCGTACTTGCCCGCATAGCACGACTGCTGCATATCCCAAGCTACTACGTGAGTTCCATATACAACAGGCATTTTGGCGACTACAGCTACGGCTCGTCCGGTAGCAGCTCCTCATATTCCGGCAAAGACCCCTACTCCGTGCTGGGCATCGACTCCAGCGCCACCGACGACGAGGTGAAAAAAGCCTACCGCCGGCTGGCAATGAAATACCACCCCGACCGCGTGGAAAATATGGGCGAAGAGGTAAAGAAAAACGCCGAAAAACAATTCCGCGAGATAAACGAAGCCTACGAAACCATAAAAAAATCCCGTAATATGGCCTGACAACGCCACTTTTGCAAAAAAATGCAATAAATTTAGAAAAAAAACGTATCTTTGCAAACCAATTTATAAAACCTTAAACAAAATGAACGACCTATCAAAAAATTGCCTCGACGAGGCCCGCAACAATATGCAGGGAGCCATCAACCATCTGGAAAAAGAACTCACTAAAATACGTGCCGGCAAAGCCAATCCCGCCATGCTCGACGGTATAAAAGTGGACTACTACGGCACCCCGACCCTCATCAGCCAAGTGGCCAACATAGTTACCCCCGACCCGCGCAACATCACAGTGCAGCCGTGGGAGAAAAACATGCTCGGACCCATCAGCAAAGCAATACAGGCCGCCAACCTCGGTTTCAACCCCCAGCAGGAAGCCGACATGCTCCGCATTATCATACCTCCGCTGACCGAGGAACGACGCAAAGACCTTACAAAAACAGCCAAGGCCGAAGCCGAAAACGGCAAAGTGAACGTGCGTAACGTGCGCCGCAACGTCATGGACAAGGTTAAAAAACTGAAAGACAAAGGCGTTCCCGAAGACGAAGTGAAACAGGTGGAAAAAGAACTGCAGGACATCACCGACAAGTTCATCGCCGACATTGACAAAATTTTCGACAACAAACAGAAAGAGATAATGTCTGTCTGACCCTGTCAGAGCATATTACCACTGCGAATGGAGGCGGCACAACCGACGCTTTCATTCGCATTTTTGCACCAATCGCAACATGCCCGACAACAGCAACCAATCGCCGCTGCGTTTCCACATAATGCAGTTCGACAGCCTTGCTTCCACCAACCTTTTTGTTATGGAAAACAAGGAGATACGCCAACTGCCCGAAGGTACCGTGGTCTTGGCCAAACAGCAGACAGCAGGCATTGGGCAGAGCGGCAACAAATGGTTATCGGAAAAGGACAAAAACCTGACTTTCAGCATTATACTTCATCCCGATTTTCTGCCTGTGGCTTCGCAGTTTTATCTGCACAAAGCGCTTTCGGTGGCAGTAAGGGAAGCTTTGTGCCAGTTGCTGCCCGATATTGGCGACATTTCCATAAAATGGCCCAACGACATTTATATCGGGCACCGCAAAGTGTGCGGCATGCTGGTGAACAACCAGATTTCGGGCAACACCCACCAGCTTGCGGTGGCTGGCATCGGGCTTAATGTGAACCAAACGGTGTTCGACCCGTCGCTGCCCAACCCTACATCGCTAAAAACCGTTGCTGGAACGGATTTTCAGCTGTTTGATGTGCTCGAAAAAATATTATCCAACTTCGGAGCTTGGTACAATGTGTTGAAAAACAACGATTTGCAGAGTGTTGACGAGGTCTATCTCACTCATCTGTTGAACTTTGGCCAACAGAAGGCGTACACCTACTGCAATCGGCGGATAGAAGCCACTATTGATGGAGTGGACAAATTCGGGCGGCTGCGGCTCCATACCGCCGACGGCACACCACTCCTTTGCGACATAAAAGAAATACAGTACATTTTTTAAAACTACGATATGAAAAATTCCGAAATAATATCGATAATAATATATGTGTTGGCCGGCGTGCTTACGGTTCTGCTTTTCCGCCGTTGGCGCGACAACAAAACGCCTGCCAAGTCCATAGCGCGCTACTTGCTGTGGATAGTGCTTGCGGCGGTGGTGCTTATAGCGGCGGGAGTGGTATACGAGTTTGCCACCAGCCCGCAGCTCGAAATCAGCTGGCACAACATTTTGCACGCTGTGTGCGGTGTTGCCTCGCTGCCGATGTTCTCGTTTGCTTATTTCATGATTTTTATCGGCATAATTTTCATACTCCGCGACCGCAGGCGCCGCAAACTGAAAAATGGCGACTATAATTCCAAGTCTAAAAAGAAATACTGATGCCTAAAAAACTCCTGTCGGGCATATTATTTTTCCTGCTGCTCAACCTGCTTATCAAACCTTTTTGGATACTGGGCATAGATGTGGGCGTGCAGAACCGTGTTGGTGCCGCCGAATATGGCCTTTATTTCGCCATTTTCAGTTTCGCCTACATGTTCAACATACTGCTCGACCTTGGGGTTACCAATTTCAACAGTCGCAACATTGCGCAATACAGCCAGCTTTTGCAAAAACACCTTCCGGTGATACTTAATGTAAAAATTGTGCTTTTCGTTCTGTTTCTGGCAGTTACATTCACGGTGGGCGCTTTTATCGGCTACAGCTCGCGACAGTTCTACCTGCTTTTGTGGATTTCTGTAAATCAGTTCCTTAACTCGCTCATTCTTTACCTGCGGTCCAATTTTTCGGCACTGTTTCTGTTCAAAACGGACAGCCTTTTTTCCATAATGGACAAGGTGCTGATGATACTGTTCTGCAGTGTTTTGCTTTGGGGAGGCGTGCTTGGCGGCGATTTCACCATCGAGCATTTCATCTACGCACAAACGTTGGCCTATACCATTACTGCCGCCACAGCCCTGGTTATCCTTGTCCAAAAAACCAATTTGCGGCGGCTGCGTTGGAACATGCCGCTGAGCATAAGCATTGTAAGGCATAGCCTGCCCTTTGCGCTATTGGCCTTGCTGATGTCGTTCTACAGCCGTTTGGACCCCGTTATGCTCGAACGCTTGTTGCCGCACGGCACCGGTGCCACACAGTCCGGAATTTATGCGGGGGCTTTTCGTCTGCTCGACGCCATTGTGATGATAGTTTACCTTGTGTCCGTGCCACTGCTGCCCACCTACGCCAAAATGATAAAAGAGAGGCAGGACGTGTCGCAGATAACACGGCTGGTGTTCACTTTTGTTTTCTGCGCATCATCGGCAATGGCAATAACTTTTTCGATAAACAGCGCCGATATTATAAACCTGTTCTACGACAACAATACCGCCGAAATATCGCAAGTGTTCAAAGTGTTGATATTCTGTCTGATGCCAATATCGAGCATATATGTTTTTGGCACTCTGCTCACCGCCAATGGCAACCTCAAGCAGCTCAATATTGTGGCATTGGCGTCGCTGGTTACCAATTTTGTTGTAAATCTGATAGTTATCCCCTTGTTCATGTCGCAGGGCTCCGCATGGGCAGCTCTTGCCACTCAAATGGTATCGGCTGTAGCACAGGTGGTTATAGCCCTTAGGATATTCCATCTTCGCATTTCTGCAAGATATGTTTTGCAGATGCTCGGATTTATGGCTGTGGTTGCAACGGTCAATGTCGGCGGGCAGCAGATTGGTCTTTCGTGGTGGGCAACAGTAGCAGTGGCAGCCGTGGTTTCGGTGGTGATGCTTTTCGGCCTGCGGCTTACCAGCCTCAAAGAGCTGGTGGCAATTTTCCGTAACGGCGAGGAGTGAGTATGCAGATTGCCTCGGCAAAGATTTAAGGCTTTCTGTCGAACCTGTTTGTTATTTGGCAATATGTTGTCAAAAAAAAAGCAATTTTGCATTTTCGTTGCAAAATCGCCTTTTTATTATGTGGCTAAAAGAGTAAAGTCCTTGCTGACTTTGTCAGAAATCGGCAAATGCCGAAATCCGTCATTCGTTTGATGTTTCTTTATTGCGAAGAAAAATTACCCAAGCGTAGTAGCCAATAAACAGCAACGCGAACATTATGTCTCCAATCTGTACGTAAGCTTTTCCGAGAAATACCAAAGGCAGCAGCAACAGCAGGAGTTGGGCAAGGGCGTAGCTGTGGAAACCGGTTTTGCGAAGTCCCCACATCGACAGAGCTCCGTAGAACGACAATGCCCAAAAAACTTCCAGAATAAAGTAGTAGTAATAGGGTATCCGCAATTGTGTGCGTATCATTTCGGTCAGCTCTTCGGGTACGGGCAATGTGCCATCTTCGAACATCTCGCCTATTGTGGGCGAAAAAATGCCCCATATTACGTTGGTGAAAAAATTAAGGCCTGCATTTACCATGCTCAGTACCAGCATGATGTAGAAAAACGTGCTGGCTTTCGGCTTGTTTTCGGCATTTTCTATCGGGTTTTCCGGCTGGTTGTCGGTTGTTTGCAGATTGGGATCTTCGATGTTTTCTGCCATGCTCAAATCATTTTTATGCGGTGAAGCTCTTCGGCCATCTGCTGTTGCAGTTTGCGGGCTTCGTCGGCGGCACGTTGTGCAAAATCTTCGCCCTGCGAGGCGTAAATTATTCCGCGCGAGGAGTTTACCAGCAGTCCGCAGTCGCTGTTGAGTCCGTATTTGCACACTTCGGCAAGGCTTCCGCCCTGGGCGCCCACGCCGGGCACAAGCAGGAAACTGTCGGGCACAATGGAGCGAATGTCCTCAAGCATGTCGGCTTTGGTGGCGCCCACCACGTACATCATGTTTTCGGGGGTACCCCATTTTTTCGAAGTCTCAAGCACTGTTTCGAACAGCTGGCGGCCGTTCTGGTCTTTGATAAATTGAAAATCTAACGCTCCTTTGTTCGACGTAAGCGCCAGCAGTATCACCCATTTGCCTTCGTAGGTGGTGAAAGGCACCACGGAGTCCTCGCCCATGTAGGGGGCAATGGTCATGGAGTCGAAATTGAAATCGCCGTCGGGCGAGAGGAAAGCTTTGGCGTATTGTTGCGAGGTGTTGCCTATGTCGCCGCGTTTGGCGTCGGCAATGGTGAACACTTTCTCGGGCAAAGAACGCAGGTATTCCATGGTCTTTTTCAGCGACTGCAGTCCGCCGATGCCCATGCTTTCGTAGAAGGCAAGGTTGGGCTTGTAGGCCATGGCGTAAGGCTTGGTGGCGTCGATTATTGCTTTGTTGAATGCAAAAACGGGGTCGGGTTCCGAAAGCAGGTGTTGTGGTATTTTTTTCAGGTCGGTGTCGAGTCCCACGCATAGGAACGACTGTTTTTTCTTTATCTGTGCTATTAGCTGTTGGCGTGTCATAATGTGCTGTGTGTTAGAATTTTACTCTGAATTGTATTTTGAATTCCTGTTTGGTGTTGCCGTCTATTTCGTCGTTGCCGGAGCCTATGGTGGTGCGGTCGGGGTAGTACCAGATGGAGTATCGGGCGGTGAGGTTTATCTTGTCGGACATTTTCCAGTTTACAAAAAAGTAGAACCGCGAGCCTTTGCCGTTGTGTGCCGGCACCGAAAACTCGTAGCTAAGGTCGCGCTCAAAGGCGTAGATACGTGCGTCGTATGGTGCCTCGAACATGGCGTAACGCATTGCAAACGAGAAAGGTATGGCGGTGGGGTTGTAGCTGATGTCCTGTGCTATCAAAAATCCGGTGGTGTCGTATTTGCTCTCGGCATTGAACCAGCAGTATTCCACCCTTGTGTTGAACGACCATTGCCGCGATGGGGCGTATTTCAGGTTAAGCTGCAGGTTTTGGCGTTTGTTGGGCTCTATAACGGTGGTTAGCAGGCTGTCGATGGTGTTGGTGTTTTTTGCCTTGTTTTTGTAATGGTAAGAAAGTGAGAGTGTTGTGCGTCTGGTGAGCGATTTGGCCAATTTCACGCGGTAGTCGCTGCCGTCGGAGGGGGAATAAACCTGATAGCGCATCCAAGGGAACTGGAATATGTCGGCGGCTGCCACCATCGAAATTTGCCATGGCAGCACGGTGCGCAGGGCGGCGCCGAAGCCTTTCTCGTTCTGCACGCTGCTGTTCTGTCCCAATGCTGTGGCGTAAAGGTTCTGGTATTCAACGCCGTAGTTACGGTAGTAGGCACTTATCAGTGTGTTTTCGGAGGCGTGGAACTGCACTCCGCCCAATCCTGCAAAGGCTTTGTTCTGGCTCATGGCCACCTCGCCGAAGAAAAGCAGACGTCGGTACAGGTATGTGGCGTCGATGCCGAGGTTGGTGTTTTCGGTACCCGAAAAAGCGTTGTAGTTGTCGGTGCGCTGGCGTGGCTGCAGTGGGTTGCTAAGCACCATGTGGTAGCCGGTGGCGCCAACCACGAGGTTAGAGTTTTTGTATTGCAGATGTGCGCCATACAGGTCTTCGTATACGTTGCCTTTTTTGTCTATCTCGCTTTGAGTGCGGTGGTAGCCCGTTTCGTAAAAACTTTGCATGTAATCCTCTTCGGTGTCGAAATTGTCGGACGAAACTATAGTGCCGTCGCGTTTAGCGTGGCTGTAGAAAGCCGTTGCCGACAGGTGTTTGCCAATGCCCACGGTTGCGGCGGCACCCTGCATGTAGCCATATTCGGTGAAAGCGCCGGAGGGACGTATGTTCTGCGGATATTTTTTAACGGTGCCGTCGCCGGCAAGGTTGAACCCCGCTCCGGTCCATAGGGTAAGCCCCTGCCCGAACTGCAGCTGGTAGTTGCCCACTATGAACTGTTTCATGAACCCGAAATCGCCCAGCATTAGGCTGAAACCGTAAAAGTCGTAGCCTTGCGGCTGTGTGCCTTTGAAAAACTCCTCGCCAGGGTCCTTGTCGCCCGAAAGCGAGAGCTGCACCTTGTTTTTGTATTTGAAGGTGTAGCGGAAATAGGTGCGGAAGGGGTCGCCGAGGTAGTGGCCGTTGTCGTAGCCTTTTTGCCGCTCTGCCATGGTTTTGTAGCCTATGGTAATCTGGTTTTTGCCGTATTTCAGCATGTTGCGCAGACTGAATTTTTCCGGAGGCGGCACCTGTTCCACTTTCACGAAAGGTGTGAGCAGGCGGCGTGTCTCGTCGTCGAAGCCATTTACAAACTCCAGCTCGTGGATGGTGAGCAGCTGTCCGTTGTGTCGGATGTACGATTTCAGCGCTTCGGTCTGGAACTCACTGATAAAGAACAGTTTCTGCATGTCGCCAGAGGTGGTGTCGTTCAAGTTTATGGGGTTTTCGAGGAAATTTTCGAGCACCTCCATTATTTCGTCGCTCACACTTTCATCATCGTTTTGTTCGGCTATCAGCTCCATATATTCTTGCCAAAAGCCCTGGTTGTCGGTTTGTGCCGATGCAAATGGGAGGGCTATCAGAAGCAGTGCCAGATATGCCAGACGTTTCCTCATGCTGTTTCTTTTCTGCTGTTAGAATTTGTATGTGGCTGATATTTGTGGAGTTATGCCAAGTGTGGAGTGTACCTGCATGGCAAGGTCCACGCCCCACGACTGCCGGTCGATGCCAAGACCGAAGGTGTAAATCATTGGCATTGTGGCAATTCCGATACGGGCGTTGAGGTAGTCGAAGAAAGTGTATTGCAGACCAAACCGTAGGTCGCTGTGGTAGTTCATGTCTTTCACAAAATCCACTGTGGCGGTGGCGTTTTTGATGAAATTGTATGCCACACCGGCGCGGAACAGTGCCGGCACGTCCATTTTCACATCCGTTTGGTAGTGCATGGAGATGGGGTTGAAGATATGTGCGCCGATGGTGAGGGTGCTGGAGGGGTAGAACTGCAGTCCCACGCCAAAGGTGAAGAGGTTTGCCGTTTGGTAGGCGGCGTCGGAAACGCCCGAGCGCAGGTAGTCGAGCTCCACGCCGAGTGCGAACATGTGTCCGAAACGCTGTGCATACATCAGGTTTACGCGCTGTTCGTTGTAGTCGCTGTTGCCAAAATGGGTGTAGCTTGTTGCTATGGTGCCGCTTTTGGTTACGGGCAGCGCAAATGCAACACTTTTGTAGCTTAGTTCCGAGAGCAGGAAATTGTTGCGGAACGAGAGCCCTACTTCGGGCCGGTCGATACGTGCTATGCCTGCCACATTGCCCACTTGCGACCAGAAATCGTCGACGGCCACACCGCATCCGCCCATGGCTCCACCCACGGCACTGGGTGTGGGGAATGCAAACTGCGAAAAGGCACAGCGTACGCTCAGCAACAGCGTTATTATCAGTATGCTTTTCTTCATAATCTTACAGAAATAATGTGCAAAGATATGCTTTTTTTGCCGATTAAACAAGTTATTCGGGCAAAAAATTTATACATTTCCCCGATGGCCGTTTTTTTTGTTAGTATTCTTTTTGAAAAAGGAACTTGTATAAAGCAGCACGAGGGGCGTTTCTTTTTGACGTCCCTCGTGCTTTTTTTGTTTTATGATGGGTTATTTTTGCGGTACTTTTATTGTTTCGCCATGGTTGTTGATAATAAGGCGATACCACCATTCGGGGTAGGGTGGCTGTTCGGGCGACACGCATTGTCCGGGACGGGTGCCGGTGGTTTCGAAGTTGAAATCGGCGCCTTTTTTGATGTTTCCATCGATGTATTTTACCAACAGTTTGTGGCTCAGGTCTTTCCACTGTGTGAACATCTGGTTGGCCATTTCGCCGGAGAAGTTGTTCAGTTGCTGAACCATGCCGTTGTTTCCATTGCCGTCGTCTTCTTTCGCATCTTTGAACTGTGTGCTTAAATCTTCCACACGGCTGATGAATTCCATTTCGAGCCTTGTTTGCACGTCCTGAATGTCCTTAATCATGTCGCTGTAGCGCAGGTAGGCAAAGTTGCTCACTTGGTTGAAGAGCCAGAAAGCTGCTGTTTCGGAGTATTCCACCATGTTGCCGTTGCCTTCGCGGAAGCATTCGGGTATTTCGGTGATGCCGCAGAACATGGGGCAGTAAACGGTGGAGTAGGTGTCGTCCACGCCAAACCAGAGTATTCCGCCCACTTTGCGTGGAAGGTTGCCGCGGCATTGTGCCACAAACGAGAAACCAGTTTGCTGTGTGGAGGTGGCGCGTTCGTGCACGTATTCCTGACCGTCAACTTTGAAGCTCATGGGGCGCCAGCGGTAGGGGCAGCCAAAGGGGCCGGCTCCCACGTCCTTGGTCATGTCCATGGGGGTGCCTTCGTAGTGGTCGCGCATAAGCTCCATCATGTCGTGTACGGAGAGCTGGCGGTCGGGTTTTATCCACAGCGGCATGCGGTTTTTCAGGTCGTAGCCCATGGCGTATTTCTCGTATTGTTCCATGCCTTTGGCCACGCGGTTGAAGAAAGCGTACACACGGGCTTCGCAGGCGCGGGCTCCGCTGAAGGTTACGGGGTTGTAGGTGTCGGAGAAGCTGAATTCCTCGTCGGTGCCTTTATACAGGCCTTTCATGCGGGCAAAATCCACCACATCTTCGGCATAAACCACATCGATGTCCTTGTCGAAAATCTTTTTCAGGTTTTTGCTGCTGATGCTGTTTTTGGAGGCTTTCTCCATGGGGAAAGTGGTGATACGTGCTTGGTTGGCGTGTGCGCAAACGTATCCGTCGGGCACGCGTCGGGCCACCCACACGGCGCCGTTGTTCCATTTTTTGTTGTCCATTTTGGGGCCTTTGCCAATTATCTCCATAATCCACACCTCGTTGGGGTCGGCAATGGAGAACGACTCGCCCTCGCTGGCGTAGCCATATTCGGCCACCAGCTCGGCCATGGTTTTTATGGCTTCGCGGGCGTTTTTGGCACGCTGCAGGGTGATGTATATAAGGCTGCCGTAGTCTATGATGCCTTCGCAGTGTTCCAACTCGGCCACTCCGCCGTAGGTGGTTTCGCCTATCACAAGCTGGTACTCGTTCATGTTGCCCACCACGTTGTAGGTCTCGGCGGCTTGTTTTATCTTGCCAAGCGGACGGCCGGAGTCCCAGTCTATAACATCGAACTCGGTGCCTTTGGGGAATTTGGCGGCGGCACGGTAGTACAGCTCACCGTAGAGCACGTGCGAGTCGGCGGCGTAGGTTATAAACGTGGAGCCGTCGGTGGTGGCTCCTTTGGTTACCAAAAAGTTGGTACATGCTTTGGCGGCGTTTATCCCTGCCAACAGGCTCATTGTCAAAGCAATGGACAATGTCTTGAAAATGTTTTTTCTCATGGTTATAATGTGTGTTTATTTTTTTTCGCAGTTTGCAAAGTTACACTTTTTTTTGGAATTTTTCGGCATGATGCCTGATTTTTTCCAAAAAAGGTTGCGAAACATCATCAATATCTGGCTGTTGCCGCAAGGCCGCAAACTAAGAAAGTACCGCCTTACAGAGGGTAAGACTTATGGCAAATTTATGTTACGAAACAGGTCCTAAAAGTTCAGCAGCTGGCTTACTTCGGTGGGATTCAGTGCCCACTGGTAGGTGTATTGCTCGTCGGCAAGGTCGGGGTTTTCGGCAATGTCAAGGTTTTGGGCTTTTGCCTTGAGCTGCTGCAGCTGGCCTATGCTTGTTTTTTCCTCCAAGCGTTTGAGCAAAGCCTCGATGGCACGGCGGTCGGCTCTACCGGTGGTTTGTGTGGTGAAAGGCATTTCGAGCCATATTATCTCGCGTTTTTCCACGTCGAGCACACCGAACACCAGCCTCTTGGCCAAATTGTCTTCGCTTATGCGGAGCATGTGCTGCACACACGAGGGGTCGTAGGCCACACCTTTCTTTTCCGAAATCCGCATCTCGTGCTGCGAGTGCATCCATCCCATCACAAGGTTTGTCGAGATGGTTCCGCCGGAATGGGCGTTGCTGGTGAACGTTACATACTTGGCTCCGTTTTCGGCGAGCTTTGGCGGCGAAAGGTTTATGTATTCCGCCGTTCCCACTATTTCGGGTATGCTTCGTATGTCGCCGGAGTGTTTTGCGCCGTGGCACACAAGGTTGTAGTATGCGCAGTCCTCGGTTTTGTCGTCGGCATAGGAGATGCGGCAGCCGAGGTCCATGTCGAGGGACTGGGCGTGCAGTCCGGCGTCCCATTGCATGAAAAGGCGCACGTTGTCGCCTTGCACCGCAGCACCTGCTCCAACGACAACCAGCCATTCGGCTGCTTTTGTGCGAGCAAGAGCACCAGCGAATGAGATCTATTGTATAAATGATGTGGCGGCTTTTCTGTGAAAAGCCGCCACATCTATATCTCACTGTTTCCTTATCAATACGTCCGGACAAGGCGCACGGGATTTCCGTTAACCACCTGGTCGTTGCTCATTCGGATAGAATTTGGGGTGAAAACGAGAACATGCACATCCATATTGTTCATTCTTGTGGAGGTCCAATACTTACCCGAACGTGTAGAAGATGCAGAATACACAAATTGGTTCACATATAGGCCTTCAACGGGGAGAAACACGGCGCCTGCGGCTTCCATAATATCCCATTGCACAGCTGTGTAGATGTTGGTTGACGCTTCCACACCACTCGTAAAATGCATGCCGTTTGGCATAGTCCATTCATCGGGTAGCAGCACCAATCCCGAAACACCTTCCACCGTGGCAGATCCAAGTTTGTTGCTTGCATCATCCCTATATTCGATCAGATAATGCCATTCCGCCTCGGTAGGTGTGCGCCACAATCCGGGCTGGTTACCGCCATTGCTGATAGCGTTGTAGCGCCCCCAGTCGTAGTTGGTGCCCGCAATATTCGTAACATCATTGGCATAGTCGAAATAATAAGCGCTGCGCAGATAGGGATAACAGTTGTTGTAGCCGCTTGTTCCCCAGCAGAACAGGCTTATCCAGCTACTATATGTCGAGGATGCGTTTATGTTCTCGGTGCCAAGAGTGTCGTAAGGGTTTGGGGCAAAACGCCATGTGCCTGCGGCGGTACCACCACCCAGCACGGCATGAGTGCCGGTGGCGCTCCACTGTAGGTTGCTACGCGAAAAACGCACCTGGTGGGTATCGGACATGGAGAAAGCGCCACTTGCCATACCTTGTATGGGCAGGATGAAAAGCAGACTCACATTCTCGCTGGAATAGAAACATTTGCGAACCACACGGCTGGTGTACATTTTTCCGCCTATGGTAGCGAAACCGGTAATAACCAAGGAGTCGCCTGTGTTGAAAGCATGTGTGCTCGCGCGTTTTTCCTGTATATTTCCTTTGCCTACGAAAACGATGGAATGGTTGTCGTTTTTGTTGGCATTCAGCAACTTGACAGTTTTTTTGCCTTTAGCCGTTGCCACGGTAAGCAGATAGAGACCCTTGTTCCCCATACGAACGTCCAAAAGGTTGGAACCTTGGGTAAGGTTGCATTTGGTTGCGACAACCACTTTTTGCCCCGACACATTATATAACCACACATCGGCGGGAAGGGGTTCATCCATTTCAACACTCACCAAGGTATGACCCTTTGCGGGATTGGGAGCAACCACAATCTGCGTTACACCACTTTCAATGGCACCAATGCCAGCACCGCCGAAAGAAATTACCGTGTCGGGAGCGGAAATCACTTCCACCCAACGGTTGGTTGCCTGCATAGCAGTACGAAGTACTTTTACAGAATCCATGCGCACGTAGGCACCATCGTCCATAACGCCTGAAAAACGCAGAACCACACTCTGCGCCATTGTGCAAACCGACAAAACAAGGCCGGCGCTGAAGAGAATAAATTTCTTGGTCATAATCGAACTTTTTTATAAACTCCCATTTAAGGTGGGTTCTATAAATTCAATTTTCATCTTTGAAACGGAGCGAACCCGTAAAACTCCGCCCGCAGACTTGGCACTTTTGCCTCCGCAAAGTTACATTTTTATTCTTATTTGACAAAATTTTTTACAACATATTAGTTTTTTTTTCGTACCTTTGCATATGATTCCGGTGAGCGTGTCGGTAGTCGGAACATGGTGTGAATCTGTAAGAACCATGAATGTTGGGCACATGTTTAACTTTATGGTTTTTATTTATGAAATCACAAAATCAGATTCAGCATTTAGTGTATGCTTTGATTACGGTTATCATTACCGTTCACGCGTTTGTGTTTTACAGTCTTTATGTTGTCGAAGGCGACGCCATGATGCGGGCGTCCGGTACGACGTCGGTTTTGCAGGCAATCAACAGTCGGGGCGGCGTTTATATGTGCGGTACCCATCTGCCGATATGGCTTATGATTGTCATAGAAACGATTTGCGCATTTGTGCTTGCGGTGACAATGGGCAGTCCGCTGGCATTCAGGTTGGCCAGCCGTAAGTTCGACCCACGCCGCAACCACCCGATGATATTCGAATCGGCCGTCATCACCGCCACCGTATGCCTTATGTGTCCGTCGATGAGCCTTCTGGCCGACTTCTTTTATTATCCATACAACGAAGGTTTTGACATCATCGACTTTCTGTGCCGTTGGTTTCGCCTTATATGCTACAACCTGCCGTTTGCCTATTTTTCGCAGATGTTTTTTGTACAGCCGTTTGTGCGGTTTGTAATACGCAAGATGTTTCCCGCCAACATTGAGCGGCGAAACGAACAGAATGCCAGCAAAACGGTCAAACCCGCCGACGAAGCAGAGGCCATTGTCGATGTAATTATCCGCGAAAAAGAGATTGCCGTCGGGAACTGAACCTTATTATAGCAGCTCACATCATAACGTATGAACACAGAAATCCTTAACCTTTCACACCCTTAAACTCAAACCCTGCCTTTTCCACCGCCTTGCGAACCTCATCTGATGAGGCGTTACCGGTAACCACAATGGTGTTGGCGGCAGGATTGGCCTCGCATGAGGTTACCCCTTTCTGTTTGCCCACGGATTTCTCCACGGCGGCCTTGCAATGGTTGCAGCGCATACCCTCCACGGCATATACCACTGTGCCGGCCTCAGGTTTCTGTTTCTTGAATCTGTCGATGAATTTCATACTCAATGCAATTATGATGAATAAAACCAAAAGTGTCGAACAGATAGATTGAAAGATGGTTGGCTCGGTATGCTCCACGGTACAGCAGGCCCCTTGCATGCCGTAGCTCGCAGTAATGCCTGCAACGCTGATGCCCAGAGCGTTTATCAGCATCCCGAAAAGCAAGGAAAACACCACGATGGTAAGCACGTAGAGCCATGTGAATTTGCTCCCCAGCGACTTGCGCACCACCAGTATCGACGCCAGATTTACTGCGGGTCCGGCCATAAGCATCACCAAGGCCGCACCGGGCGACAGGCCTTTCATCATCAGCGCAGCGGCAATGGGTATGCTGCCCGTGGAACAAATGTACATTGGCACGGCAAACACCAGTATAACAAACATTTGCAACAGCGGCTGTGAGCCAAAAGTGAGAAAAAACTCGTCGGGTACGGCTATGTTGATAAGGGCTGCCAAAAGGAGTCCCATCAACAGCCTCAGCCCGATGTCCTGAATCATGTCGAAATAGGCGTAGCGCAACACCCGCCACAGCCTGTTGCCCCGTTCGGCACACACGGCGGCGGTGGAGCAAGATGTGTCGCAATCGGCGGGCAACAGGCGGTTTATTAGCAGTCCGCCACAAACGCCGGTAACAAGTGCCGCCACTGGACGTACCACGGCAAAGCCAAGGCCCATCAGCGAAAAGGTGGCCAGAATGGAGTCGATGCCCGTTTGCGGGGTGGCGATAAGAAACGACGCCACGGCACCTTTGGAGGCACCCTCGTTTTTTAGTCCTATGGCCGTGGGTATAACTCCGCACGAACAGAGCGGCAACGGTATGCCAAGCAGTGCGGCGTACACCACCGAGCGTTTATTGCTGGCCGACAGATACTTGGAGTAGAACTTGTGTGGCACAAACACGTGCAGCACACCGGCTATGAGGAAACCCAGCAGCAGGTAAGGGCTCATCTCGTTCACAATCGTGAGAAACGACAGAAAAAAGTCATGCCAACTCATTTTCTATCAACTTGTTTATTATTTTTTGCATTTTATTTTTTACAACTGCAAAGATACGAAAAAAAACATACAACCGGGTTGCAAAAATTGGGTGCTTCCCCACCCTGCCCGGTGTTTGCGTGATAAGAAAAACGGACTGCGATGCTGCAGTCCGTGGAAAATCTATCAGATGCTATCGAACCGGGTGCCGTTTCATTTCCCCAGCATCTCCAGCCCCACCATCGTCCGGGTGTCGACCAGTTTCAACGACTCCACCATCTGGGCGGTGCCTTCCTTGTATTTTTTGAAATGGGCTGTACGGATATGGCTTTGGTGTCTTTTATCGATTAGCCAGCTATTGGATAAGCAACTTTGATGTTACTTTTGGGGGTAATACCATAAATACTAAATTCAACAAATAAGGGCAGAAAGCTCAATTGGACAGCAACATACGCCACCAAATAGAAAGCATAACTGGTTTTGAATTCCTGCCTGCTGGCGAGGAGCAGAACCCCAATCCAAACCTTTGCCGATAGACGACTAAAAAAACTTTGAAAACGCTAATCGGAGATTCTCTGCAGAGCCCGTGCCAAAATCTCCTTGTGGTCGAAAGCCAAGGGGGGCAGGCTATCGAGGGGAAACCACTGAATTTCTGCCGCATCGTCGGCGGCATGTGGGCTAACGGTGTTTTTGTCCACAAAAGTGTAATACGCCGTGGTGATAACTCTGCCGCGGGGGTCGCGGTCCACTTTGGAGAAAGTGCCTATTTCGCACATCGCTCCGGCAGTAAGAGATGTTTCTTCCATCAGCTCGCGGCGGGCACACTGCTCAAGGGTTTCGTCCATCTCAAGAAAACCGCCGGGGAAAGCCCAACAGTCTTTGTACGGATCGTGTTTGCGACGTATCAGCAGTATTTCTTTTCTGTCGGCGGTAAAAACAAGGGTGTCGGCGGTTACTGCAGGTCGCGGGTAGCGGTAGCAGTACCGGCCGTTGTTATCGTGAGTGGCGAAGTCCATGTTTGCGGTGTTGTGGCGGATTGCGGTGCAGGAAGTTGATGGGACACTGGAATTTCTCGAAATAGAACGAGTCGAGTTTCACTCGCTGGGCGCTGTCGAGCATAGCGCGCGACTCCTCGAACTGTGCCAAAATATTGTCCAAGAGGTCGTGCTGGTAGCACACCACTTGATCCTTGGTGGCCTCCAACAACGAGTCGTTTTCGTGGCTTATGGTAAGCACCAGCAGCTCGGCCTGGCATTTGCGCATGGAGTCGATGGTGGGTTTGGAAATGGCTTTGTATTTGTCCTTTATGGCAACAAAATCGTCGCGCTTTTGTCCGGTAAGCTCCAGCTTGTCGGCCAGGTGCTCGCGTTTGGGCCGGTTGCTCAAAAGCATGTACAAAGTGGCTATATTACTCAGTATCAGTAATATAATTAGCACCAATGTTATTCTTTTCGCTCTTTTATTCATAGCAATGTTTTTATTGGAGAATTTCGGTAAAATAGCTTGTGGACTCGCTTATGTAGCCCTCATCGGAGATGGGGTCGTTGCCGCCAGTAGTAAAAAGCACTATGTTGGCCACAACAAGAGCAAGAATAACGGTAGTAACCACGCTCATGGTTATTTTGTGGCGTTGTGCGCTTGCTGCGTGCCGCTGTTCTATTTTCTGCATTGTTCCGGCAAAGGAGTGTGCGCAGTTTGCCATAGCGTTGCAGTCCCGTTCGATGGTTGCTTGCAGAAAGTCATCAAATTGTGTGTCGTTGGTTGTCATATCTACTCCTTTCTATCCTTAGTTTATGTCCTTTACATTCTTGCGTATGTTCTGTTTGGCCCTGAAAATAAGTTGTTCCACAGCGGGCAAGGCCACGCCCATTATTTCGGCTATCTCTTTTTGCGGCAATTTTTCGTAGAAAAACATGGTAAAAACCATATTTTGGCGTTTGGGAAGTGCTGCAATAGCCTTGTGCAGTTGTTCTATTTTTTCGTCCTTTTCTTCCGAGTCGTCGGATTTGTCGGCCCGCTGCAACAGTGAGTCCTCGAGTTTGGTGAATATATTGTGCACGCGTTTGTAGCGCAGCAGGTTGTACGATTTGTTCATGGTAATGCGGTGCAGCCATGTGGAGAGTTTCGACTCCTGCTTGAAGCTGTATATCGCATCGTACACGTCGATAAACACTTCTTGCACAATATCTTCGGCGTCCTCGGTGTTGTGCACAATGCCATAGCTCAGATACACCAACCGCTGGTGGTACTTGTCGTACACCAGACGGAAGGCTTCCGGGTCGTGTTGTTTCAGAGATTCGACTATCTGTTTTTCGTCCATTACCAATTTTTTGTTGTGAAACGAAAAAAGAGATGGTTTGGTTACGAATTTCTGCTATTTTACGGCCTTTTCGGCGTTGTGTTTTTTGCAATCGGCCTTGGCGTCGGCTTTGCAGTGTTTTTGTCCGTTTTTGTCTTTGCAGCATGGCTTTTGTTCGCCGTTGGCGTTGGTCTTGCAGCAAGGTTTTGTTTCTGTGGCGGCGTTGGCGCCTTGTTGTTTTTCGCAGCATGATTTCTGGCCTTGGGCTGTGCATTTGCCGTCCTTAGCCACCGCGCTGTTTTGCTGACATTCGGCTTTGTTGCCTTGATGGTTGGCACAGGGTTTTGCCTCGGCTTTGTTTTGTGCGTGCTTGCATTTGTGCTGTTGCTGGCACTGCGCTGCGGGAGCGGCTTTGCCGTTTTCCTGGGCCGTGGTGGTTGTCTGTGCGGCTGCCGTTGTTGCGAAAAGGGCTGCCATTGCTGCCAATAAAATTACTTTCTTCATGATGTGATGTGTTTTTTATTTATTGACTACTATTTGTAGTTTTTGTCTGTAAAATCTTACGTTTCTTTTCATAAAAAAAGGATGCCAGAGATTTTCCGGCACCCTCATTCTTGATTTTAATCGCTATTGTATCAGCGCCACGATGTCGCCTTTTTTCACCTTTTGGCCCTGTTTTGCGAACACGTGCATCAGCTTGCCACTGAAGAGTGCGTTTATGGGGTCGTTGCCGTAGTAGGCTATGACGTAGCACATTGTCTCGCCTTCTTTGAACGGTGTTCCAATTGGCGGGTTCATGGACTGCTCGTTGATGGTGAGGTCCCAGATTATCACGCCGTCGGCCTTGGCGGTAACGGGTTTGGCGTCGGGATATTTGGCCATCACGCGTTCCACTTCGGCCTGTTTGTTATCCACAGGTTTGGCGGGAGCGGCGGCCACGGGGCCCGCTGCGGCTTTCTGTTTGGCGCGTTCGAGGTCTTCTTCGAATTTTTTCTTGGCCACGCCCGACTTGTAGTCGCGGTACTGGCGTTCGTGCATTGCAAGTTCGAACAGCTCTTCGTCGTCCTGACCGCAGTCCCATCCCTCTTCTTCCATCATCTTTCGGTATTTGGGCAGTTCGTCGGGGTAGTTGTCCTGCGGTGTGCCGGTGAAGAATTCGTAGCCTTTTTCTTTGGCCAGCTCCACAATTTCGGGGGCGAGGGTTCCGGGCAGTTTGCCAGTTTTGCCAAGTATCATGTCCCAAGTGTTTTGATCCATCTGCGAGTAGCGCGGTTTGCCTTGTGCCATCTGCATTATGTTCATCAGGGCTATGTTTTTAACGTACTGGCTGAAGGGCGTTACCAGCGGCGGGTTGCCCACTCTTGGCCATACATACTGCACTTCGTTGAAAAGTTCCACCAGTAGCTCGTCCTCGGTGAGTTCGGGTTTGCCGGCTTTTTTGAGGAACATGTTAATGCCTGCGTGTGCGCCTTTCAGGTCGGCCATCATGGAGCCCATCATGCCGCCGGGAAGTCCGCAGCCTACGAGCAGCGAGGTGCTTATCTTGTTTTTGGGGTCGATGAAATATCCGAGGAAATCGTCCATGAATTTCTGTGTGAGGCTGCGTGCCTGCATATAGGCTTTCATGTTGATTTCGGGCACGTCGAATCCGGCATCCTTCAGCATTGCCTGAATGGTGATGACGTCGGGGTGCACCATGCCCCACGACAGCGGTTCCATGGCCACGTCGATGATGTCGGCGCCGTTTTTGCACACCTCAAGCACCGATGCCACGCTGAAACCGGGACCTGTATGTCCGTGATATTGCACGCGTATGTGCGGGTATTTATCTTTGATGCACTTAACCAAACGACCGAGCATTACTGGACGTCCAACGCCGGCCATGTCCTTGAGGCCAATCTCGTCGGCGCCGTATTCTACCAGTTTGTCCACCACGCCCATGTAGTATTCCACGGTGTGTATTTGGGAGTAGGTGATGCTTAGTGCGGCTTGGGAGATAAGTCCGGCGGTTTTGGCGTATTTTATGGATAGTTCGAGGTTGCGGTGGTCGTTGAGGCCGCAAAACGAGCGCACTATGTCCACGCCTTGTGCTTTTTTAACCTTGCACATAAGCTCGCGCACATCGGCGGGTACGGGATACATGCGCAGGCCGTTGAGGGCGCGTTCGAGCATTTGGGTTTTGATGCCCGCTTCGTTGAAGGGTTTGCACCAAGCGCGCACCGATTTGTTGGGGTTTTCGCCATACAGCAGGTTCACCTGTTCGGATGCTCCGCCGTTGGTTTCGATACGTGAAAAGCATCCCATGTCGATGATGACGGGAGCTATCTCCTGCAGTTGGTCCACTCGGGGTACGAACTTGCCCGACGACTGCCACATGTCTCTGTAAACCAAACAGAATTCTATTTTACGTTTTTCCATCTGTGTTGTTACGTCTTTTAATGTTGTTATACCTATATTTGTTCGGGTGTTTTTTTCTGATTAGCCTTGATATTCATTCATTGCATAAAGCACTGAAATTCAGCACGTAATAAATGGGGCGTTTCCAAAAAAAAATCCTGTCCCAATTAGCAAAGATACGGAAAAAAAATGGGACGTGCAAATTTTTCGAGCGGAAAAAAATGCCGGAGTAAAAATCCGGCACTTCTTATTACATCGCAGGAATTATGCGAAGAATTACATAGAGCAATCCCTAAACCAACATTTTGTCAAGTGTTTTTTTTTGAAGTTGTGAACCGTGATCCGAGATGAGGTGCTGGGGGGGATTGATAAATTGCTCATTGTACATTGTTCATTGTTCATTGTTCATTGTCAATTCACCCTCTCGCCCGACATAAACGACTGTAATACTGCGGTTTGTGGCAATTATTTTTCGGGCTTTGCCTCAAATATAGTCAGCACAATGCTAATTAACAGAGCCACATTCATGCTACAAATGCAACAATCACAGCAAACTCAATAGTGTCCAAAATAATTTTGGGAGATTTTTGTGAATAGACAGAGAATGTTGA